>JBJDXD010000064.1:0-47808 GCA_051866495.1 Phascolarctobacterium sp. | reverse complement strand
GCGTGATAGATAGCTGCCACATTTGTTTTACGAACAGGCCGCAGGCCTGGCTGCCGAGTCGCCTCATTTGTAAAAACATAACGAGCAATTACTAATTAGCCTGCTCGCGGTGATTTTCAAACGAGTCGCCAAATTGTGCAAGTGCCGCGCACGCAGCAGAATTTGTGCAGGGAGTTGTCCCCTTGGGGGCTTAACGCAAATTTCGTGGGGTTCAATTGGCCTCTGCGGGGTACTATTTGTCTCGCAGAACAATAAACGTTTTCGAACCCTTGAGGCCATTGTACCAAGCCACTCATTTGCTAAAAATCACAGCTCGCATTCTAATTAGTAATTGCTCATTCCGAGCCGACTGATGACATAGATAGCTCTCAACTTTTGTAAAGCAAAAATGAGTAATTAGTAAGCGGCCAGCGAGCTTTACTTGCGAGCAGGCCACTTACTAATTACTCATTTTTGAGATCAATGACACAGCTTGAATTCTAATTACTCATTATTCACAAATTCTTTCAATAATCTTCTATGATTATTCTATTAGTTTTGTTATAATAGATGCAGTTGTGACAGTTAGCTTTAGAAAGGATGTGACTTTATGAGCGTTTTGGGTAACATTATTTGGTTTTTATTCGGCGGCTTTTTTACTGCCTGCGGTTGGGCATTCGTCGGTTTGTTATGGTGCATAACAATTATTGGCATTCCTGTGGGTATGCAGTGCTTTAAATTTGCGACGTTAAGCTTATTCCCCTTTGGTAAGGAAATTCAATATGGCGGTGGGGCCGGTAAATTTTTGCTCAATATTCTGTGGCTTATTTTTGGTGGCTTTGAGTTAGCTGTGGCGCATGTAACATTCGGTTTAATTTTGTGCTGCACCATTATTGGTATTCCCTTTGGCCTGCAGCATTTTAAATTGGCTAAGCTGGCACTGCTTCCCTTTGGTGCAGAAGTAATCAGCAAATAACAAAACGGCTTTTAAATAGCACATTTCTTGTCAGCCTCTGCGGGAACGCAGGGGCTTTCTTTATAAACTGTAAACCAAGTTAGATATTGCTAATCAAAAGTAAAATTTTTTGAAAAAATCTTTCTGTATGCTTTATTTATTCAATAGAGTATGCTATACTAAGCAGTAGATAGTGTGAATATTTTTATTTGTATTTAGTTCGTGGGACACAAAAAGTTCCACGAGGGACAAAAATGTGCCGAGGGAAAATATGGATAGCATTATTAATTTACAGAAGAAAATTGTGCCAGAGCTGACGGACCTTTTGGTGCAGCGTTACCAAATTCTGCGTCAGGTGAGCCACGAATCCCCCATTGGTAGGCGTGCCTTGGCTGGTAAGCTTGGGCTTAGCGAGCGCGTGCTCAGGGCACAGGTTGATTTTCTCAAGAAAAGCGGTCTGTTGGCCTTTTCGGCCAGTGGCATGAGCGTTACTGACGAGGGTGCTGATATTCTTAAAGAGCTCGCTGATTATGTGCGCAAGCTTCAGGACATATCCTTTCTGGAAAAGGCCCTTAGCGATACGTTGAAGATTGGTCGCGTAGTTATTTTACCTGGCGATTCCGACCAAGAGGAGGTTGTCAAGCGTGAAATAGGTCGTACCGCTGCGCATATTTTGAGCAAGCTTTTAAGTGATGGACAGCGCCATATTGTGGCGGTCAGCGGTGGTACTACCATGGCGGCTATGGCTGCCAATTTAACAGGCTCACAGCCTAATACCGTGGTTGTGCCTGCTCGTGGTGGGCTGGGAGACAATGTGGAGCTACAGGCTAATACTATTGCCACTGTTTTGGCCCAAAAGCTTGGCGCATCTTATCGTCAGCTATATGTTCCAGACTGCGTGAGCGAGGATATCTTGAATAGTATTCTTAAAGAGGATGTGGGTGTGCGCTCCGTTGTGGATATCATCAAAAAGGCAGATATTTTGGTTCATGGTGTGGGGCGTGCAAGCGTCATGGCTCGCCACAGACGTTTAGCTCCGGAGCTTATAGCTAAGCTGGAAGAAGCCGGTGCCGTGGGTGAAGCCTTTGGCCAATACTGTGCCTTAGATGGCACGCAGGTTTATATGACTAATAACGCAGGCCTAATGCTGCAGGATTTGCAGCACATTGGCACTATCATCGGCATTGCCGGAGGTAAGTCCAAGGCGGCAGCAATTTTATCTGTAATTCGTGCTTCTCGTCAAGATATTTTGGTCACGGACGAAGCAGCAGCCACAGAAATTTTGCGGATGGACAAAGAAAATAGTTAACCAGCACATCAGTGCAATAAATAAGAAAACTCTTGAAAAACTAAGGAGGAAATTATTATGACAAAAATTGGTATTAATGGTTTTGGACGTATTGGTCGCGAGGTTTTCCGTGTAGCTTTCGTAAACCATGAGGTTGAGATCGTTGGTATTAACGATTTGGGCGATTGCGCTGCTCTGGCTCATCTGCTGAAATATGACTCTGTACATGGTATCTATGACCATGAAATTTCCTGTGAAGGCAATAATATTGTTGTTGATGGCAAAAAAATCCCCGTATTTGCATCTCCTGATCCGGCTAAGATTCCTTGGGGCGAGGTTGGAGCAGACATCGTAGTTGAATCCACTGGTCGCTTCACCGAAGCTGCTAAAGCTAAAGCTCATCTGGAAGCTGGCGCTAAAAAGGTAATCATCTCTGCTCCTGCTAAAGGCGAAGATATTACTATCGTTATGGGCGTTAACCAAGAAAAATATGATCCTGAAAAACACAATATCATCTCCAATGCTTCCTGCACCACCAACTGCTTGGCTCCTTTCACCAAGGTATTGCTGAACAAATTTGGTATTGAAAGCGGCTTGATGACCACCGTTCACTCCTATACTAACGATCAAAAGATTTTGGACCTGCCTCACAAGGATTTGCGCCGCGCTCGTGCAGCTGCTTGCTCCATTATCCCCACCACCACCGGTGCAGCTAAGGCTGTAGCTCTGGTTCTGCCGGAATTGAAGGGCAAATTGAATGGCTTTGCAATGCGCGTTCCTACTCCTAACGTTTCCATCACCGACTTGACTGTTCTGTTAAAAACCGATACCACCGCTGAAGAAATCAATGCTGCTCTGAAGGAAGCTGCTGAAGGCGAATTGAAGGGCATTATGGGCTATAACGAGCTGCCTCTGGTTTCCAAGGATTACAATGGCTGCCCGCTGAGCTCCATCGTTGACGGTCTCTCCACCATGATGGTTGGCCCGCGCATGGCTAAGGTTGTTTCTTGGTATGACAATGAATGGGGTTATTCCAACCGCGTAGTTGATTTGGCTAACTACATTGCTAAAAAAGGCCTGTAATAAAGGAGATAGTTATTCGTGGATAAGAAAACTGTACGCGATTTAGATGTAGCCGGCAAAAAGGTGCTGGTGCGTGTAGATTTCAATGTACCCTTTGATGATAAAGGCAAAATTTCCGATGACACTCGTATTCGTGCGTCCTTGGATACTATTCAATACCTTTTGGACAAGAAGGCTGCCGTTATTTTGATGGCACATCTTGGTCGTCCTAAAGGACAAGTGAACCCCAAATACAGCTTGGCTCCCGTGGCTAAGCATTTGGGCAAGCTGTTGGGCAAGAAAATTCTCTTTGCTCCCGATTGTGTAGGCGCTGATGCTAAGGCTGCTGCTAAAAAGCTGAAGCCCGGCCACATCCTGCTGTTAGAAAACCTGCGCTTCCACAAGGAAGAAGAAAAGAACGATATGGAATTTGCTGAACAGCTGGCTTCCTTGGCAGATTTGTATGTGAACGATGGCTTCGGCGTATCCCATCGTGCGCATGCTTCCGTTGAGGGCGTAACTCATTTCCTGCCTGCTGCTGCCGGTTTCCTACTGGAAAAGGAAATTGAATATGTGGGCCGCGCTGTAACCGAGCCCCTGCATCCCTTTGCTGCCATTATCGGTGGCGCTAAGGTTAGCGACAAGATTGGTGTGATCAGCAATTTGCTGGATAAGGTTGATACCCTGCTTATCGGTGGCGGTATGGCTAACACCTTCCTAGCTGCTGAGGGCTGCGCTATGGGCAAATCCCTTGTGGAAGAGGATAAGATTGATTTAGCTAAGGAGCTTATTGCCAAGGCTAAAAAGAATAATGTAAAGCTTTTGCTGCCTACCGATTTGGTGATGGCCGAAGCTTTTGCAGCTGATGCCAAGCATGCAACCCAGGGCGTGAAGGCTCTGAACCAAGAGTGCATGGCTCTTGATATCGGCACAGAAACTGCTAAGGCTTATGCTGCAGCACTGGCTGATGCGAAGATGATTGTGTGGAACGGCCCCATGGGCGTTTTTGAAATGGATGCCTTCTGCAAGGGCACCGAGGCTGTGGCTAAGGCCGTGGCTAAGAGCCGCGCTATTAGCATCGTAGGCGGTGGCGACAGCGTTGCTGCTATCGAAAAGCTGGGCCTTGCTAAGCGTATTTCCCACATCTCCACCGGTGGTGGCGCCTCCCTGGAATACTTGGAAGGTAAGGTGCTGCCTGGCGTTGCCGCCTTGGACGACCTGCGTCGCAAGATGATTGCTGGTAACTGGAAGATGCACAAGACCGTGGGCGAGGCTGTGGAGCTGGCTGAAGACATCGTGATGGAAACCAATGGCACCTTGAACGAGGTTGTAATTTTCCCGCCCTTCACCGCTCTGGAAACCGTTGCTGATGCTATTGATGGCAAGCATGTGGGCTATGGCTCCCAGGACATCCATTGGGAGGATAAGGGTGCCTTCACCGGTGCTGTATCCGGTCCCATGATTGCTGATATCGGCGCAGAATATGCTATGGTTGGTCACAGCGAGCGTCGCACCATTTTTGGTGAAACAGATAAAATTGTGGCTAGCAAGATGATTGCTGCTTATCGCAATGGCTTGAAGCCCATGCTCTGCGTTGGCGAAAACTTGGCTGAGCGCGAAGCTGGCAAGACCGCTCGCAAGATCAATATGCAGCTGAAGAGTGCTCTGCGCGGCATTGCTCCTGAGGATGCTGTGAACATGGTGATTGCTTATGAGCCTGTTTGGGCCATTGGCAGTGGCAAGGCAGCAACTCCTGCGGATGCACAAGAGGTTTGCCGCTTAATTCGCGAGAAGGTTGCGAAGATTTTCACTCCGGAAATAGCGCGTCAAATCCGTATCCTTTACGGCGGCAGTGTAAACGAAAAGAATGCTGCTGAGTTCAATATCAGCGGCATTGACGGCGTTTTGGTTGGCGGTGCCTCCTTGGACGCTGAGCGTTTTGCTGCCATTGTACGTAGCTTTTAAGAAATAACAATGAAAAAACCTGTACTTTTAATGATTCTTGATGGTTGGGGCATCGCACCGGCTAGCAGCAGTAATGCTGCTACGTTGGCCAAGACTCCTAACCTTGATAAATATTTTGCTGAATACCCTCACACCCAGCTGGAGGCTAGTGGTCTTGAAGTGGGCTTGCCCGCAGGGCAGATTGGTAATAGCGAGGTGGGGCATCTCAATATTGGCTCCGGTCGCATTATTTACCAAAGTCTGACTCGCATCAGCAAATCCATCACTGATGGCGATTTCTTTACTAACCCGGTTTTGGTGAAGGTTATGGATGAGGTTAAGGCCAGCGGCAAAGCGTTGCATTTGCTGGGCCTTCTGTCCGACGGTGGTGTACATAGTCACATCACCCACATTATCGCCCTTTTGGAAATGGCGCAAAAGCACGGTCTCTCCAAGATTTATGTGCACGCTTTCCTTGATGGTCGCGATGTACCGCCCCAAAGTGCGCTGACTTATGTGGAGCAGCTGGAAGCTGCGATGGCTAAAATAGGCGTGGGGAAAATTGCAACTGTAAGCGGTCGCTACTACGCTATGGACCGTGACAAGCGCTGGGAGCGCTTGGCGAAGGCCTACGCAACAGTAGTAAAGGGTGAGGGAGCTAAGTATGCTTCAGCTACCGAGGGTATCCAAGCTTCCTACGATGCTGGGGTTACTGACGAATTTGTCGTGCCCTTTACTATCGAAGGCGTCGAGGCCACTATTACCGCTGGTGATGGTGTGATTTTCGCTAACTTCCGACCTGACAGAGCGCGCGAAATTACCCGGGCAATAATTGATGAGGACTTCCCTTATTTCGAGCGTCCTCAAAGCGCTCGTCCGGTGCATTTTGCTTGCATGGCTCAATATGATGCCACCATTGCAGCACCTGTGGCTTATCCGCCGGAGTCCATTGATGATACTCTGGGCCAGGTTTTGGCAGAGCGTGGTATGCATCAGCTGCGCATTGCAGAAACAGAAAAATATGCTCACGTTACCTTCTTCTTTAATGGTGGCGTGGAGGAGCCCAATAAAAATGAGGAGCGCATCCTTATTCCTTCGCCCAAGGTTGCAACCTATGATTTGCAGCCGGAGATGAGTGCGGAGGAGGTTACCCAAGCGCTTTTGGCAGAGCTGGATAAGGATAAGTTTGATGTAGTTATTCTGAACTTTGCCAACCCTGACATGGTTGGTCACACCGGTGTGCTGGCTGCGGCTATTAAGGCTATGGAAAAGGTTGATAACTGCGTCGGTCGCATTGTGGAAAAGGTACTTTCTTTGGATGGTAGCGTTTGCATTTGTGCTGACCATGGCAATCTGGAGAAGATGGCAGAGGCTGATGGCAAGCCCAATACAGCACACACTACCAATCCTGTTCCCTTCCTTTTGGTAAGCAAGGAAAAGCATCAACTGCAGCAGGGTATTTTGGCCGACATTGCGCCGACCATGCTTGAGCTTTTACACATTCCCCAGCCTAAGGCTATGACTGGTAAAAGCCTTATTAAATAGGCTTGTGGATGAATTTTATAGAGGTGATTTTTAAATGGCAATGATTACTGAAGTTTATGCTCGCGAGATTTTGGACTCTCGTGGCAATCCCACTGTAGAGGTTGAGGTTTGCTTGGAGGATGGCGCTGTTGGTCGTGCTGCCGTTCCTTCCGGTGCTTCAACCGGCGTGCACGAGGCTGTGGAGCTGCGTGATGGCGATGCTGAACGTTACATGGGTAAGGGCGTTACCAAGGCCGTTGATAATGTAAACGATATTATCGCCGAAGCTATTATCGGTCTTGAGGCTACTCGCCAAACCGAAATCGATGAGCTCTTGATTCGCTTGGATGGTACTCCTAATAAGGGTCGTTTGGGCGCTAACGCTATTTTGGGTGTATCCATGGCTGTAGCTAAGGCTGCTGCTTCCTCCGTAGGCCTGCCCCTGTACCTGTATCTGGGCGGTGTTGCTGCTAAGGAGCTGCCCGTTCCCATGATGAACATCTTAAATGGTGGCCAACACGCTGACAACAACGTGGATATCCAAGAGTTCATGATTATGCCCGTAGGTGCTAAATCCTTTAGCGAATGCCTGCGCATGAACACCGAGATTTATCATAACTTGAAGGCCTTGCTGAAATCTAAAGGCTTGAGCACTGCTTTGGGTGATGAGGGTGGCTTTGCTCCTAACCTGAAATGCAACTCTGAAGCTATTGATGTTATCCTTGAGGCTGTAGAAAAAGCTGGCTATAAACCCGGCAAGGACATTATGATTGCTCTGGACGTAGCAAGCAGCGAGTTCTACGAGGATGGCAAATATAATCTGGCTGGCGAGGGCCTGGTTAAGACCAGCGATGAAATGGTTGATTATCTGGCAGACCTGTGCGCTAAATATCCTATTATCTCTATCGAAGACGGCATGGCCGAGGACGATTGGGAAGGCTGGAAGAAGCTGACCAAGAAGCTGGGCAAAAAGGTACAGCTGGTGGGCGACGACCTGTTCGTAACCAACGAAGAACGCTTGGTTGAAGGCATTAAGAAGGGCGTTGGCAATGCTATTTTGATTAAGGTTAACCAAATCGGTACTCTGACCGAAACCTTTAATGCTATTGAAACTGCTAAACGCGCTGGCTACACCTGCATCATTTCCCACCGCAGCGGTGAAACCGAGGACACCACCTTGGCTGATATCGCTGTAGCAGTAAACGCAGGCCAAATCAAGACCGGTGCTCCTGCTCGTACCGACCGCGTAGCTAAATACAACCAATTGCTGCGCATTGAAGAGGATCTGGGCAAGGCTGCTAAATACAACGGCAAGAAGGTTTTCTACAATATTAAATAATCTGCATTGCTAGCATTTTAGTGATTTAAGCGGTACCCCAAAGCATGCAAAAGTGCAAGTAAGGTGCCGCTTTTTTGCCCTTTCTAGCCCAAGCTGTGCTTTTACACTGTAGCTCAAAAATTTTATCTAAAAAAAGCAGGAAAATGTGAAATATTTTACAAAAGCACGTTGTAAGCTTACTGTTTTTATGGTAAAATACTGTGGTACAAAAATGTGAGGAGGTAAGCTCTGTGATTGAAACTGTCTTGATAGTTCTTGAAGTTATCGTTTGCATAGCTCTCATTGGCGCAGTTCTGCTGCAGTCCGGCAAAGGCGGCGGTATGGGCAGTACTTTCGGCGGCAGTGACGGTGCTTTTTTTGGCAAGGGCAACGATCTGGATTCCCTGATGGCGAGAGCCACCATTTATCTGGGTGCTGCGTTTGCGGTTATTACTATGGCGTTGGCTAAGATTAATGCCTAGGAAGACTCTTCATTATGTTACAAAGAGCGTAACTTCGCTCTTTAAATTTTAAATTTTTTTATAAAAAGAAAGGGGTTAGGGTCTTGAGTTTCTTAATGACTTCTATCGTTGTTGGCATCATCGCACTGGCAGTTGCTCTGTTGCTCAGCAGCGCAATCGGCAAAGCTCCTGCAGGCACTGAGCGCATGCAAGAAATCGCCGGTTACATCCATGAGGGCGCTATGGCGTTCCTGTACAGAGAGTATAAAGCTCTGTCCGTATTTGTTATTATCGTTGCAATCATTATCGCTATGTTCCTGTCTCCCATGACTGCTGTTTGCTTCGTAGCAGGTGCAATCTTCTCTGTTTGCGCTGGCTACATTGGTATGACTGTTGCTACCAAAGCTAACGTTCGTACTGCTGAAGCTGCACGTCACGGCATGCCCGAAGCTTTGAAAATCGCTTTTTCCGGCGGTGCTGTAATGGGTCTGGGCGTTGTTGGTCTGGGTATCGTTGGTGTTGCTGCTGCTTACATGATTTTTGGCAACATTGATATCGTAACCGGCTTCTCCCTGGGTGCTTCCTCCATCGCTTTGTTCGCTCGTGTTGGCGGCGGTATCTATACCAAGGCTGCTGACGTTGGCGCTGACCTGGTAGGTAAAGTTGAAGAAGGTCTGCCTGAAGACGATCCGCGTAACCCGGCTACCATCGCTGATAACGTAGGCGATAACGTAGGCGACGTCGCTGGTATGGGCGCTGACCTGTTCGAATCCTATGTTGGTGCAATCATCTCCGCTATTACCCTGGGTGCTGTAGCTTATCCCGGCGGTGAAGGCGTAGTATTTGTATTCAGCCTGGCATTCTCCGGCATTATTGCTTCCTTGGCTGGTGTATTCTTTGCTCGTAACAGCAAATCCACCAATCCGCAAGCTGCTCTGAACAACGGCACCTATGTTGGTGGCGTACTGGTTCTGGGCGCTGCTTACTACCTGTCCACCTCTCTGTTCGGTAACACCAATGCTTTCGTAGCTATCGCTTCCGGTTTGATCGTAGGCATGCTGATTGGTAAAGTCACCGAAATTTATACCTCTGCTGACTATGCTTCTGTTAAGAAGATTGCTCAACAATCTGAAACCGGTCCTGCAACCACCATTATCTCCGGCTTGGCTGTAGGCATGTATTCCACCTTCCTGCCGATGATTTTCATCTGCGTAGGCGTAATCCTGTCCTTTTTCTTCATGGGCGGCGCTAAGGACACTGGCATGGGCCTGTTCGGCATCTCCCTGGCTGCAGTTGGCATGCTGTCCACCACTGGTTTGACCGTAGCGGTTGACGCTTATGGTCCTATCGCTGATAACGCTGGTGGTATCGCAGAAATGTCCGAGCTGCCTCCTGAAGTACGTGAAATCACCGATACCCTGGACTCCGTTGGTAACACCACTGCTGCTATCGGCAAGGGCTTCGCTATTGGTTCCGCTGCTCTGACTGCGCTGGCTCTGTTCTCTGCTTACGCTCATGTTGTAAACCTGAAGGCTATCGACCTGCTGAACCCTGTAACCCTGATCGGCCTGTTCGTTGGCGCAACCCTGCCCTTCGTATTTGGCGCTATGACCATGGAATCCGTTGGTAAAGCTGCTTACCAAATGATCGAGGAAGTTCGTCGTCAATTCCACGAAATCCCCGGCCTGCTGGAAGGCAAGGCTAAGGCTGACTACCAAAAATGCGTAGACATTTCTACCGCAGCTGCTCTGCATGAAATGATTATGCCTGGTGTTATCGCTATCGTTGCTCCTCTGGCTATGGGCTTCCTGTTTGGTACTGAAGCTCTGGGCGGTCTGCTGGGCGGCGCTCTGGCTTCCGGCGTACTGGTTGCTATCCTGATGGCAAATGCTGGTGGCGCTTGGGATAACGCTAAGAAATATGTAGAAGCTTCCGGTCGTAAACACACTCCGGTGCATGACGCAACCGTTGTAGGCGACACCGTAGGCGACCCCTTCAAGGATACCTCCGGACCTGCAATGAACATCCTCATCAAATTGATGACCGTTGTTGCTCTGGTATTTGCTCCGGTTATGGCTGCTAATGGCGGCATGCTGCTGAGCCTGTTCAAATAATTGAACTAAAAATTAACGCTCCTTCTCACTATGAGAGGGAGCGTTTTTATATGCAAACTTTAGCTTTAGATTACTTTGCAAATGCTCTTTAAGCGGTCTTGCTCTAGCGGGAAGGTAATTTTTCGTGCCGATTAAAGGCGTATATGTTATAATAATAAAATAGGCTTTTAGTATTTTGAAAAGGTGGTAGGCTTTATGCAGATTAAAGAGGGCGCAGAAACCTTTCTGCTAGAAGGGAATAATGGCAAGGCGGTACTGCTTTTGCATGGTTACACCGGCACAACGTCAGAGATGCGACCTCTGGGTGAGTATTTGCATGGATTAGGCTATACAGTTTTATGTCCGCGTTTGCCGGGGCATGGCACCAGCGTAGAGGATTTGAAGGAAACAGTTGCTTCCCAATGGGTAGCAGCAGCGAAATTGGGCTATGCTATTTTAGCAAAAAAATACCAAAGAATTTATGTAGCAGGCTTATCCATGGGAGGTCTTTTGGCTATGGTTATTGCAGCTACGGAAAAGGTGGAGAAGGCCGCTTTACTTGCAACACCGATTTTTTTGCAGGACAAGCGCGCGCCCTTTTTGCCCATATTGCGTTATTTTATCCACTATCTGCCCAAGCGTAAGCGAAGCTATCACGAGATGGATAAGTATTGCCAAGCATACGATAGAATGCCGACAAAGCCGCTGACAAGCTTATTTGCGCTCATTAAAGCCTGCAAAAAAGAATTGGTGCAAAGGATAACAGTACCATGCCTCGTTTTGCAATCAAAAATTGAGCATACTGTGAATCCCAAAAGTGCCCAGTATATTTATGACCATCTAGGTACGCCCAAGGAGCAAAAAGAGCTGGTTTGGTTAGGAAAAAGTGGACATATTTTGACGTTGGACTGTGAGCATGAGCAAGTCTTTCACAGGATTGGAGCTTTCTTTCAAGGGGAAGCATAAGATAACGTTAGCTTGCGCCTATAGCGCAAACAAAATGCAAGATTTTTGTAAACAATAAATTTTTAGGAAGGATTTATTTTGTAAAGAAGGAAATACTATGGACAGAACTCTTTTAGACAATAATGAATATAGTTGGTGCTTTGCCTGTGGCAAGGATAACGAACATGGGCTACACATGCGCTTTGAAATAGATGACGATAAATGTACTGCGTATTTTACGCCGCGCAAGGAGCACCAGAGCTATACAGGCCGCATGCATGGCGGTTTGGTGGCTGTGCTGCTGGATGAAGTAACAGGGAATTATTTGTATTGCAAGGAAGGAAAGCCGTCCTATACGGCTAAAATAGAAATTCGCTACCGCCAGCCCTTGGTCATTGGCGAGGAGGTTATTTGCACGGGCTACGAGGTGAAGCGCAAGGGCCGCATGGTGGAGATGGCGGGCAAGATTTGTAAGAAGGATGGGACGATTCTGGCAGAGTCATTATCCAAAATGATGATAAAGGAAGAGTGAAGATAGAGAGAAGGAATTATTATGAAAAATATACGCGATAAAATATTAGCTTTTATGCGGGATGGCAGCTATGCGCCTATGACTAGCGAGGAGCTGCTAGACGCACTGGCAGGTGAATGCAGTGCTACGAAGTTTTGGCAGGAGCTTTTAGCCTTGGAGCAAAATGGTGAGATTATCAAAACTCGCTTTGAAACCTATGGCCTACCTGAAAAAATGGGTCTGGTAGCAGGACGCTTTCAGTTGACTAGCAAGGGCTTTGGCTTTGTTATTCCTGATAATAAGGGGGAGCGCCCTGATGTGTTTATTCCGCCTCGCGCCTTAAACGGAGCTATGAATAACGATAGAGTTTTGGCTAGGGTAAATAACGATACCCATGGTAAGAAGCCCGAGGGTGAAATCCTGCGCATTATTACCCATGCCAATAATAAAGTGGTGGGCGTGTTCCACCAGACTGGTGATTTCGCCTTTGTAACTCCCGATGATAAGCGCATAGGTCAGGATGTTTATGTGATGCGTCGCGATTTTAATAATGCCAAGGATGGGCAAAAGGTAGTTGTGGAAATCACCGAATGGCCTCAGGAGCACCGCAAGGCTGAGGGCAAGGTGACGGAAATACTGGGCAACATCGGTGATGTGGGCTTAGAGATTTTGTCCATTATCAAGCAAAATGACCTGCCCTTGGAATTTCCTGAGGAGGTTTTGGCAGCGTCTCGCAAGGTACCCAAGACCATCAAGAGGACGGAGCTTGCAGGGCGCCGCGATTTGCGTGAGCGCACTGTCGTAACTGTGGATGGCGAGGATGCCAAGGACTTGGATGACGCAGTTTATGTACAGCAAATCAGCGCCGATGAATACTTGCTTGGCGTATATATTGCGGACGTCAGCTATTATGTAACGGAGGATAGCATCTTAGATAAAGAGGCTCGTGAGCGTGGCACCAGTGTTTACTTGGTGGATAGGGTACTGCCCATGCTGCCGGAGCGCTTGTCCAACGGTATTTGTAGTCTGAACGCAGGCGAGGATAGATTGTCCATGGCCTGTGAAATGCATATTGATACCAAGGGAACGGTGCTCAACTATGAGATTTTCCCTGCGGTTATCAACGTGCGCCATCGCTTGAGCTATAATATTGTGCGAGCAATGCTGGCTGGCGATGAGGAAATGTGTGCTAAGTATGCGGATATTCGCCCCATGGTGGGTAAAATGGACGAGCTGCGCCAAATTTTGCACGATAAGCGTGCTAGGCGTGGCGCTGTGGATTTTGACTTGCCGGAGCAAAAGGTTATTTTGGATGAAAAGCTGCATCCGATTGAGATTGTGCAGCGTGTCCATGGCAATGCAGAGTCCATTATTGAGGAGTTTATGCTAGCAGCTAATGAAACTGTAGCCCAACATATGTTCAACCAGCACTGGCCCTTTATCTATCGTGTGCATGACCTTCCGTCGGAAGAAAAAATGCAGGATTTGGCTAGGCTGCTTGCAAACTTCAATGTTAAATTTAAGGTGAGCGAGGAAACTCAGCCTAAGGAAATCCAGCAGGCTGTGAAGGCTGTGGCAGGTAAGCCTGAGGAGCGCCTTATTACCACTGTAGCCCTGCGCTCTATGAAACAAGCTGTTTACCAAACAGAAAATATTGGTCATTTTGGTTTAGCAGCAAAGTATTATACTCATTTTACTTCGCCCATTCGCCGTTATCCCGACTTAATTGTGCATCGCCTGCTGCGCCAATGGCTGCAGGCTCCTAAGCTTAAGGAGACGGAGATAGAGCCTTTAAGCTATAAGCTGGAGATTATTGCAGACCATTCTTCTATTCGCGAGCGTGCGGCAGCGGACGCGGAGCGTGCCACCGTGGAGCTAAAGAAATGCGAATACATGGCAGACCACATTGGTGAGGAATATGATGGCGTAATCAGCGGCGTGACAGCCTTTGGCATGTTCGTTGAGCTAGAAAATGGCGTAGAAGGCTTAGTACATATCTCCAGCCTGATGGACGATTATTATGAGTTCTACGAGGAGCGGTACGCTTTAGTGGGCACGCACACAGGGCACCAATATCGCTTAGGTGATAAGGTACGCATTGAGGTGCTGCAGGTGAACATCAGCGACGTTTCCATCGATTTTATAATGGCCGGAGAAAACGATGGTGTGCGAGAGCACATTAAGCAGCAGCTTATCTCCAAGCAAAAGCCTGCTAAGGGCTATAGCAGCCAGCGGGCAGCACTGAGCGCTGAAACCAAAAAGAAGAAGAATGCTAGCGCTAAGAGTGGCAAGGGCTCTAGAGGCGCTAAAAATAAGGAGCCCGGTCGCCGTAGTGGCAGCAAGGGTAAGTCCAAGGCTGGGCGCAAGGGCAAGAAGAAAAGATAGAGGTTTATATGGCAGAAGAAAAAATTAAAATAATCGCAGAAAATCGCAAGGCGCGCCATGACTATAGCATTTTAGAAACCTTTGAGGCAGGCATGGCCTTGACCGGCACGGAGGTAAAATCTTTGCGAGCTGGTAAAGCCAATATGAAGGACAGCTATGCCCAGATTACGAAGCAAGCAGAGATTTTCGTATACCAATTGCATATTAGTCCCTATGACCATGGCAATATTTTTAACCATGATCCCTTGCGCAGCCGTCGCTTGCTCCTGCATCGAGCAGAGATAAACAAGCTGATTGGCAAGGTGAAGGAAAAGGGTTATGCATTGGTACCCTTGAAGCTGTATTTCAAGCATGGCTTGGTTAAAATGGAGCTGGCTTTGGCAGTGGGCAAGAAGAACTACGATAAGCGTCAGGATTTGGCAAAAAAGGACGCCAAACGTGAAATGGAACGTGCCTTGAAGGAAAGAAATCGGTAACAATGCGCGCGAGAGCGAATTTGACTTTTTGACATTTCACAGAAAAGTCAATTGCATTTTTGTTTGGAGCATGGTACAATCTAAGGGAAGCAAGCGTATAGCTTATTCTTATAACCAGGGGATGTACTGGTTTCGACGGGGATAGGTGGTGTACGATAAGCGAGCCGTGGTCTGGCACACGTTAACTGTTGGGACGTTTAAATATAAACGCTGATAAAGAATACGCTTTAGCAGCTTAACTGCTAACTGTCTTCTGAGCTCCTCCTACAGGCGAGGAAAGACAGTCACTATGTGGGATACCTTAAGGCCGACGCCTGTGAGCCTTTAGGGAAACTCTACAGGATAGCAACTCGAGGGCCCGTCGATAGGCAATTGGGAAGCGAAATAAAATATGTCGTCTGCGCTCGGAGAAAGTTGTATGGCAATATTTTCGGACCGGGGTTCGACTCCCCGCATCTCCACCAGGAATTGTGTGACCTTGTGGTCGTTTTATATATGGTGGAAGTAAAAGCTCACAAGGCAGTGGATGTCTTGTGAGCTTTTTTAGTAAAATTTGCAGGCTAAGTATGATCTTGATAAATGGGGAGGAGACACGGCATGGACACTAGGGTAGCGGTTATTTCAATTATAGTTTCGAAGGAGGAGGCAGTGGAAAAGCTCAACAGCATTCTCCACAATTACGCGAAATATATTATTGGGCGTATGGGATTGCCTTACCGCGCTAAGAACGTGAATATTATCTGTGTGGCAGTGGATGCTCCTAATGATGCTATTAGTGCGCTCTCTGGAAAGTTAGGCAGCATCGACGGCGTGAGTGTCAAGACTGCTTACTCTAACGTAATTTGCAGCGAAAAATAAAAATACCCGCACCGATGGTAAAGCGGTGCGGGTATAGTAAATTATAGTCTAAAAAGAGATGAGCTGGGTGTGGTAGACAGCACTAGCTCCGGCGTTAAGTGCTAAAAGGCAGCCTAGGGAAAGCGCTACCATCAGCGCAGCTTCTTTACTATTTACAGGCTGCTGCAATTTGACAGCCTTGGTGAATACTCTAATGCAGAGCGTAACGAGCATTCCGAAAAGAAAAAGAGAGAAAAAGATATTGAGCATCAACAAACTCCTTATGCATATAAAAGCGTAGCATGCCAAAGGCATTTACGATAGAACTTGTTTACAATACAACAAATTTATTATAACATTATGACGGATTTTGTCAAGAAAAGATAGTGTAAAAAGTATACATAAGAAAAAGCCCCCTAGCCCCTTGCATTTACATGCTTTTCAACATAAAATTATCAGTAGTAAATTATAAGAAAAGAGGTCGTTGATTTTGGAACACAGAGTTATTCAAGTCGAAGAGCGTCCGCCCCTATTACTGAACATTCCCCTGAGCCTACAGCATCTTTTTGCCATGTTCGGGGCAACAGTATTGGTGCCATTCCTGTTCAATGTTAATCCCACTACCTGCCTTTTTATGAATGGTGTGGGTACATTGCTGTATATTTTTATCACCAAGGGCAAAATTCCCTCTTATTTGGGCTCTAGCTTTGCCTTTATCTCACCTGTAATGCTGATTATTTCTCAAAGTGGTTATAACCATGCGCAAGCAGGCTTTATAGTATTTGGCTTATTATTTATGCTCTTTTCCTTCATCATCCATATGGTGGGCACCAAATGGATTGATGTGATTTTCCCACCGGCGGCTATGGGCGCCATCATCGCAGTTATCGGCCTTGAGCTGGCTCCTACCGCTGCAGGGATGGCAGGCCTCACCGGTGATAAAATCGTGGGCTCTAACATTGCTGTGTCCATGTTTACTTTGGCTATAGGTGTTATTGGCTCCGTAGCCTTTAAGGGCTTTATGAGTATTATTCCTATTCTGTTTGGTGTGGTTTGTGGTTATATCTTCGCCTTCTGCCTTGGCATGGTTAATTTCCAGCCGGTTTTGGATGCCCCTTGGTTCCAAATGCCTCAATTTTATGCACCTGTTTTTGATATCAATGCCATTATGATTATCGCTCCGGCAGCGCTGGTTGTTTTGGCAGAGCATATTGGTCACTTGGTAGTAACGGGCAATATTGTGGATAGGGATTTGATTAAGGATCCGGGCCTGTCCCGTTCTCTCTTTGCAGATGGTCTTTCCAACGTGCTCAGCGGCTTTGCCGGTGCTACTCCCAATACTACCTATGGCGAAAACATTGGCGTTATGGCCATTACCAAGGTATACAGCACTTGGGTTATAGGCGGTGCTGCCGTATTTGCTATTATTCTTTCCTTCTGCGGTAAGCTGTCCCAGCTTATTCACAGCATTCCTGTGCCGGTTATGGGCGGTATCTGCATTCTGCTGTTCGGCGTTATTGCTACCAGTGGCTTTAGAGTTTTGGTAGAAAGCAAGGTTGATTATAGCAAGTCCTCTAATTTGGTGATGACCTCTGTCATCATGATTATCGGCTTATCCGGTGCCAAAATTTCTTTTGGTGCCTTTAGTGTACAGGGCATGGTGCTGGCAACCTTAGTGGCCATCATTATGAGCCTTTTGTTTAAGCTTTTTGCAAAGCTCAATCTGTTGAACGAATAAATAATATTTGCTTTGCCTAGCCTGCATTTTTGATGCAGGCTATTGCTTTTGAATATGAGGAGGAAGATTTATGCAAGCAGTAAATAAAGCAAGAGTGGAGAATTTATTGACTGGTTTAGCAAAATTTACGGCTTCTGAGCAGGGTGTAACCCGTTTGGCTTATAGCCCATTGGATAGGGAGGCCCAAAATTGGCTTTTAGAGCAGGTTAAGGATTTAGGCTTAAGCATCCGTGAGGATGCTGTGGGCAATGTGTTTTTACGCCGTGATGGCGAGGACAGCACCCTGCCCGCAGTGGCTGCGGGCAGCCATCTGGACACCGTCATCCACGGCGGCGCCTATGACGGTATGTGCGGTGTGGTGGGCGCATTAGAAGCACTCTACATGCTGCGCGACGCGAAGCTTATGCGCAGCATCGAGGTGCTGATTTTCCGCGCCGAGGAGTCCAGCCGTTTTGGCTTCGCCACCATGGGCAGCAAGCTGCTCACTGGCGCAGCCACCGTGGCTAAGCTTAGTACGGGTGGCAAGAAGGGAGATATTTCCTTTGAGGAAGCGCTGCGCCAGTGGGGCTGCGATCCAGCGCGAGCTGCTGACGCAATTATCGCGCCGGGCAGCTATGCATCCTTTAGCGAGCTGCACATCGAGCAGGGCAAGGTGCTGGAGGAAAAGGGCATCCAAATCGGCATTGTGCGTAATATTGCCGCACCCACACGCTTTAAAATTCACATTCAGGGCATGGCTGACCACAGTGGCGCTACGCCCATGGGCATGCGCCGGGATGCGCTGGTGGCTGCGGCCAAGCTCATCCTAGCTGTGAACGAGGCTGCCGAGGACGAAAAGGCCCACGGCACCGTCGGCACCGTGGGCGTAGTCGAGGTGGAGCCGGGCTCAATTAACGTGGTGCCTGGCGCAGTAACCTTGTGGGTGGATGTGCGTGGCGTGGAGCCCGGTAGTATTCGTCGCACCCTTGAGGATATTCAAGCAGAAGCAGAAAATGTAGCTGTCACCGACAGGGTGGGCGTGCGTATAGAGATGCTGACCGCTGATAGTCCTGTACCCCTAAGCGAGACCCTAGCAGAGCAAACAGAAGGGGTTTGTAGGGAGCTGGGATACAGCTTTTTACATATGAATAGTGGTGCTGGACATGATGCTATGCATATGGCAAAAATTACTCCTACTACAATGATTTTTATTCCCTGCCGAGCTGGTATAAGCCACAACCCTGCGGAATATGCCGATATTGATGATATTTGTCATGGAATCACAGTATTGGCTAATGTTTTACAAATAGAAGCTAATAAATAGAATACAGAGCGACGCTGTTGAACATAATTGTTAGCAGCGTCGTTTGTTTATACTCACCAGGTATACTCTGATATTTTATATATAAAAAAAATATTACTGCTTTGATATTTATTATAATGGGTGGTAGACAAAAAATAAAAAAATTCTAAGAGGGCACTTGTATATTAGGGAGCAAATGAGTATAATATAGATTGAGATAGAACCTTTTTTGGTTTGATTGTTTTTGATTGGCTTAATTGATATAAAAGCAAATTATTTTTCCCAGGAAATGCAGAAGGGATTTGATGTTAAAATGCGTAAATTGTCTCCTAAGGTGCTACTAATTTTGGCAGCGGTTTTGAGCGTTGTTTGTGGCATAATGATATATTCGTATCTGTCTAAGGCGCAGCCGAAGGATGAAAAAAAGAATACCAAGGCTGTGGTGATTGCGACTATGGATATCGCTCCTGGCACCGTTCTTACAGATAAAATGGTGCGCTTAGAGCTGGTGCCCAATAATTTGGCTCAGCCAGATGCTTTGCGCACATTGCCCGATGCGGTGGGAAAAACTATTAGAATGCCGGTGAACTCCGGTGACCAAATCACAAGGAAACGTTTGAATGGCAATGGCGCTGCCAATACCTTTATAAATAGCATTCCTAAGGATAAGCGCGCAGTGACCATTAGTGTTGACGATATTAGTGGTGTTGCAGGCTTTATTCGTCCCTCCACCTATGTGGATGTGGTGTTGATTAAGGGCCAAAGCAATGGCATGCCGACCGTGGGCAGACTGGTGCTGCAAAAGGTGTTGGTTTTAGCGGTGGGCTCCACCGATATGAATTCTCCCACTAGCAGCAAGAAAAACGAGCCTGCTCGTAGCTTAACCTTGGCCTTGGACCCGAGGGAAGCGGTGCAGCTGAGAGTTGCCCAACAGGAGGGCAAGGTTTCCTTCCTGTTGCGTCCTGCAAAGCCTACTGAAGAAGAGTTTTATGGTGCTACTGTTGTAGGCGGTGGCGGCATGCAGCAGATGCCAGCGGCTCCCGCTGGTGGTGGCATGGCAAAACCCTCTGCTAATCATGGTGTAACTATAATTCGTGGTACTAATATTAGTCGCTAAGACGGACATGGAGGAGCTTGAATGATGAAAATATTAAGAATTCTTACAGGCTTGCTTTTGTGCTGTCTGCTTTTTGCAGGCTCTGTCTTGGCAGCAGAGAGGTTGCAGGTTGGTGTAAATCGTTCGAATATTTACTATGGCGGCGGCGTAACTCAGGTTGCCATTGCCAATCCAGAGATTGCCGATGTAGTGATTCTTTCACCGGAACAGTATATGCTTGTTGGCAAAAAGGTTGGTTCTACTTCCCTGCATATTTGGAAGGGTGACGTATATCAAACCTTTGAGGTTGTGGTCAATGGCACTGATCCTGGCATGGCTTATTCCATTGCCCAATTAATTGGCTATCCGAATGTTAAGGTTAGCGTGACTGGTGGGCGCACCCTGCTTGAAGGCACCGTGCAAAACCAATACGAAAAGAATCGCGCCGAAAAGATTGCGGCTAGCTTTGGCGGTGAGGTTATCAATCTTTTGGAGATGACCAAGCCTAAGCAAGTGCGCATCGAGAGCCGTGTCGTAGAGATAAACTCTAGCAAGGCTAAGGATTTGGGCATTGCTATTGGCAATGCCTCTGACACCAATGATGGTGGTGTTACCGTTTTGGGTACTCCGGGCACCTTTTCCATGGGTCAAAGTGCAAGCAATGGTCGTGAAAAATCCGATATTTTTGGTTGGTTTGGCTCCTATGCGGAAATCAATGCTCAGCTCAATGCCATGGTAAAAAAGGGCGATGCCAAAATTTTGTCCCAGCCCTATATCATTACTATGAGCGGCGAAAAGGCTGAAATTCTTATTGGCGGCGAAATTCCTGTGCCTGTTAATACTGGTGATAACGCTGTTTCTGTAGAATGGCGTGAATATGGTATCAAGCTGAATATTGAGCCTAATGTGATGCAGGATGACTCCGTGGATAGCAAGATTAATACTGAGGTTAGCTCCCTTGACTGGGATAGTGCGATAGCAGCCAATGGCTCCGATGGTTCCACCATTCCTGGTATGCGCTCCCGTAAGGCTAATACCCATGTGCAGATGCGTCCTGGCATGACCATGGCTATTGGTGGCTTGATTTCCTCTGAGGAAAGTAAATCTGTGACCAAGATTCCTCTTTTGGGTGACATTCCCATTTTGGGCCAATTCTTCCGTAGCACTTCAAAAACTAGAGAGCGTAGAGAGATTATTTTGCTGTTGACTCCTATTTTGGTTGACAGTGACTATAAACCCATTATGTCCGATGAAGCAACTCGCTTGTCCAAGCTGACGGATAAGCAGGTTCTGGATGGTGAATTATATGAACAACCAAAATCCAAGAATAAAAAGAAAAAATGAGGGCATTAAGGGCTCCGTGTTTACCTTCTTCAGCACTGCTTCTGCCGTAGGCAAGACTGTGCTGGCAGTGAACTATGCTGCGGATTTGGCTGAGCGGGGTTACAAGGTGTGCCTTGCTGATTTGGATTTACAATTTGGTGATGTGTGCAATTATTTGGGCATTAAGCCGGAGAAGACCTTTTTTGATTATTATGATCAAGAAGATGATAAAAGGGATACATCCCTGTGCATGACGGAAACCAAATTTGGCTTTGATGTTTTAGCTGCTCCCTTAGAGGTGGATGAGGGCTTTATTATCGACGCAGAAACCATTGTACAGGCCATCAATCAGCTGCGTGATGATTATGACTATGTGCTTTTGGATACTACGACGGGCTTTACTGGCATTAGCATGGCCATTTTGGAGCAGACGGATGTGCTTTATTTGCCCTGTGTAGTTGATTTTATTCCTTCTATCAAGGATTTAAAGATTGGTTTGGAAACCTTGCACAAGCTGCAGTTTGATTATCAACGTGTGCGCTTGATTTTGAATCGTAATAAGGCAGAAACCCAAATCAGCACCAAGGATGTAGAGACGTTGTTAGGGCGTCCCTTCCAATATTTCATTAGTAATGACTATCAGGGGATTATGCAATCCATTAAGGATGCCAAGCCCGTTGTTCTTACCGAAGCTAAGAATAAGCTAGCTGATGAGATTAGCGATATGGTTAGTGAAGAGCTGGGTGAGAAGGAAGAAAAATCCGGCATTGGCGGTTGGTTTGACAGTTTGTTTAAATAAGTATTTTGGTATATTTAGTGATTGTAGGTCAGGACTATGGCACAAAAAATTCGTGTGTGCATCTGGGATGAGGACAGTGAAAGCCGCGCAGGGATGCTGCGGGTGCTGGGAAATCTGGATGATTATCAAGTAACTGAATATCGAAGTGGTGCCGGTGGTATTGCTAATCTGGAGAATTTACGTCCGCAGATTTTGCTTTTGGATGTGGATTATACTATTGCTGAGCCGGATAAGCTGGTGCCGGAGCTGCGCAAGAGCCTACCTGATTTGAAGATTATTGCTTTAGGCAAGCGTTGGGATGAGGGTTCTCGCCAAAGATTTAATGAGCTGGGCTTTGATGCTATGCTGCTCAAGCCTTTGGATGTAGAAAGCTTTCAGAAGGCCGTGCAGACTGCAAATCAATCCAGTGTAGTTAAAAGCAATTGCCAGGTTTTGAGCTTCTTTAGCCCCAAGGGTAAGAGTGGTCGTACCACATTGATTGTTAATCTGGCTTTGGCCTTGGCTCGCGTGAGCGGTGAAAAGGTGGGCATTATTGACGCTGAAACTAATTTTGCAGATATGGATGCCTTTTTGAATTTGAACCCGCGTAGCACCATTGTGGAAGCACTGCGCGATTTGACTTATCTTACTGGTGGAACGCTAGAAAAGTATTTCGAAGAGGTTAGTGATAAGGTTTTCGTGCTCTGCGGAGCTAATACTCCTCAGCAGGCTGCCTTTGTGGAGCCTGAGGGCTTAACCAAGCTTATCAATTTAGCAAGGCCTAATTTCCGCTATCTTTTAGTGGATTTGGCGCCAGGCTTTAATCCTATTAGTATTGCTGCTGCCGAGGCTAGTGAAAAGGTATATTTGACAACTATGGCAGGCGGCACCTTTGAAATTAAGCATTTGCAAAGAGCCATGGAGATTTTTAAGTCCTTGGATAATTGGCAGCAGCGTGTTGGCTGCATCATTACCCGTATGGCTCCTGATGTACGCAGGGCCAAGGAGCTGGAGGAGCTGATTGGCTGCCCGGTGACCTTGATTCCCAACGAGTATTTGCTTTGCTCTGAGGCTGCCAATAATGGCCGTATGGCAGTGGATATTGGTAGTGGCTCACCCCTAACCCAACAAATTGACAGAATGGCCTTTGCCATCAACGGGGGAGGGCGGTGAAAAAATGCTGTTAATTAGCATTGTTGCCGCACTGGTTATCTTTCTAGTGTTTTTGGCTATCTATAACTCCATGACCCAAAGCAGCGTGCAGGTGAGCCAGCGCGTGCGTCGCATTGGCGAGGTGAATCGCCAGCGTGCTCGCAGCGGCGGGGATGGTAGCTTTTGGGACGACTTTAATAGTAGTCGTATGAGCACCTGGGCTAAGGCTGGTGCTAATCGCTTTGGCAGATTCTTTCCCAAGAGGGCTTGGTTTGACATGCATGTGGAACGGGCGGCCCTGCCTGTGACCGGCAGTGAATATGCAACCATCACCTTTTTTGGGGGCTTGTTCTGGTTTTTCTTGATGCTGATTGTTAATGGCAGCATCATACGTTCCTTTGTGATTTGCGTGGCTTGGTGGCTAGTTGCTAGCTATTACCTCTATAATCTAGGCCAAAAGCGTATCAAAGCCTTTAATGCGCAGCTTGGTGATGCCATTGTGATGATGAGCAATGCTGTAAAGGCAGGCTTTACCTTTCAGCAGGCTATGGATATTGTGGCCAAGGAGATGAGCGACCCCATTAGCACTGAGTTTAATAGGGCCATTAACGAAGTCCAGCTAGGTGTGCCTTTAGAGGATGCGTTAAATGCTATCAGCAGGCGCATTACCAGTGATGACTTTGATTTGGTGGCTACAGCGGTTATCATCCAGCGTCAGGTTGGTGGTAATTTAACTCATATTTTGGACACCGTGGGCCAGACTATTCGTGAGCGCATTAAGCTCAATGGTGAGATTAAGTCTCTGACTGCTGAAGGTGTTATGAGTGGCTGGATTATTGGCCTTTTGCCGGTGGCCTTGGCGGGCTTTTTCTTGATGCTGGACCCCCATTATTTTGATGAGTTCTTGCAGGCTAGCTTTGGCAAAACCCTGGTGATTGTGGCTGTTGTGAGCGAAATTATTGGTGGACTTGTTATCAAGAAGATTGTTAATGTAAGGATATGACACTTAGGTGCTTATCATATAAATTTATTATATATATATTAAGGAGGAATGAACTATGTTGACCCAAATTCAAAATTTCCGTTTCTACATGAGAGCAAAATTCGGTGAACGCGGCGTTGCTATGACCGAATATGCAATCCTGCTGGCCTTTGTAGCTGCTGTTGCTGTAGCATTTATCAGTGACAATGGCTTAAGCAAATCCATCAGTGGTGCTGTAACTAGCGCTCAAAACGCTATTACTAAAGCTGGCACTCAAACTGGTGGCGGCACTCAAACTGGTAGCGGTAACTGATTCGTAATCAGCATGCTTTAATAGTTGTTTACACAGTGCTTTTGCACTGTGTAAAAGTAGCTAGATATAGCTATTTTTACATGGTGCAAAATGATGGGAAGGAAAATATGTCAGCTGGAGGTATCTATGCTTAAAAATATTTTCCTTTGTTTTGCTCTATCAAAACTAAATGTTAAGTATCGAGGAGCCGCAATGACCGAGTATGCCATTTTGTTGGCATTTATAGCAGCCATTGCTGTTGCTTTTGTGATTGATGATTATGCATGGAATGAAGATGGACCTACTTCATTGTATACTGCTATTCAGTACAGTATTATGAAGGCTTGGAGTGCTATTGATATGGCCGGATCTAGGCCGTCGCTTCCGCATTCTTAAATTATTCAAAAAAGGGGTATCATTATGAGTAAACAAAAAGGTGCAGTTTTAGTTGAATTTGTGATAGTGCTGCCTCTTTTTTTGTTAATGCTCTTTGTCATGATTTACGGTGGCATGCTGATGCATGATTACAACGGCTTGAACGAGCTTACGCGTGCCGCAGCCCGCTACGGTGTAGTAGAAGCAAGTGGGGATAATACTACACAAGAGGGAAGCACTGATACTGTAAAAATTGCTGCAGTCAAAAAATACATAAAAGATAATGGTAGCAACTTCTTGATTATTTATGAAATCAAGGATAATGGTGTTAATGTTTCGGCAGGTGCATCTGATAAGATTGGTACTGATGATGCTTTGAATGTGACTGTTACTGCAGAACGTTTAGAAGTGCCTATCATTGTGGAAGATGTAATGCCAGAAAAGATTTCCAGTTCCTTAAAGATGCGCATTGAACAATAATTAGCTGTGGGAGGCTTTAAAATGTCCCTGTTAGAAAGATTAAATCGCAAAAATAAAAAATATATCGCTCAACAACAGGTTGGACAATCTGCTGCCCATCAAACCCATGGCTCCACTGGCTTTTCTACCTCTGCGGACGAGGCCCGTGAGGCGTCTTATCAGGCAGTCAAGGCAGAGATTCATGCGCATATTATCGACGAGATGCCCGACGAGCTGCAACGCTTAATTAATTCCACCAATGCGGACCAAAGGGAATTGCGTCGCATCGTGGAAAATTTGTGTGCCGATGCCATTAAGGATAATCCCTTTGCCATTCCCTTGGGTGACAGAGAACGCTTGATTGAAGAGCTAATTAGCGAGATTTTGGGCCTTGGTCCTATTGAGCCATTGCTGAAGGACCCCAGTATTACCGAGGTTATGGTCAATGGACCCAGCTCCATTTATATTGAGCGCAAGGGTCGCTTGCAAAAGACCGATGTTAAGTTCCGTAATACGGAGCATTTAATGCATATTATAGATCGAATCGTATCCGCTGTTGGTCGTCGTGTTGACGAAAGCAGTCCCTTGGTTGACGCTCGTCTGGCTGATGGTAGCCGTGTGAACGTAATCATTCCTCCTTTGTCCTTGATTGGACCCTGCGTTACTATTCGTAAATTCTCAAAGGATGTTTTAACTGTCGATAAGATGATTGAGTTTGGCTCCTTTGATGAGCGTATGGCGGAGTTTTTAGAGGATTGCGTAAAGGGACGCTTGAACATCGTTGTTAGTGGTGGTACTGGCTCCGGTAAAACCACCTTGCTCAATGTTTTATCCAGCTATGTTCCGGCAACGGAGCGTATTGTAACCTTGGAGGACTCGGCAGAGCTACAATTAAAGCAGGATCATGTTGTAACCCTGGAAACCCGTCCCGCCAATATCGAGGGCGAGGGCGAGGTTACTATGCGCGATTTGGTGCGCAATGCTTTGCGTATGCGTCCTGATAGAATTATCGTAGGCGAGTGCCGTACTGGCGAGGCCTTGGATATGCTGCAGGCTATGAATACGGGTCATGATGGTTCTATGACCACCGCCCATGCCAATAGTGCCCGCGATGCTTTAAGTCGTTTGGAAACCATGGTGCTGATGAGCGGTATGGAGCTGCCCTTGCGTGCTATTCGCAGTCAGATTTCTTCCGCTGTAGATATTATTGTGCAAATTGCGCGTTTGCGTGATGGCAGTCGTAAGATTATCAACATTGCCGAGGTTACCGGCATGGAGGGTGATATCATCACCCTGCAGGATTTATTCTTCTTTGAAAATCACGGCTTGGACAAGGATGGTCGTATTACAGGCGCATTTGTTTCTAGCGGACTTAGACCGCAATGCACCGAAAAATTGGCTATGAATGGCGTGAATTTATCCCTTGATTTATTCATGACCTAGGAGTGAAGTATGCTTATTCTAATTTCCCTGTTGGCAGCTACTTGCCTATTCATAGTTTTATACGTTATTATTCAGGCTGTGGGCAGAAAGGAACAATTCCTCAAAAGTCGTTTGCGTGGCTTGAACAGTGTTCAGGGGCAGCAAATGCCAACGGATATGTATAGGCATGAGCGCATGAATCGCTCCCTGTATGAGCGTACTGTAAAGCCTGTGGCTGATAAGATAGCCGCTAAAATCGCCAAACTTACTCCTGCAAGCTTTCGTGCTCAGGCAGAGGAATTGGTTGATTATACCAATAATCTGAATGGCATGGGAATGACCGGTTTTATGATGATGCTGGGAGCTAGCACTGTATTCTTTGCGCTTTTGGGATTTTGGCTAGTTTATAGCAAGCATATGCCCCTTTTAAAGGGTTTTCTAGTTTTGGCAGCCTTTGTGGCTGCTGGTATGTATGCGCCTTTTATTGTGCTGCGCCGCATGGTGGAGGAACGTCAGGAGGCTATTCGTCAAAGCATGCCCGATGTTTTAGATTTGCTGTGTGTTAGTGTGCAGGCGGGCTTGGGCTTTGATGGTGCCTTAGGTAAGGTTACTGCCAAGATGAAGGGACCCTTGATTGAAGAGTTTGAGCGTTTGCTGCAAGAGCTGCGCATGGGCGTAACGCGTCGCAATGCCTTGATGCGTTTGGCAAAGCGCTGTGGCATCGAAGAAATGAAGCTGTTTACGGCTGCGCTTATTCAGGCAGAAAAGCTGGGCGTGGGCATGGCTCAGGTTTTAGAGATTCAGTCCGAAAACATGCGTGAGATGCGTCGCCAAAGGGCCAAGGAATCAGCGGCTAAGCTGCCAGTTAAGATTATTTTTCCCACCACAGTTTTTATTTTCCCTGTGTTGTTTATTGTGGTATTGGGACCAGCGATAGTAACAATAATAAAGGCTTTTAGTAAATAAAGACCATTCTTCATCTAAATGAGGAATGGCCTTTTTACTTATGGTTTCATTTTTGATTTGTGTTATAAGGGTCATCCTTGACGAATGCTTTACCATAATTAGTTTTGACATTAGAAAAATCAAATTTGTATTTTGGCGAAGCAATGCTTTCGCTTTCATCAAAATAGTTTGATTCAATATCGATTATGCTACATAGCAAATTATAAAGCAAGTCATTGGAAAAGGGCTTATTCTTATTTTGCTCTAGCAAAGAAGCTATCTTAGGCCTTTCTTTCTTATAGCTATCAGAAAGATATACAGCTAAAGGGATTCTAAGGTTCTTAAAATCACTGCTATCTGGATCACGTAAAATCGTAGGGTCCGTAGCATGGTCAGAAAAATAAATTAAGGATGCCAGGTTAAATAATCCTTGTGCATGTTCAAAGATGCTTTTCAACACATGATCGGTATATAGTATGGAGTTCTTATAATCTTCG
The DNA here is from genome assembly GCA_051866495.1 of Phascolarctobacterium sp. Classification (GTDB taxonomy): domain Bacteria; phylum Bacillota; class Negativicutes; order Acidaminococcales; family Acidaminococcaceae; genus Phascolarctobacterium_A. Next base: position 19,689 of record JBJDXD010000064.1, on the reverse strand, counting down.
ACACCGCCAGTATAATTTGGGTTTTTCCAGACCTGGTATTCTTTGGGATAGCGACTAGAATAGAACGCATGACTTCCCATTAAGTGGAATACAATAAAATTGTTCTCCTCAGGGTTTACTTTATCCAATAATTGTACTAGTTTGCCATCATATTTTTTATCGGAATTTAGCCAATGGCTTTTGTCGCTTTGCTCGGCAATTAAGGTTGTAGGGGTATCATGTTTTCCAATTTTGCCTTGATTACTAAACCAGTAAGTTTTGTATCCGCTAGCTTTCGCAATATCAATAATAGATGCAGATTCTGAAAAAAGTGTTTGGTTATAAAAATTAGACGAAGTTAATGCTCGTTGCAAGGAACTTATTGTACTATAGGCACATGAATAGGCATTAGAAAAAAGAATAAATCCATTTTCATTCTTACTTAGCCAAGGAGTTGTGTTGTCCTTAGTTTCTGAAAAAGCGTGCATATAATCCTTAGAAGCTGATTCACCTATAACGATTATAATAGTATGTGGAGATTCTGTAGGAGATTTTCTTTTTACATATAATGTTTTGTGGAAATCAGCTCTATTCTCCCTATAATATGAGATTGTAGAAAAATAACAATAAGATTGATGGAAACTATCTATAAGCTTAGTGTTTATAAATATATTTAAAAATGAAAATATAGCTGTAGATGGAACCAGTATTATTATTGCGGTAATTTTTGGTAATGAAAAATGCTCATACCAAAATAATGGGCTCTCTGAATTCAATTCTTGTTTATACATTCTTGTGAAAATAAACAGAATAAGAAAAAAGATAAAATAGGAATAGAATGGGATAGAAAAAAGGTACTCCCTTGCTTCAGGTGGAGTAGTTTGCATTATTGCCATCGCTGCATTAATGCTCAAAGGATGACTATAAATAGTATAATAGATAGCGTTTAATAGTGCAGGGAGGAAAATAATCAGTTGAATGATAAATGTTAGGGCATGAGCTAAAAAAAAGGGGAAATACCTACGAAAAAACCACTTTAGAGTAATTAGTAAGAAAAAAACATAGCAACCTGCTGCAATATCCTCAGGTAGATTAGCACGACCATAGGCAAATTTATGAATCATGGGAGTGAAGAATGACCACATTAAACCAATGAAAGTCTCACACCTTATATGCCTCCATGCTAGGTTATTATTAAAAAAGAAAGGTAAAGGTACAACTGAAGCTGCAAACATAAATGTTTTGTAATTAAAAAAGAAAGCTTTATTATCAGCATAGGGATTGGCCATATAGTATATTGCAAAGAGCGAGCAAAAAGTTAAGGCACAATAATAGAGATATTTAAAGAAGCGTTTCATGTTCAACCTCTTGGTGATAGTATACTTTTGACTGATTATATTATAACACATTAACGATATCGGAAAACTAACAAATTTCAATAATGCCTTACAAGGTAACTTAACGGACTAGATGTTGGAGCGAAGCACAGCAAAATCCCAAGCAATAATTACTCTACATAAAGCCAAACTGTTATATTCTATGGAGCGTTTGAATTTAACTTTGATTATTGCCATCAAAATAATTATTTTAAATTTTTTCTCTATAATTCAAATTTTCTCACTTTTCTTTTGCATAGTATTAGAGCTCTTGCCTAGAGACATATTGGATGATATAATATATGAAATGACTATTAGTGTACCAAAAAGTATACATAAATCAGAAATATTTTATTATTCAATAAGGAGCTGTAACCTAGATATGAAAATAAGCTTGAAGAAATTTATGAAGCAGACCGGTGTGGCAATGACTGAATATGCTGTGCTTTTGGCATTTGTCGCTGCCATTGGTGCGTCTTTTGTTAGTGGAAATGGATTGAGCAATAGTATTACTGGTGCTGTTTCTAAAGCAGTATATGCTTTGAATTCTAATATCAAATTTGTTGACAAGAATAATCAACCTCATTTTGGGGGTACTGGCTCAGGCGAGCTATCAGGTCTTGGAAGTGGCACTTTTAATGGTAATTGGAGCTGGAATAAGATTTGGACAAATGATACGGATGCTTTCAGCGGCTCCGCTTATTTGGAAGAAGAAGGTAAGAGTGGCACTGCTAGCAATGCAGCGCTTCAGCTTATAGAGCAAATGCGTGAGGCAGGCAGCTTTGGTAGTGTAGATCCCGTTTCATGGGCTTTTACAGAAGGGTTTGGTTCAGGTAATCAATCTTTGAACTTATATTGGTCCGATAGCGATTGGAAAAATGCTCCTAATGGGACTCAAGTACCCATAATGCAGATGAATATGGAAAAAGATGGTAAGGTTAAGTATTATGTGGCCATGGCCAATGTTAGTGATGGCAAGCTACAGCTGTGGAATGATGCTGCAGCCTTGAAGGGTAATGTTAGCTATGTTAATGCCTCTAATGGTAGCATGGTTGATTTGAATGGTGGTACTACCAAGCCAGGTAACAATGGTGCCGCTGAGACCTCTTCCATCAACATTTCTAAAAATCATACAGATTTGGCTTTTACTGATTTTAACGATGCTCAAAAGGCTTATTATGACCTGATGGCAAAGCAAAAGCAATAATAAAAACATAGTATTTACGTTGCTTTAGTCACATTCTGAAAATAGTTTTAATGAAAATGGGTATAGTATAGCTCTTGACTAATAATTAGTGAAGCGCTATAATTAAAGCAACTTCATAAGGTGAACCTTTGGGGCAGGGTGTGATTCCCTACCGGCGGTATAGTCCGCGAGCCTTTGGGCACGAGCAGGCGCAATTCCTGCACCGACAGTATAGTCTGGATGAGAAAAGGTGGCTAATTTGTATGTAACCGCACGGGCTCCATAGGTCTGTTGCGGTTTTTCTTTTGGTAATTTAGTCTCCTAATTTGAAGTTTGAAGGTGATTATTTTGACTGATAAACAGTATATGCAGCGAGCGCTGGAGCTGGCGCTGGAGGCAGAGGGTAACACCAGCCCTAATCCCATGGTTGGTTGCGTCATCGTGGATGAGGACGGCAATATTGTGGGCGAGGGCTATCACCATAAGGCGGGCGAGCCCCACGCGGAGGTAAATGCCTTGGCGGAGGCCAAACAGCTTGCACGCGGTGCGACTGCCTATGTGACTCTAGAGCCTTGCGCTCATTTTGGTCGCACGGGACCTTGCTGCGTGGCTTTGGCTAGAGCAGGAATCAAGAGGGTAGTGGTGGCTTGCACGGATCCTAATCCTAAGGTTGCAGGCCAAGGCTTAGAATATTTGCGCTTGCAGGGCATTGAAGTGGTGACGGGCGTGTGCGAAAAGGAAGCACTGCGCTTAAACGAGCGCTTTTTCACCTGGATTAGCAAGGAGCGACCCTTTATTACTCTAAAATATGCCATGACCTTGGATGGCAAAATTGCTGCTCGTACCGGCGATAGCAAGTGGATAACCGGCGAGGAGGCGCGTACCTTTGCTCACAGGCTGAGACGGCAGCATGACGCCATTTTAGTGGGTATTGGTACGGTGCTAGCCGACGACCCAGAGCTGACCTGTCGCATGGTGCAAGGTAAGAACCCAGTGCGTGTAGTTCTCGACAGCAATTTGCGCATCTCACTGATGGCAACGGTGCTGAATCCTGTGGCGGATACGATTATTATTACAAGCCTTGAGGCGGACGCTGTGAAGGGCGAAGCCCTGGCCGCATTACCCAATGTAGAGGTTGTGCGCTTGCCGTTGGAAAATGGTCGTTTGCCCATTGATTTAGTAGTAACGGCGCTGGCCCAACGGGGTATTACCAGCCTTTTGGTAGAGGGCGGTAGTGCGGTGCACGGCGCCTTTAAGGACGCTGGCTACGGCGATAGAGTGTACGCGTTTATCGCTCCTAAATTAGTTGGCGGTAGTCAAGGCTTTACCCCCATTGGTGGTGTGGGCAGTGATTATATTGAGGACGGCTGGCAGCTGGACCAGGTTGAATATAAGCTGCTCGGCCAGGACTTAATGGTTACTGGCTTAGTACGAAGGGAGGATGCCTAATGTTTACTGGTTTGGTAGCCGAGCTGGGAACAGTGCAAAGACTAGCGCGGCAGGGCAACTCCTATCATTTGACTGTGGACGCTAAAAAGGTGCTCAATAATCTTAAGATTGGTGACAGTGTGGCTGTAAACGGAGCGTGCCTAACGGTGGTGCGCATGGATGAGGGCGGCTTTACGGCGGATGTGATGCCGGAAACAGTGCGCCTGACCAATATTGGTAGTCTGCAGCCCGGCTCTAAAGTGAATTTGGAGCGCACTTTGCGGCTTTGCGATGGCCTTGACGGGCATATTGTGAGCGGGCATGTAGAAGGCCTCGGCACCATAGCCGAGCAGCGGACTGAGGGCATTGCTGTAGTGGTGACCATAGCTACACCTTCCGAGCTTTTAAAATATATCATCAAAAAGGGCAGTATCGCCATTGATGGTATAAGCCTTACAGTGACGGAGGTTACGGACACAAGCTTTTCCGTTTCGCTGATACCCCATACTGCCAAGGAAACCACCTTGGGCTTTAAAAAAGTAGGGGACAGCGTGAATTTGGAAACGGATATTTTGGGGAAATATGTAGAGCGCATGCTTACTTGGAAGCAAAAACAGGAAAAACAGGCGGATACTTTGGATAAAAATATGCTGTTAGAAAACGGCTTTTTGTGAGGTGAAGATTATGGATTTTAAATATAATACTATTGAAGAGGCCATTGCGGCCATTAAAGCTGGCAAAATGGTGCTGGTTACTGATGATGAGGACCGCGAAAACGAGGGCGATTTGATTATGGCAGCGGAGCTGTGTACGCCCGAGGCTATTAATTTTATGGCTAAGGAAGCCCGTGGGCTGATTTGCATGCCGGCTGCTGGCGAGATTATGGACAAGCTGCAGTTTGGTGCCATGGTAAGTAAAAACACGGATAATCACGAAACTGCGTTTTCTGTTTCCATCGATCATGTGGACACCACCACGGGCATTTCTGCTTATGAGCGCGCCTACACCATGCAAAAATGCGCTGAGGAGGGTGCTCAACCGGGAGATTTCCGTCGTCCGGGCCATGTGTTCCCGCTGCGCTCTCGCGAGGGTGGCGTATTAGTGCGCACCGGTCATACTGAAACCACTGTGGATTTGTGCAAGCTGGCAGGGCTTAAGCCCGTGGGCATATGCTGTGAGATTATGAATGACGACGGTCACATGGCTCGCACTCCGGATTTGATTGAGTTTGCCAAGAAGCATGATTTAGTGTTTATTACTGTGGCAGATTTGGTGGCTTATCGTAAGTCCCACGAGAAGATGGTGCACAGAGTGGCGGAGGCAGCGCTGCCTTCTAAGTATGGCACTTTCCGCATAATTGCTTATGAAAACGATTTGGATGATTTGTGCCATGTGGCCATTGTTAAGGGCGAGGTTGCGGGCAAGAAGGATGTGCTTGTGCGTGTGCACAGTGAGTGCCTAACAGGTGATGCCTTTGGCAGCCTACGCTGTGACTGTGGCGACCAGCTGGCTACGGCTTTGCGCATGATTGAAAAGGAAGGCTGTGGCGCAGTGGTGTATATGCGTCAGGAGGGGCGTGGCATTGGTCTGGCTAATAAGATTCGTGCCTATGCTTTGCAGGATACAGGCCTTGATACGGTTGAGGCTAATGTGCGTTTAGGCTTTGCGCCGGATTTACGCGATTATGGCCTGGGCGCGCAGATTTTGTCCGACCTAGGACTTACCAGCATTCGCCTGATTACCAATAATCCTGCGAAGCGCATTGGCTTAAGTGGTTATGGCATTACCATAACTGACCGTGTGCCCATTATTATGGAGCCCAACGAATTTAACGAACACTATTTGGATGTTAAGGAAGAGAAGATGGGACATAAGCTGCATGATTGTGGCTGTGGTTGTCATTAAGGAGGTTAACATAATGAACGTTTTAGAAGGTAAATTAACTGCTAGAGGTATGAAGATTGGTATTGTAGTAGCTCGCTTTAATGAGTTCATCACTAGCAAATTGTTAAGTGGCTGTGTGGATTGCTTGCTGCGCCATGAGGCCGCTGACGAGGATATTACTGTGGCTTGGGTACCCGGTGCTTTTGAAATTCCCATGGCTGCTAAAAAGATGGCTGAGAGCAGCAAATATGATGCTGTAATTTGCTTGGGTACCGTTATTCGCGGTGCAACTCCTCATTTTGACTATGTATGTGCCGAGGCTTCTAAGGGTATTGCTCAAGTGAGCATGCAAACCGGTGTGCCCGTTGCCTTTGGCGTGTTGACTACTGAAACCATTCAACAAGCTGTGGAACGCGCTGGCACCAAGGCTGGTAATAAGGGCGTGGACTGCGCTATGGCTGCTATGGAAATGGTTAATTTGTTTAAGGAAATGTAATAATAAATTTTAATAAGGAGCGATAATATGACAACAGAATTGACTGGTCGCAACGTGGGCAAAACCTGCCGCGTACATTACAAGGGAACCTTTAACGATGGTAAACAATTTGACTCTTCCTATGACCGTGGAGAGCCCTTGGAATTTGTATGTGGCGCAGGCCAAATGATTAAGGGCTTTGATGCTGCTGTAGCTGATATGGAGCTGGGCGCAGAGGTGGACATTCATCTGATGCCGGCCGAAGCTTACGGCGAAGCTAATCCTGAGGCTATCTTTACCGTGCCTATGGCACAGCTGCCTGGCTCTGAAGCCTTAGAGGTTGGCCAACGAGTATATCTGCGCGATAATTATGGTCGTCCGGTGCCGGTGCTGGTAACTGCTAAGGATGAAACCAATATTACCTTTGATGCTAACCACGAAATGGCTGGCAAGGAATTGAATTTCCATATTGAGTTAGTCGAAGTAAAATAATAGACTCAATAAATATTGTAAAAAATTATAGCGAAGCTGATTAAGGAAGTGGGCCATGGGTACAAGGGAGTCTGTGCAAGTGAATACTGCTGAGCGTTATCATCTGATAGACTCTTTGCGTGGTATGGCCATAGCGGGCGTGGTACTCTATCATTTGCTTTATGATATTTTCCACGTTTACGGGCGTAATCCCCAGTGGGCACAACAGCTTTATTGCCGCATTTGGCAGGAGGGAACATGCTTTCTTTTTATCGCCATTGCTGGCTTTGTGTGGCGTCTGGGCGGCAAATCCAGCCTGCGCCGCGGTCTTGAGCTTAATTTTTTGGGCTTGGCAATTACCCTGATTACCATTCTCGTTATTCCATCGGAAACCATTTGGTTTGGCATTTTAAACTTTATGGGCTGTGCTACGCTGATTGCGGGGGCATGTCATCCCTGGGCCAAAAAGCTGCCCTCTGTGTTGGGTATGCTTTTGGGACTCGCTGTATTTTTAACATGTCGCGAGTTGGATAATGGCTTTTGGGGTGTTGCCGGAATTTTCACTGTGGCGGTGCCGGAGGCGTGGTATTGCACTAACTGGCTGACGCCTTTAGGACTACCACCGGCAAATTTTCGCTCCAGCGATTATTTCCCCCTGCTGCCCTGGCTAGGAGCGTACTTTTTTGGTTATTATCTTTATGCCTTTTTAGAGAACAGGCAGTGGCTAGGCGGCATTTTGCATTGGCGCGTGCCCTTGTTTTCCCATTTGGGCTTGCGTAGCCTGGAGATTTATCTTGTACACCAACCGGTGTGCTTTGGCTTGGTGACTTTGTTTTTGGGTTAACAAAAAGCAGCAAGAGTTGGCATAGGTCGCTCTTGCTATTTTTGTAATAGCGTTCTTGCTGCGCAGGAGGATGACATGGATGTGATTATAGAAAAATTACAGGAGCTGGCCGACAGTGGCTACCGGGATTTTCAGGCGAAGCTTATTCCCACGGTGGCCAAGGATACGATTATCGGTGTGCGCACGCCTGCTATGCGCGCTTTAGCCAAGGAGCTGAAGGGCACGGAGTTAGCAGCAAGCTTTCTGCAGGAGCTGCCCCATCAATATTTTGATGAAAACCAGCTGCATGCTTTTCTTATTAACGAGCTGAAGGATTATAAGCAATGTCTTGAGGAGTTGGAGCTTTTTTTGCCCTATGTGGATAATTGGGCTACCTGCGACCAGCTCAGTCCCAAGGTGCTCAAAAAGCAGCCAGATGCAACCTTGGTGGCTATCAAAAAATGGCTGGGTAGCGACCATGACTACACTGTGCGCTTTGGTATGGAAATGCTGATGAGTTTTTACTTGGACGATTTATTTAAGCCAGAGTTTTTGGCTTGGGTTGCAGCTGATAAAAACGAAGCATATTATGTAAAAATGATGGTGGCGTGGTTTTTTGCTACTGCCTTAGCAAAGCAGTATGAGGCAACAGTACCATACTTTGAGCAACGATTGCTTCCGGAGTGGAGTCATAAAAAAGCTATTCAAAAGGCTTGTGAAAGCTATCGCGTTACTAAGGAGCACAAGGAATATCTGCGTACTCTAAAATAAAAAAGTATCTAGTTAAAACCTGTAACCGGCAAGGGATGTGTTAAAGCAGCCTTGGCCGGTTTTCTTTATACATTCCACTAATTTTGTCACCATTTTGCTACAAAAATGTAAGCAGCATATTTGTCAGAAAGGGATTCTTAGTGTATAATATAGTGGAGAGTATGTGTGCGGACACAGTGTACCCTAAAATAAAAGTATTTTACATTTGTACGGATATAATGCAAAACAAAAAATTGGAGGTGTATTTTTTTTGGGAAAATTTCAAAATAAAGTACAAATCATTCCGTTAGGCGGTCTTGGTGAAATCGGCAAAAATATGACTGTCTTTCGTTATGGTGATGATATGATTTTAATCGATGCCGGCTTAATGTTCCCTGAGGACGATATGCTGGGCATTGATTTGGTAATTCCTGATATAACTTATTTAATCGAGAATCAAGACAAATTAAAGGCTATCTTTTTAACCCATGGTCACGAGGACCATATCGGTGCACTGCCCTATGTCATGAAGCAGATCGATTGCCCCGTCTATGGTACCGCACTTACTCTAGGCATTTTGCAGGGGCGCTTGAAGGAAAATGGTGTTAGCTCCGAAAATCTGCGCACTATTAAGCCTGGCGACAAAGTTACTGCCGGTGCCTTTAAGCTTGATTTTATCCGCGTAAATCACAGCATTCCTGATGCTATTGCTATAGCCATTAACACGCCCATTGGTACTATTATTCACACGGGCGACTTCAAAATCGACCACACCCCCGTGGATGGTCAGGTTACCGAGTTTAATAAATTTGCCGAGTATGGCGACCGTGGCGTGCTTGCACTTTTGGCCGATAGCACTAATGCGGAGCGTCCCGGCTTTACTCCCAGCGAAAAAATGGTTGGCAAAACCTTTGATGACGAGTTCCGCTATGCCAAGAATCGCATTATTGTAGCTACCTTCTCATCCAATGTGCATCGTATTCAGCAGGTTATTGATGCGGCGCTCAAATACGATCGCAAGGTGGCAGTAATTGGTCGCAGCATGGTCAATGTAGTGAATATCGCAAAGGAGTTGGGCTATTTGAAGGCTCCTGAGGGCGAGATTATCGACATTGATGAGACCAATAATTATACCCCGGATAAGATTGTCATTATTACTACGGGCAGCCAGGGCGAGCCCATGAGTGCTTTAACTCGCATGGCCATGAATGACCACAAAAAGGTGGATATTATGCCCGGCGATACCGTTATCATTTCGGCAACGCCCATTCCCGGTAACGAAAAGCTTGTTTCTCGCACTATTGACCATCTTTATAAGCTGGGTGCGGATGTTATTTATGAAAAGAGTAATGGCGTACACGTTTCCGGTCATGCCAGCCAAGAAGAGATTAAGCTGGTGCATAATTTAGTGCGCCCTAAATTCTTTATTCCCGTGCATGGAGAGTTCCGCCATTTGATTAAGCATGCCAATTTAGCACAGAGCTTGGGTATGCCTAAGGAGAACATTGTGATTGCCGAAAATGGCAGTGTGATTGAGCTTTCCAAAACCGGCATCGGTATTAACGGCAAGGTTCAAGCCGGCAAGGTTTTAGTTGATGGCCTTGGTGTGGGCGATGTGGGTAATATCGTTTTGCGCGACCGTCGTCAGCTGTCCCAGGATGGCATTATGATTGTGGTTGTAACCATTGATAAAGAAAATTGCCATGTGGTTTCCGGTCCGGATATTGTGTCCCGTGGTTTTGTATATGTGCGTGAGGCAGAGGATTTGATGGATGAAGCCCGCGACAAGGTGCAGCAGGCCTTGGAGAAATGCGAAGAAAATGGCGTATCTGAGTGGTCCGCCATCAAATCAACCGTGCGCGATAGCTTGGGACGCTTCTTATATGAGCGCACTCGTCGTCGTCCCATGATTTTACCCATCATTATGGAAATCTAATTGAGAAAATTTTTGCGTGAGTTAGGAGTTTTACTTTGGCTAGTAATAGAGTAAATAGAAAGCAACAACAGCAAACTGGTTCTAGGATGGCAGTTTATGCCGCAGGCTTCTTTTTGCTCTTGGGCCTGCTTACCGCAGCTGGCATTATAATGGATGTGGAGGGCGGTTTTTTGGGCTTTGTAGCCAAATGCGAGCTCTATCTTTTGGGAAAGGGTAGCTTTTTGCTGCCTTTGACCTGCTTTTTGCTGAGCTGGAAGCTCTATTTGGAGAAAAAGCTGGCCTTGTGGCAGAAAAAAACACTGGCTATTTTTTTGGTGATGCTGTGCCTTTTAGGCACAGCTCATCATGTTTTTGTGCCCGCAAAGGAGGAGCTGGCTCCCCATCTTTTACCAGCTGGCGGCGGTCTTGTGGGTGGTATTATTGTGAGCTTGCTGCATAAATACTTAGGCAGCTTGGGTAGCAGCGTAGCGCTTGCTTTGGGTTGGCTTGTTTCCTTAGGCTTATTGCTGCCCGTGGGCACAATTTGGAATTGGCTAACCGATTTAGTGGCAGGTATTACCGGCGAAAAGGATGAAGAATATGATGAGGCTTTGCCTCCCCAGCCAGAGCCGGTACAAAAAGCTACTAAAAATATTTTTAAGCCCATTACTACGACTAAAGCTAAGCCAGTGGAGACCCAAAAGGCTGGCAATAAGAATAATATTGAAAAGGTGTATCGCAGTGGCGAGTTTGGCAGCTTTACCGATGGCATCGAGAAGAAATCCTCCTTCAAGCGCATTTTAGGTGCATCTGATAATCCCTATGAGGAAGAATCCGTTAAGCAGGAGCTGGAGGAGGACCCGATTCAGCTGCCGGAATGGCAGAACAGCCAGCGCGATTTTGAAAAAGAGCGCACTGTGGTGCTGCGACCGGTGATTGATTATGATGCTGCGGATGCGCCGACGCCCATGCCGGAGCATCGTTTCTTGGACGGCAGTGTCCCCTCCCCGGAGGCTGAGCCCACTTGGACTAGGGAGCCCGAGCGACCTCTCGCCGAGCAAGCAGCGCCCCGCAGCGTTATTCACAACGAATATCGAGAGCAAAGGCAAGGAGCTAGCTCCTTGTACACCAGTGAAGCACAGCCTGCTAAAGGCTTGGGCTTGGAAATGGAAATCGAGCAAGAAGCTAAAAGCGTGCAGGCCGAGGCTGAAAAGCTGGCTGAGGAGCGTCAAATAGCAATTTATGATAGCGCTGACAAGATTCAGGGTGCCGAGCCGGAGCCTACGGCACCGGCGGCTGAAGCTGGCGGGCCGACAGCGCAAGCAAAGAGCGAGGGCGAGCAGGAAGCTGCAGCGCCCGAAAGCGTTTACCTTCTGCCCCCGCTGGAGCTTTTAAACAGCCCCAAGGTTAGCGACCCAGCTAGCTATCAGCGCGACATCATGGAGCAATGCGCTATTTTGGAGCAAACCTTGGCGGACTTTAAGGTGCGCGCCAAGGTTATAGCTGTCACCCGCGGTCCTTCTGTAACTCGCTTCGAGCTGGAGCCGGCGCCGGGCGTGAAGGTAAGCTCGGTTGTTAACCTGGCTGACGATATCGCCCTGCGCCTGGCGGCGCCGGGCGTGCGTATTGAAGCGCCCATTCCTGGCAAGTCAGCCATCGGTATTGAGGCGCCTAATACGAAAAATGACACCGTGTGCTTTAGAGAGGTTGTAGAGGATGCTAAGGTGCGTCTTGCTCCCTCTAAGCTGTGCATTGGCCTTGGCAAGGATATCAGTGGCGATATTATCTCTGCGGACCTTTCCAAGATGCCCCATCTTTTGGTAGCGGGCTCCACTGGTAGTGGTAAATCCGTATGCATCAATACCATTATCGCAGGTATTTTATACAAGGCTCGTCCCGAAGAGGTGAAGCTGATTTTAGTCGACCCCAAGGTGGTTGAGCTTTCTAACTACAATGGTATTCCCCATCTGCTGACTCCGGTAGTGACTGAGCCCAAAAAGGCGGCATCCGCCCTTCATTGGGCTGTGGCCGAGATGGAGCGACGCTACAACTGCTTCGCAGAAAGCCATGTGCGCGAAATCAATAGCTATAATGCCCAAGCTGAGGAAAAAATGCCCTTCATCGTTATCATCATCGACGAGTTATCCGATTTGATGATGGTGGCTAAGGTGGATGTGGAGGACGCAATTTTGCGCTTAGCCCAAAAGGCCCGTGCTGCAGGTATTCACTTGATTTTGGCAACCCAAAGGCCATCCGTTGATGTAATTACCGGCATTGTAAAGGCCAATATCCCTTCTCGCATTGCCTTTGCTGTTTCCTCGCAAACGGACTCCCGCACCATTATCGATATGGGCGGTGCCGAAAAGCTTTTAGGCAAGGGTGATATGCTGTTTTATCCCATCGGCTTTAATAAGCCCGTGCGTGTGCAGGGTGCCTTTGTTACCGATGATGAGTTAAATAAAATTGTGGATTTTATTGTGAAGCAATCCATTCCTGTGAACTACACCGAGGAGGTAACGGAGCAGGAGTTGGAGTGCGACAGCAAGAATAAAGTAAATGGTGGGGAGGAAGCTGATAGCGATGCTCCCGCCGAGGATGAGTTATTTGCGGATGCTTTGAGCTTAGTGTTGGATATGGGTCAGGCATCTAGCTCCATGCTGCAGCGGCGTTTTCGCATTGGTTATACCAGAGCGGCTCGTCTTGTGGATACCATGGAGGAGCTGGGCATTGTGGGTCAGTCGGTTGGCTCTAAGCCCAGGGAGGTTATTATGTCGAGGCAGGAGGCCGAGGAGCGCTTCCTGAAACGGGAATAGGTGGAGGTACTGACAATGGACACTGAAAAAACCGTTGGTACATTACTCAGAGAAGCGCGCTTGGCCAAGGGCCTGTCTCTGGCTGAGGCCGAGCAGGCTACAAGTATTCGTGCCCGCTATCTTGAGGCTATAGAAAAGGATGAATATGAAAAAACGCCCGGCGAGGTTTTCCTCAAGGGTATGTTGCGTAATTATGGCAATTTTTTGGGCTTGGACGGCTTAGAGCTGGTGCATATGTATAAGGCCAGTGCTGTCGGTAAGCCCAAGGATGCTGTAAAGAGCACCGGTATCCGCGAGGTGGATAAGGTGAAGCTGAATATTCAGCTGAAAAATCCACGGGATGTGGGCAGCGGTACCGGTAAGCTGGAGCTACCCAAGCTGCCTAGTATTGATATGCGCCAAGTATTAGCTGGTGTGGCAGTGCTGGTAGTATTGGCTGGTGGCTATTTTGCCATTCCTAAGGCCATTGATTATTTCCAGAACCGTCCTCAGGCTGTGGCTGCTGTGGAGAAAAAAGAGGAGCCTAGTGCTAAAAAGCCCGCGGCAGCGTGGGATAAGGTGCAGGTAAATTTGGAGGCCACCGGCGACTGCTGGCTGGAGGTGCAGGCCGAGGGCAAGGAAATCTTTGCCGGCATGCTTAAAGCTAAGGATAAGAAAACCTTTGAGACTAAGGAAAAGCTGATTGTGAAATATGGCAATATTGGCGTAGTAAAGATCGTTTTTAATGGTGAGCCTGTGGATTTACAGGGCCAGCACGGCGTGCAGGTGAAGACCTATACCCTGCAGGGCACTCAGGACGAGAGCAAGTATGCTCCCCCTGCCAAACCGGAGGCGCAAGGCAGCGTGCAAGAGAAGACTGAGCCTACTGAAGCTAAGGCAGATAAGGCTGAGGCAGGAGCTGCTAAGCCTGCTGAGCCGGTAAAGTCTGAAGCTAAGGCAGAAAAGGTTGAGACTGTTGAAGCTAAACCTGCCGAAGCTAAACCCGTTGAAGCTAAGCAATAAAAGAGACTTTTAGGAGTTTTGCATGAATAAGTTTTTACCAATTTCCCAAGAAGAAATTGCAGAGCGTGGTTGGGAGCAGCTGGATTTTTTATTCATCAGCGGCGATGCCTATGTGGACCATCCCTCCTTTGGGCCGGCGGTGATTTGCCGCGTTTTGGAGGCTCAGGGCTACAAGGTAGCCCTGCTGTGCCAACCGGATTGGTCCAGGCCAGAGAATTTTGCCGCTTTAGGCAGGCCACGTTTGGGCGTTTTGATTTCCGGTGGCAATCTTGATTCCATGCTTTGTCATTATACAGCGGCGAAAAATCCTCGTAGTGTGGATAAATACACAGCAGGGGGCGCGGTGGGCAAGCGCCCTGACCATGCCACGGCAGTTTATGCACAAAAGGTAAAGCAGCTGTGGCCCGCCATGCCAGTGATAATCGGTGGTATCGAGGCCAGCTTGCGTCGTTTTGTGCATTTTGACTATTGGGAAAATAAGCTTTTGCCCTCTTTTTTGGAAAGCAGTGGTGCGGACCTTCTTGTCTACGGCATGGGTGAGAAGCAGATTGTGGAGATTGCGGACTACCTTGCTGGCGGGGCCAGCATGGAGGATATGCACTATATTCGCGGCACTGCCTATGCAACTGATGCTTTGCCAGAGGGAGAAGAATATGTGAAGCTGCCTGGCTGGAAGGCCATTCGTGATGACAAAAAATTCTTTGCACAGGCCTATCATCTGCAAAGTCGTGAGCAGGACCCCTTTTATGGCAAGCCAGTGGTGCAGCGGGGTCAAAACAAATACATTGTGCAAAATCCGCCTGTTTATCCTCTTACCCAAGAGGAAATGGATGCGGTTTATGATTTGCCCTATGTGCGCCAGTGGCATCCTAGCTACGACGCCAAGGGCGGCGTAGCGGCTTTAGAAGAGGTGCAATTTAGCATTGTAAGCTGTCGTGGCTGCTTTGGCAGCTGTGCCTTCTGCGCTATTCATGCTCATCAAGGGCGCATTATTCAAGCTCGCAGCCACGAGTCCATCATTCGTGAGGCAAAAATTATTTCCCAGCTGCCGGGCTTTAAGGGTTATATTCACGACGTGGGCGGTCCTACCGCCAATTTCCGTCATCCCTCCTGCGCCAAGCAGCTGAAATACGGTGTTTGTAAGGATAGGCAGTGTCTCTTCCCGGAGCCCTGCCCCAATATAGATGCGGACCACAGTGATTATATTGAGCTTTTGGCAAAGCTGAGAGCGTTGCCGGGCATTAAAAAGGTCTTTATCAGAAGCGGTATTCGCTATGATTACCTCCTGGCCGATAAAAAGCAGGAGTTTTTAGATGTTTTATGTCGCTATCATATTAGTGGCTTGCTCAAAATTGCCCCAGAGCACATTGCGCCGCCGGTTCTGGCGCGCATGGGTAAGCCTGGCAAGGACGTATATTTGAAGTTTATGCGGGCCTATGCTAAAAAGAATAAGGAATTGGGCCTGCCCCAATACTTAGTGCCTTATTTTATTAGCAGCCATCCCGGTTGTACCTTGAATAATGCTATTGAATTGGCAGAGTTTTTGCGTGATATTAAGCACCAGCCGGAGCAGGTGCAGGACTTCATTCCCACCCCCGGCAGCGCTGCTACGGCCATGTATTACTCCGGGGTGGACCCCGCTACGGGGCAAAGCGTTTTCGTAGCTCGCAATCCTCATGACAAGGCCATGCAGCGCGCCCTGATGCAATACCGCGCGCCCCGCAATCGCCAGCTGGTGCTGGAGGCCTTGCAAAGGGCAGGTCGTATGGATTTAGTGGGCACGGAGCCTAAGTGCCTCATTGGGCCGGAGCGCAGGGGCGCAGGCCAGCGAGCCGGCAGTGCCAAAAGTAGCGCCGGTCGTGACCGCTCTAGGACTCCCAAGGCAGCGAGCAAGGTAGCTCCTGCTAAAAAATGTCGCTCTTAGGAGCGGAGGTTAAATTATGTTGCGTATTTTTTTGCTGGCGCTGGTGGCTTTAGCTACTTTGCTTGCGGGCTGTGGCTACGAGCAGGGAGCAGAGCCTAAGGCGGCCAGCCGTACTCTGAGCCTTTATTCGGAGCTGGATAATAAATTTACTCAGGATTTGGTGCAGAGCTTTAATAAAAACAATAAGGAAGGGCTAAGGCTGCAGTTTATATCCGAGCTTAAGCCGGGTGAGCCCCTGCCAGATTTAGTTTTGGCGGAGCAGCGCACCCTTTATGGCTTAAAGCAGCAGGAAAAGCTCAAGCCGTTTCAGCTAGCTTTAGCTGAAAAGCTGCCTAGCAAATTGCGAGACAGGGAAAGCTATTGGCTGGGTGTCTTTTATGACCCCGCAGTGTTTTTGATTAACCAAAGCTTTGCTCGCACCATTGGTCAAAGCAGTATTAAGGGTTGGACTGATTTAGAGAACAATGAAAGCTTGCGGGTTGCTATGGAAAATCTTTCCGATAGCAGCAGTACCCAAAATTTTTTGGGTGCCCTTGCTGATAGCATGGGCGAAACAACTTCCTTAAATTATTTGTGGAATATCAACCGCTTTGTGGGTCAATACGCTAAATTTCCCTTTACCTCGATTCGTATGACGGCTGTGGGGGATGCGGATGTGGCTATTACTCGTCAAAGCTATGTTTTTAAATATTTAGAGAATAAATTTCCTGCTTATGTGGTGCAGCCCAAGGAGGGTACGCCCGTAAATTTATACTGTGTGGGCATGTTCCGTGACTGCGCTCAGGAAAAGGAAGCACTCAAGTTTATGAGCTGGCTTTTGTCCAGTGATAAGGTGCAGGCTGTGGCGCAGGCAGATAATACGGGCTTTATGTTCATTTTTCCACGCGGTGTAAACGAAGCGCCTGTGGATGAAAAGAAGCTGTGGCTAAATACTACATATTTGGAAGCAGCAAAGCTGGATGCTCTCACCAATCGCTGGTTGGAGCGTGTTCGCTTTAGTAAATAGAAGGAGGACGGAGCGATGAAGATAGGTATGGT
The DNA here is from genome assembly GCA_051866495.1 of Phascolarctobacterium sp. Taxonomy (GTDB): domain Bacteria; phylum Bacillota; class Negativicutes; order Acidaminococcales; family Acidaminococcaceae; genus Phascolarctobacterium_A. The sequence goes on along the minus strand of JBJDXD010000064.1, from coordinate 2,625 downwards.
CAGCCTGGGCTGTCCTAAAAATCTTGTGGATTCCGAGGTTATGCTGGGATTAATCCGCGAAAAAAATCTAGAAATCACTAATGACCCGGCGGAGGCCGATTTGATTATTGTGAACACCTGTGGCTTTATTGAAAGTGCCAAGGAGGAATCAATCAATACAGTGCTGCAAATGGCGGAGTATAAGCAAAATGCCAGCTGCAAGTATTTGATTATGACTGGCTGCTTGGGCCAGCGCTATGCGGACGAGCTGTTTGAAAGCATGCCTGAGGTGGACGCCATCGTGGGGACTGACAGCTTCACCGATATCGGCTGGGTAATTGACCAGGTTATGGCGGGCAAGCGCTTAAAGCATATGGAAAAGCTGGAGAGCAAAAATGTGGCTATGCCGCCCCGTATGCTCACCACTCCTAGCTACATGGCCTATCTGAAAATCGCTGAGGGCTGTGACAATTGCTGCTCTTACTGCATCATTCCCCAGCTCCGCGGGCCCTACACCTCCCGCCCCTATGATGAGGTTATGGCTGAGGCCAAGGCTTTAGCTGACAGCGGCATCAAGGAGCTGATTGTGGTGGCTCAGGATACCACTCGCTATGGCGAGGATACCACGGGCAAGCTGCTGTTGCCCCAGCTGCTGCGTGATTTGAATGCTCTTGAGGACATCCAGTGGATTAGAGTGATGTACCTTTATCCCAACAATTTTACCGACGAATTGATTGAAGCCTTTGCTACCTTGGATAAGGTATGTAAATATATTGATATTCCCTTGCAGCACGCCAGCGATAGACTTTTAGACAGCATGAACCGCTTTGACACTCGTGCTCAGGTAGAGGAGCTGCTAGAGAAGCTGCGCACTCGCATTCCGGGCATCACCATCCGCACTACCTTCATCGTGGGCTTCCCCGGTGAAACAGATGAGGATTTTGAAGAGCTGAAGGATTTCGTGGAAAAGCAGCGCTTTGAAAATGCGGGCGTTTTTCAATATTCCCAAGAAGAGGGCACCGTGGCTGGCGCTATGGAAAACCAAATTGCTCCGGAAATCAAGGAAAATCGCTACCATGAGCTCATGGCTTTGCAAGCCGGTATCTCCGAGGAAATTCACCAAGAGCGCGAGGATGCAGAGCTTGAGGTAATTGTAGAGGGCTTTGATGAGGATAATTTGGCCTTTGGTCGCAGCACCCACGAGGCACCGGATATTGATGGCACCATCTTTATTGAAAATGCCGAGGGCCTTGCGGTGGGCGATATGGTCCGCGTAAGAATTCTGCAGGGCTTCACCTATGAGATGGTTGGAGAAAGAATTTAGGGGAGCCTCCGGTTAGAGCTAGGAGTTGATTTAGATGAAGGTTGAAATTGTAACCACGGGCACGGAGCTACTTTTGGGAGAAATCATCAATACCAACGTGCAATACCTGTCCCGCAAGCTCAATAGCATGGGCTTTGACGTGCTCTACCACACCACTGTGGGGGATAATCCTGCCCGCATGAGCGCTGTGCTGGAGCATGCCATGGAGCGTGCCGATATCATCATTACCAGTGGTGGTTTGGGGCCAACTCGTGGTGACATCACTAAGGAAACAGTGATGGAAATTACCCACACGGATAGCTATCTTGATTTGGACACTTGGGGACGCATTGATGCCTATTTGCGTAAGCGCACTGGCTGCACTCCCAGCGAAAACAATGAGAAGCAGGCCTATGTGCCCTTGGGCGCCGAAATTTTGCAAAATGAGGTTGGCACTGCGCCGGGACTGTGGCTGGAATACAATGGTAAAATCTTCATCCTTCTGCCGGGACCACCCTCGGAGCTGATGGATATGTGCGAAAAGCAGCTCTTTCCGCGGCTGCTGCAGCGCTTTGCCGACCACGGCATCATTTTGTCACGCACCCTGCATCTCAGGGGTGTGGGCGAGTCCCGTGTAGCGGAAATTTTAGACGATGTGATTATGCATCAATCTAATCCTACGATTGCTCTCTATGCTCGCTACGGCGAGATTTTAATTCGCATGACCGCCAAGGCCGCGGATAGCGAGGCAGCTACTAAGCTGCTGGACGCCTGCGAGGTCCAGGTGCGGGAATACGTTGATGAGTATGTTTACGGTGTGGATGATGCTAGCTTAGCAGCCTGCTTAGGGCAGGAGCTTTTAGCTCAGGGCAAGACTATTGCCTTTGCGGAGTCCTGCAGTGGGGGCTTGGCCAGCAGTATGGTCACCGATGTGCCCGGTAGCAGTGAATATTTGCTGGGCAGCGTGGTGAGCTACACCAATAAGATTAAAAATAAGCTGCTCAATGTGCAGCAGGAGACTTTAGACCGTTATGGCGCTGTAAGCCGGGAAACCGCCTGCGAAATGGCCATCGGCGTGCGCCGGGTCATGGGCAGCGATTTAGGTGTTAGCATTACCGGCAATGCCGGACCCGGCGCCAGCGAGGGCAAGCCCGTGGGCCTTGTCTATATCGCTGTGGCCACCGAGGAAGTGGTGTACTGCCAAGAGCACCGCTTTACCTCGACCAGGACAGAAAATAAGCTAAGGATAGCGCTGGCCGCTATCTCCATGGCTATTGATAAACTTAAGGAAGAAAAGAAGCAGGCCTAGCCTGTTAACGGAGGAAATTATTTAATGACAATGC
>JBJDXD010000063.1:0-1861 GCA_051866495.1 Phascolarctobacterium sp. | reverse complement strand
CTTTATGTGAATTTGTGGTAAAATTAGTAAGAGTTTAATGTAAAAGGAGAATGCTTATGTGCCAAACCCCAGATTGGTTCCTTGGTGACAAATATCTGCGCGAAAACGCCCCCGAGCTCGCCCCAATAGTTGCAAAATACGCCCCCTGCCCCCTCAAGGCTAAGCCTAAAGAAGAATACTTTGGAATCCTGCTCACGGGTATCATTGCCCAGCAGCTGCCCCCGGAGGTTAGTCAAGCTTTGCTGGCCAAGCTCACCGCCCTTACCGGCAAGCCCATCACTCCAGCGGCAATTTTAAAGCTACAGCCTGAGGATTATCTTGCCATAGGTCTCAAGCAGCAAAAAATAGATTATCTTTATGGCTTTGCCCAAGCAGTGGACGAGGGCAAAATTGATATGAGTAAATTTGCCGAGATGACCGATAGCCAAATCACTAAACAGCTTTTGCAAATTCGTGGTCTTGGCCAATGGACTATTGAGATGTTCCTGCTTTTGGGACTGTGTAGACCTGACGTGGTGCCATCGGCTGACTATATTTTTAAGAAGGAGCTCCAACAGCTACTCTCCTTGCCCCAGCTACCCAAGCGGGGTGTAATCAACAAGGTTACTGAGCCCTGGCGTCCCTGGCGCTCCTTAGTAGTGTGGTACCTTTGGCAACACGCTAACGAAAAGTAAGAGAAAAGCTCCCTACTGCTTATACAGTAAGGAGCTTATTTTTATGCACTCTTAAAATTTTACATGACTGGGCTCGTAGTCCACAGTGGTCTTGACAAAGGCAATTTCGTTGCAGTATGGGTACTGGGGACAATACACGCATTCCTTCCAAACCTTCTGGGGCAGCTTATCCTTAGCCGTTTCAATATAATCGCATTTGGCAAAAAAGCCCGGCTGATAGGTCAGGGTGAAGAACATGGTCACACCACGCTCAACACCCTCCTTTTCCAAATGCTGCACCAGCTGACGCCCTATACCGGTGCACTTCAAATCCGGCGCCACCGCTAGGCTACGAATCTCCGCCAGTCTATCCCATACAAAATGCAGGGCACCACAGCCCAAGAGATGATTGCCTTCTACGGCGATGATATAATCCCGCAAATTTTCGTAAATAGCGTTGCGGGCACGGGGCAGCATCAGCCCCTCCTTCGCATAATCATTCAAAAGCTTGTGGATATTTTCCACATCGCTAAATTTAGCAGGACGAAATGTAATCATAACCAAGACTCCCTTATAGCATAATAGCAAAGCAATAAACAGTGCAACTCTAGCAGTGAATAAACTTGCAAAGTTGTTTTATATATATTACCACTATTTGCAAAGGAGTACAACAAAAATCTGCTGATTTTTTGATTTTCTTATAGCCGGCTTAAAGCGCACTGTTTAAGCATCCCTGCTCATAAAAATCAATACACATACTTCGCCTAACTAGTAGGTATTAGTAGTTTTATCACGCAAGCAGTCCTCGCTGCTTTAAAAATTCGCTCCATGCTTCCTTGGTAAGCATAAGGTCAACCTTATCTAGATTTTCTGCTCTGTTAATTCTCTCCAGCAACAGACTTCCCTTAAGGGCCAAGTAATAAGCTTCGCTATGCTTTTCAGCTTGCTCTTGGCTGAGCCTTTCAGGTAGGACTAAAAATACACAGCCTATTTGATTGGCATAGCCCCGCAGGCTTTCCACCTTGGGCGCCAATTGATAGGCATTTAATAATCCGCCTGGTTCAAAGCTTTCGCGCTCCTTAAAGACTAAATAATTTAGCTTATGGAGCAAATTCAACGCCAGCTGCATATGCAGCTGATTACCCTTGCTGCTATTTTGCTTACGCTTAGAAAAATCCTCCAGGACCACAATGGCATTATATTGTAAA
>JBJDXD010000062.1:0-48123 GCA_051866495.1 Phascolarctobacterium sp. | reverse complement strand
CATTATCCATGTGCCAGTAGGTAAAGCTTCCTTTACTGAAGAACATCCAAGTCAGGGGCAGACCATAGGTTTCTACGCCGCCAACCATGAAGATAACTACGGTAGGCAGCAAAATGGTGAAGCCGATGTAAGCCAAGCAGAAGAACAGCAGGGGATAACGCAGGCCGCGCAGCTTGAGCTCCATAGGACGGAAGCTTTTGCCACCGATGATTTGGTAATGGCCCTTGCTGAGCACCTTTTGCTGCGCCCAGATGATGCAGGCTGCGGACACAATCAATACGGTTGCCAATACGGTACCGGTACGGATGGAGGCGAAGGAGCCTGCGGATTCGTGAATCTTTTCGTAAATCAAGGTGGGGATGTTATAAATACCCTGTTCAATACCCAAAACCGCTACAGTACCAAAGTGAGCCATGGAGTACAGCATGATGAGCAGCGCACCGCTCATGATGGAGGGCAGCACCAAGGGAATGGTAATCTTGCGGGTAATGGTGAAGAGGCCGGCGCCGCTGATGCGGGCGGATTCCTCCAGGGTGGGGTCCATACGCTCCAAGGCACCGCAAACCTGAATGAATACGAAGGGGAAGAGGTACATAACCTCAACGCAGCTGATGCCGTGGTAGGTATAGATGTTGAAGAGGGGCTCGGTAGTATTAAAGGTAGTCATAAACCACTTATTAATATAACCGGCATGGGGGCTGAGCAGCATTTTCCAAGCTAAAGCGCCGATGAAGGAGGGCAGCATAAAGGGAACAAGGAAAAGGCTCTTCATAAAGGTCTTATAGGGAAGGTCGGTACGCGTTACCAGCCAAGCAAAGAAGGTACCCACGATGGTGGAGCCCACGGTGGTCATGCTGGCGATAATCAAGGAGTTAATCAAGGCTTGGAAGGTTTCGGGCTCGGTGAGAACCTTATAGAAGTCCATGCTGTTAAATTTGCCATCTACAAAGAAGGCATTAAACAGAATCAAGAGCACGGGCCAAGCTACGAAAATAACTAGAATTGCAATGGAGATGAAGAGAATGACTTGGGCAATACCAAAGCCACTATCCTTTTTAATGGTGCCACTTGCCATTATTCTTCCACCTCCTTGAGTTGTTCTGCATCAAACCAGTGCAAGGCTTTGAAGGTGATGTAGCATTCTTCGCCTTCCTTGAACATTAGGTTATTGTTGATAGCAGTATGGGTTTCGATTTCGGTGCGCAATGCTTCGTCGTCCACATCGATGGCATAGTCCATAGTAGCGCCCAAGAAGTTAGCGCGGTGGATAATGCCCTTGAGGCCGGGGCCTTCGCGATGGATTTCTACGTCGGAGGGGCGGAAGCCGGCTACCCAATTAGCAGCCTTGCCCTTGGGGCCTTCCCAAGGAATCTCTTGGTTGCCTGTGCCAACATAGAATTTGCCGTTACGCTCGGTAACATGCAGGAAGTTGGCGATGCCCATGAATTTGAAGACGAATAAATCCGCAGGCTTTTCAAAAATGTCGTAGGGATTGCCAATTTGGCGGATATTGCCGTTTGCGTCCATAATAGCTAAACGGTCAGAAATTGCCAAAGCAACCTCCTGGTCATGGGTTACGAATAATACGGTGATACCAAATTTACGCTGCAGGGCCTTGATTTCAAAGCGCATTTCTTCGCGCAGGTTGGCATCAAGGTTGGAAAGGGGTTCGTCCAGCAGCATAACACTGGGGTCGGCAACGAGAGCGCGAGCCAGGGCAACACGTTGTTGTTGACCGCCGGAGAGCTCGGAGGGCAGACGCTTGTCCAAACCCTTCATGCCAACGACCTCAATCATTTTCATAACCAGCTCGTGGATTTCTTCCTTGGGGCGCTTTTCCATCTTTAAGGGATAAGCAATGTTTTCATAAACAGTCATATGGGGCCATACGGCGTAATCCTGGAACACAATGCCTAAGCCTCTGCGTTCGGGCGGAATATATTCGCCGGTAGCACTGTCGGCAACTACAGTATCATCAATGATGATTTTGCCTTCGTCGGGCACCTCGTGACCGGCGATAAGGCGGATAAGAACGGTTTTGCCGCAGCCTGAGGGTCCCAAGAGGGTGAAGCATTCACCCTTTTTGATGGCGATATCTAAATTTTGCAGGACTTGGTGCTTGCCGTAGCCCTTGGCCACACCTTCGACCTTGATAATATCTTCCATTAGGCTACCTCCTGTAAAATATTTGGATGAATCATATGAAAATACGCATTATTTATATAAGTCAAAAACGGCAGAACGGGAAAGTCCCGCTCTGCCCGTTTTTATACTTGCGTTAATGCTTATTTCTTAACTTGCATCAGGTCGGAGAACTCTTTAACAGTCTTTTCTTTGCTGTCGATGATCTCGAGGTAGTTAACCTTGATACCCTTCTTCAAAGCTTCCTTCGGGGAAGGCAGTTGGAACTTAGGATCAATCTTAACGTCTTCGCGAACGGGGATGGTGCCTTGGTTAGCTACCAATTGTTGTGCTTCAGCGCCCAGCAGGTAGTCAACAAATTTCTTAGCAGCGTCCATTTTTTTGGAATCCTTGAAAATAGCAACCGGGGAAGGAACTACCAGCAGTTCAGGCGGATAGCACATCTTAATGTGAGCGCCTTTAGCGATCTTAGCGTTGGTGATGTAGTCAACTGCCAAGGATGCAGCCAATTCGCCGGAAGCGGTGTCGTCGATAACTTGGCCGGAGCCCTTGCCTACGCGAGCGCCATTAGCCTTCAAATCCTTGAAGAAGTCAGGGCCAAATTGCTTTTGCAGCAGAGCGATGGACATATAAGCAGTGCCGGAAAGAGCGGGGTTAGCAACTGCGAAGCCGTTCTTAAATTCGGGTTTCTTCAGATCTGCCCATTGGGTAGGAGCGGTTTTAACCTTATCGGTGTTGATGATGATGCCCAGGGTGCCCAGACGAGCTGCATGGAAGGATCCATCATAATCATCAAAGGGGTTAACGATTTCTTTGAATACGGGGCTCTTGTAGTTAGCCAAGATGCCTTCTTTTTTCATCTTGTAGAAGTCAGGAACCTCACTGGTCCAGATAACGTCAGCCAGAATCTTGCCGCTTTGACGTTCAGCAGCAATTTTAGCCATCAGCTTGCCAGCGCCTGCAGATTGATAGTCAACCTTAATGTCAGGATATTTCTTTTCGAAGCCGGTTACGATACCTTTAATGAGGGATTCCTTCATAGAGGTATAGATGATGAGTTTGTTGCCATCAGCTTTGGGAGCAGCAGCCTTTTTTTCGCCGCCGCCACAGCCTGCGAAGAGCATGGAACCAGCCAAAACACAAGCCATTGCTACGATACTAGTTTTTTTCAACATGGATGAAAACCTCCTTGATATTACCGGCAGCATCGTCCGGTTATTAAGCATATTTGGTCGGGCTGCAAGGGCTACAAATTAGCCACCTTTGCCGACTATTTTCACCCTTAAATTTAACATAAATTTTACAAACATGCAAGTCAATTGTGGCATTTTGTGTATTTTTTTTACTGTTTTTAATCATGATGTAGTGTATTCTGCTTGGAGTATTTGTCTTACAATTAACAATATTATCAATAGTAAAAGTGTTAATCGGTATGAGAAAAAAGTTCGTCACGCGAGGACGCATTGCAGAGCACACCAAAGCTAAAAACGTTCATTATAGCCTTAATGATAGTGCATGCGCGGGCGTGGACGCACCTCGCGAATGGGCTCCACATCCTTAAATCACTTCTTAGGGGGGTGTGTAAATCCGGCATAAAATATGCCTTTATTTTTTACACACCCCCTGCTCCTTTTTGGCCTTTTAGGGATTGCCCGTAAGGGCTTTTTTTATTGTCTGAGCAAGCCTTGAGGGCTTGCGAAAGCCTGAAAGAATATTAATAAATATAAATGGTTACATAAGTGTTTAGACAGGGGTTAAAAATAAATAAAATTATAAACAGAGAAAGCTTCGCTGAACGCGGTTGTGATTTTTTATTATATAGAGCTTTGCTTAGCAGCGGGAACCCCGCCTTAGTCCGGCTCCGAGGAAGTCGGAGGCTCCTATGGAGCATCCGAATGACTGGAAAGGGAACCTTTAAGGTTTGCCTTTGGTAGAGCAAGCCTTGAGGCTTGCGATAGCTTAAAGAGATTTTTTAGGACAGCCTTAGGGAAAACCAATTAGTATTAAATAATTGGGTTAGACCTGAAAAATAAAAGCCCCCTGCTCTTTCAGTAGGACAGGGGTTTAAGATTAGTCTTCGGATTCTTCGAAGATAAAGGGTTCTCTGTATTTTTCTTTGTGCAGCCTGCAGTAGGTATTAAAGAATTCCTGCGTGTATCCGTATCCTTCCCGGACTAGCGCTTCCTTTAAAAGCTCTGCGTCCATGGCGGAGATGGCTCCGTTTAGACCTATGGCTGACTTGTTTTTGTTGTATACGAAGGTGTCCATATTGATGCTCCTTTCGGTTAATACAAAGTTCGATATGGTTTTATATTGAAGATTCATGGTGGTCAAGGTTTGAACGTGATTTAGCTTTTAATTGTACTAAAACAGATATTAAGCGTAGTAAAATGCTGTTTCCACAATGCTTTAAGAATAACGATTTGTTAACTACTGAACGCTATTATATTTGTATAGATTTATAAACAATTCGGTAATACTGTCATCGTGAATATGTCTGATGCAGTTGCTTATGAGGTAAGAAGAACTTTGCGGCAGCTTGGAGAATGGCATTGAAAAGTTTGACATGGTGACTGGTGTGATATAGAATTGTAGTATATAAGCTTTAAAGTACAGAATTCGAGTTTTTGAGAGGTTAATGTTATGAGATATCTGCTTAAAAAAATATATGAAAATGGTTCTGTAGGAACCTCTGAATATGCATTGCTTGAAGAAGCCAAAGAGGTTATGGATACCATAGCTGATTTTAAAGGAATTGGTATGGTAGTTTTATTGGATACTGAGGCTGATACAGTAGTCCGTGTATTTCATTGTGAAAACGGAATATTGAGAGCTTCTTTTTGGGATGCTGATTTGGTTAAGCTTCGCAAAGGCTATTTTGAGCCCGGTGAAGAAAAATATATTTATAGAGTTACCGATATTAATGAAAATACTGGGCGGTGCCTTATCATTTGTGAAAATAGTGGAATGCCTATTCCCTGTTCTGAGTGTGTGGGGCTTGAAATGATTGAGTGTTTAAAGTAACTGATTATAAGGGAGAACGATAGAATGAATGCGATTGATTTGTTTGCCGGGTGCGGAGGTCTGTCAAAAGGTTTCATGAATGCCGGTTTTGATATTATTGTCGGAGTGGATAACGATCAGGCTGCTTTGAATACATTCGCTTTGAATCATAATGGAGCGAGGTCGCTTAATGCCGATTTGTCCAAACAGGAAACTTTTGATGAAATCAAAAGAATTGCCGGTGATCGTGAGATCGATGTGATTATTGCGGGTCCGCCCTGTCAAGGTTTTTCGCTTACAGGACCGAGAAATTTCGATGACCCCAGAAATAAACTGTATCTTGCTGTGCTTGAGATGGTTCGTCAGTATCAGCCGAAAGGGTTTATTATTGAGAATGTTCCCGGTATGGCCACTATGTATGAAGGACAGGTTAAAGATGAGGTGCTTCGCCGTTTCAGAAGTATGGGATATAATGTCGAGTGCAAAATTCTTTGTGCTGCTGATTACGGTGTCCCTCAGATGCGTAAAAGGCTTATTTTTATGGGAATAAGGGCTGATATAGGAATGCCTGAATTCCCTGAGCCCTTGCTTGATGCGGACCATTATGTTACTTGCCGGGAAGCTTTGGATGATTTGCCCGCACGTGTCGATGAGCTTGGTAAAGAGAAAGATGTTTACACTTCCGGGCCCCGTACTGAGTATCAGAGAATGATGCGTGGCGATTGTAATGTGTTGTATAATCATGTGGCTACTGCGCATAAGCAGTTTGTAATCGACACTATTGCTCAGGTTCCCGAAGGTGGTAACTGGAAGGATTTGCCGGAGGGGGTTGGCGAAAGCAGGAAATTCCATGAAGCATGGACACGTTATGACGGCAATAAGCCCTCTAAGACCATCGATACCGGGCATAGAAATCATTTCCATTATCAGTATAACAGAGTACCTACCATTAGGGAAAATGCAAGGCTTCAGTCTTTTCCTGATGATTTCGTTTTTACGGGCACGAAAACCCAGCAGAATCGTCAGGTAGGTAATGCTGTTCCTCCCCTGTTGGGACAGGTTTTAGGTCAGGCTCTGAATAAGATTATCAACGGGGAGCATGTCAGTAGACTGAAAGCTGTCGATTTGTTTGCCGGTTGTGGCGGGCTCTGCGAAGGATTTGAGCAGTCAGGGTTTTATGATACTCTTGCTTGTGTTGAGTGGGAAAAAGCTCCATGTGAGACTCTTGCCAAGCACTTGAAAGAGTGTTGGGGTATGGAAGATGCTTATTCCCGTGTTCTTCGTTTTGATATTCAGCGTCCTGATGAACTGTTTGGTGGTTGGTCTGATGAAAATTACGGCGACAATGCTGGTTTGGACAGTCTTATAGGCGACCGGAAGGTTGATATTATTATCGGTGGTCCTCCTTGTCAGGCATATTCCATCGCCGGCCGTGTCCGTGATGAACATGGAATGAAGAAGGATTATCGTAACTTTTTGTTTGAAAGTTATATAAAGGTTGTTAAACATTATCGTCCGAAAGCGTTTGTTTTTGAGAATGTACCGGGTATTCTGAGTGCCGTCCCCACCGGCGAGCCGATTATCGGGATTATCCGGAAAGCTTTTGATGAAGCCGGATATGTTGTTTTATCGGATTTGTCGAAAGCTGTTGTTGACTTTAGCGAGTACGGAGTTCCTCAGAACAGAAGCCGTATCATCATTCTCGGTTTGAGTAAGGAATTGTTCGGTGACCGGGCTGAAAAACTTTTGGAACAGTTTTATTTCTCGGTTTTGCCGGGCTTTAAGGTAAAAATAAAGAAAACGGTTCGGGATGCTATTGGAGATTTACCGAAGCTGTTCCCTGTTGAAGAGTTTAAGGTTGGAAGGAAGAAGTATTCCCACAGTTTTGAAGCCGGAAATATATCCAGTCATGAGCCGAGATGGCATAGCGAGCGGGATCAGAAAATTTTCGCTATGCTTTCTCGCGATGTTGAATCCGGAGAAAATCAGTATGCTAGTGTTGAGTCTTTGAAAAAGCTGTATACTGAAGTGACCGGTCATGTTTCGAATGTTCATAAGTATCATGTCATCAGATGGGATGAACCGAGCAATCTTATTCCGGCTCATCTATATAAGGATGGGCTCAGGCATATCCATCCGGATCCTGAGCAGGCCAGAAGTATTACGGTGAGAGAAGCCGCCAGACTTCAGGGATTTCCTGATAGCTATGAATTTGTCGGAACGCAGGCAGATGCTTATAAAATGATAGGCAATGCTGTTCCACCTGTGTTCTCTAAAATTTTGGCTACGGCAGTTTATCGGCTTCTTCTCGGAAATGAAGGTGATGAATGTGCTGTTTTACAGAAACCTTGAACAGATAATTTTTAATAGGAATCAGTTATTGTCGTGTGACGAACTGGTGATTATTTCGGGATATGTTGGTCCGCATCCGATTAGGAAACTTGAAGAACTCCCGATTAGGTCTACTGTTATTTATGGGATGTACGGCTGTGACGGTATTCAGCGCAGTTTGCATAGTGCGTTGGTCAATGCGGACAATGAATTGAGTAAGGTGAAGATTTTATATTCGACTGTTCCTGTTCATGCAAAGTGTTATATTTGGAAATACGAAGGAGAAGTACGCAGTGCATTGGTCGGTTCTGCGAATTTTTCGATGAACGGGCTTACAACACCGTTTAAAGAAATTCTTGCTGATGCTACCGTCGATACCTTTGATCCGTTGGGTCAGTATTTGAATATGATTCTTGACAATGCCATTTCGTGTGTTGATGCTGTTGTCTCGGAGAATAAAAGCAGGAAACATAAACCTAATGAAGATATTCGCCCTGTTGAGTATGATAAAGATGTTTGCTCTATGCCGTTGTTTATTATTGAAGATGGTCGGCCGGTCGTTCCTGCGCAAAGCGGTATTAACTGGGGACTTGCCAAGTTGTCTGGTTCTCATGTGAATATCAATGATGCGTATATCAGGATAGGTGCGGATTTGTTGGAGCATTATCCTGATATGTTCCCTAAAAAGCAGGAGTGCCCATCTGTGGGTCAACAGGTCGGACGTTCCGGTCATAGGCATAATGATAATATTGAAATTCTTTGGGATGACGGAATATCTATGACGGGACTTTTGGAAGGTTCTGTTCCAAAGAACTTTAACGGAAAACACGAGTTATATCCGAAACAGATTTCGACAACGCCTTCCAAAGCGGAACTCGGAAAGTATTTAAGGAAAAGGATAGGAGTTCGGGAAGGGTATCGTATAACATACGAAGACCTTAAAGCTTATGGTCGGACTACCATAGATGTTTCTTTGCAGGGTGAGGGTGTTTATTATTTTGACTTTTCGGTTGGAAATGAGCCTTCAGTAAATATTTAGCTGGTGTCGAGTGCTATGCGGAATCCGGTTCAGGTTCAAAGTCCTGTACAGAATCGACGGATAGAACAGAATTCAGTGAGGGTCGGAGATATTGTTTCTCATTCATCGTTTGGTACGGGTAATGTTGTTTCTTTCGGGGATGGCGTTATTTCCGTTGCTTTTCGTACAGGAATAAAGAAGTTTCAGTATCCTGAATCTTTGCAGATAGGCCATTTGCAGGTTGTGTCTGGTGCTGCTGTTGCGGGCAATTTATCTGATGGTTGCAGAAGAATCGCTGAATAATTTTTTTACTGTTTGGACCCGTAGGAAGCACCTGCGGGTTTTTCTTTGTGAAAGGAATTTGTAGACTGATATAACGGTTATCGGAACGGGAGATGAAGGGCAGTTGGACAGGCTTACTTCTGAGGCAAGACATCGTAATATGGTGGCCATAAAGAGCTATGATACGGATATTGAGGTTATGCTTCGTAAGGCTCTTTGGCATAAAGGTGTACGTTACCGGAAGAATTACAAAATCTTTGGTTGTCGCCCCGATATTGTGATTACGAAGTATAGGATAGCTGTGTTCTGCGACGGTGGTTTTTGGCACGGACGGGATTTGGGTATTCGTGACCCGAAAACCAATGCAGCATTTTGGAATGAGAAAATTAAGCGAAATATGGAACGGGATTTGGAGAATACCATTATGTTGAGAGATAACGATTGGATTGTTCTCAGATTTTGGGATTCAGAAATAAAAAAGGATTTGGACGGTTGTGTTGAAGCGATTTTGTCTGAAATAAGAAGAGATTAAAGCGAATCGGGGCTGAGATTATTTATGGATAGCTATGTAAATATCGGTATAAACCTTATTGATAAGGAAAATATAGGTTTTATGGTAACCGAAAAGGCTAAAAAGGATGATTATATTGATGCCTTGATAGGTTTTATTATGAAGAAAAAGGCTTTTGTCGATGAGGGTTTGAGCCGGTATAAGGGAAATGCTCCTAAAAAGTGGCTTTCCCGCTTAAATGCAAACCTTCTTGCCTGTGAAATTTTTGTCGTTTATGATATTTTTCTTCATGTTGACAATGTCGGTTTTGAACTGAAAAAGTTTTATGCGGATTGTTTTATAGACAAATTGAAAACCGTTTTTGATAGGTATGATGGTGAAATCCTTGGTTTTTTCGGTGAACGTGATATTTTCCCTGATACTTTAATGGAACTGTTTAAGTTCTACTCGGAAAGTTTTTCTGCCAACCTCATGTATGATTACAGTTGTATGATAAAGAGGTTTGGTTATCTGATGGAATATGATTATATTGAAAAATTTATAGAGTATCCCACCGAAGAAGATATTGCTTTTCTTGATAGGTTTAGATTTGGTTGGAGCCCTGTTCTTGTTGAGCATTCAGCAGATAATCTGGTAAATCTTTTGAATGATATTATAGTATGTGTGGAAGAATTTATGTCATGTCCTTTTGATTTGTTGGGTCAAAGCTGTGCCGAAGATGAGTATGAACAGATAGGCAATATGTTTAAGTGGCAGAAAATCGGTTCCGAAGTTGCGGTTGCTGTCAGAAACGGTTTTGAAAAGGTTATGGTTTATAATAATTATGATCTTTCTTTTGAAACTGATTGGAACACATTTGATTCTCTTACTAAAAATCTTACTAAAGGTATGGAAAAAAGCCTGAAGGTTGCTGAAAAGTATAATCTTTGGGTAAGTCGTCATGATTTAAAAGGATACGCTTCTTGTTTTTCTTTTTATGATTCGTATGGTGATTTGTATCTTTTTCTTACTATTAAACCTGAGGTTCGTCCGTTTATGCTGTTTAGCCCGTTTGAAAAGAAGAATCGACGGTTTATCGTAAATGTTATAGTGACTGTTGCTAATCGTCCCGATTTGTATGCTTATGAGAAACTGGATTTTGCTTTCAGTAAAGAAAACAATAAACTTATAAGAGATAAAATAGAAGATTTTAGGTGATAAATTTAATGCCCGTAGGGATTTCCCTACGGGCTTTTTGTGTAATGTTTACTAAGATAAACATGTTGGCAATATATGTTACTAATATTAATCGTTGTGATAACGAAAAAAGGATAGTGTTGTCTTATGTTATTAGCAATAAGGATAGTAAAAACCCATTTAATCAGTTGAACCCTTCGTTTTCACATCTCGTTCGTCTTATTTTCGTAGCTATATACGCGAGTTTAAGGTTTTCGGGGTTGCTCCCCTGTTCTATTTCTGCTTTTTCTGGCCATTAAAATTTAACTAAATTTTTTATTTTTGAGCCTCTGCTTTTACGGCAGTGGTTCTTTTTTTATGTCATAAAGGGCAAAAGATCGAATTGTGACGGGTTCACAACTTCCGTTCAGATGTTACAATCGGTTCTCTGTTCGCTTTATTCGTAAAATCATATAATAACATTAACAGGTCGTTAATTGTAAGAAAGGAGATTTTGGAGATGAAAAAGATTATGAAAGAGATTTTGTCTTACTGCAGAAGCCGGGGGATGTATGTTATGCCTTCCGGTGAAAAAGTCGTTGTTCCTATTGTTTACAAAAGCTGGGAGTTCAGTCTGGATTTTGCTCCTGTGAGGAAAGGAGTTTTGGTTACTTTGGATACGGCGTTGATTTTTGATTGTGACCCTGAATTCCAATCGAAACTTAACGCCATTGTTATGGAATACGAGGGTTTCTGTGTTTCGCTTGTTGACCAGGACGGAGAACCTGAAATTGTCCTTCAGAAAAATATCCGCAAAGGGCCTTGTTATTTGCCCAGGATTATGCGTTCTGCAGGTACTATGGTGAAAACTCTGAAACTGGTAGCGGATTTTAAGGTCAAACCTGAGGAGGACTAAGATGTATTCTAATTTTTCTGACGAACTCCGTGATTTTATTGAGGATTACGATATTCCCTGTGTGGAGCTGAAAGAGGGCGTTCCTTTGGAACAGATGGCTGAAGCCTACCCTGACAGCGAAATTATTACCT
This sequence comes from Phascolarctobacterium sp., assembly GCA_051866495.1. Classification (GTDB taxonomy): domain Bacteria; phylum Bacillota; class Negativicutes; order Acidaminococcales; family Acidaminococcaceae; genus Phascolarctobacterium_A. The sequence goes on along the minus strand of JBJDXD010000062.1, from coordinate 36,634 downwards.
ATGGTACTGATGAAGCTATGGGAACCATCCATATTGCAGTTTTCACCGGCCTGTTCATCAAGGATGAGCTTGCTGCTTACAAAGAGCTTGACAGAATTAACCTTGATGTTATCCTGTGCAAGGTCTGTACTGCGGAAGTTTCCCGTCATGGTATCAGGCGCAGGGAAATTATTATTCTTGCGGATGTTTTTGATTATGTAGACAGTTTCCCGGACGTTATGGATGTAAGCGAACTTATCGAGCAGACTTATGAGGAAATCCGCCCGTGGCTGCTTAATATCAGTGTTAACGGGCATGATTTGTGTTTTGATATGAAACAGGAGAATTTGGAAGATGAATAAAAATGATTTTTATGGAGAGCTTAAGACTATTTATGAGGACAGGGACTGCCCCTGTACTTACGACAGACAAAAAGATTGCCTTCTTATACAGATTGATGACGGGCCTATTTTGCTTTCTGTCCGGTATGACGGGGAAGCTCTGGTAAGGCTTGAGCTGCATATGGGTTTATTTTTAAGGACGAGTGCTGTACCCTGGCATCTTTTGAATCAGTTTAACCTTAAGGATATTGTATGCCGTGCCGTTGTTTTAGGCTGCGATCGTCAGAACAGTCCGTTTGGTGAATTAGTATTTGCATATGATGTTTTTGATAATGATGATGGTAATTTTATGGATGTTCTCCTTGAGAGTTGTGAAATTATCGTCGATACGTATCAATTCTACTATGATGATATCAGCCATATTCGTGATGTTTCTAGGATTTTGGAGGGTGTTTCAGCAGATTAGGTTTATATAAGCTGCTATTTTTTGCATAAAATCGTAGGTGTGTTTTGTCGCTTTTTGCATATTTTTGAAGGAGAATCCAATGAAACTGTTTGATGTTCTTAAAGGTTACGCCGCTTTTGCAGGTTACGCTTTCCGTTTTGATCGTATGTCGAGGGCTGTTTTCTTGGAAGGCAGCATTGAAGGACGGGAAGTTACTATAATGGTCTCCTGCCCTGCCGTAGCAGAAACCAGGGTTGTTCTGTATACGGGGTTTGAATTCAACGCCGGAGCGAAAGAATGGGCAGAGCTTAATGCTTTTGGTGTAGAGGTCTCCGGTATCCGTACTGTTGCCCTGCCTGTTGTAGGTTCGTCCCGTCAGGTAGCGCTTATAGCAGATGTTTCAGGGCATAATTCCCTCTCGGTCAGGGTTATCGGTTCTATTGATAAGCTCCTTGCAGTGTACCGTAAAAACCGCTCTAAAATTGCGGAAATCTGTCGCTGATATATTTCCCTTAGGCAGGCATAAAAAAGCCCGCAGCAGCCTGATTTCGGGCTCCTGCGGGTATTTTTGTTTTATACCGGTTCGTCGTTATCGGGTGTTGCTTCGATAAGTGCGAGACATTCATCGATTGATTTGCTTGTAAGCTGGGCTTCGGCTTTGAAAAGTTCCGGTACACCGCTTCTGAAATATTCGTCAACGATTTCTTTGCGGGGTTTTAATCCTTCAGCTCCCCATTTTTTCAGGAGACTGATAAGGGCGTTGGTTACTTTTTCCGAGCTGTGCATGGCTCTGGTGAACCGTATGCGGTATTCTTTAATGAGTTCCTGCTGTTCGTCAAGTTTCAGCCGTAGGAAATAGTTTTCGTCTGTTAATTTTTTGATTTTTTCGGCCAGTATTTTTCGTTCTTGCATGTAAAGGTAAAGCTGCTGCATGGTATCCTCATGGTCGGTTTTGATAAATTCGTCTGCCAGTGCGTTTAAATCCGAGTCTTTCAGTCCGAGCTCGTGGTAATCCAGAGCTTTTGTGAGCTGGTCGTAGTCTTTTTTGCTGTTATATTCTACTATTTTCGGGAGAGGCACTTTGCGTTCTTTGCATATTTTTGCTACGGCATATCTGTCGTAGTAGGTTGTCCTGCCGTGTTTTTCGACGTGTTCTTCAAGGCCTTCTATGATTTTGTTATGGACGTAGGTTGACAGTGCCGATGGTTTTATGCCGAGCATATAAGCTACTTCTTTAGCCATGTATCGGGTTGTTCCGTCAGTCATTTTCGTTCCGAGCGGCTTTTTTAGTTTCATTTTTTGCCCTTCCTTTAAACTGTTTTAATGTTTCAAACTGTTTTTTGGAACATTTTTTGCAGTTTATCATAGAAAGGGCAGATTTACAACCGGTCTGTGTTTGGAAGGTATTTGGAAGTCAGAAACCGTAACAATTTTACAGTTTCGTCAACTTTAATGTTGTGTTTTCCTGTTTTTGGTCAATTGCGTAGTTATTAACTTGTCCGCTATAATGGCGATACACAAAAAGAGGTTTGAGTACCAGCAGAAATTACATCACTTTCAAACAAAAGGACTTATGCTCAAAAATGAGCAAAAGTTTGAGTACCATTAGAAATTAGATTACTCTCAAACCTCAAAAACAATCTTACATATTAAACATTAGTAAATCATTGTTGTTTTAAGGCGTATTGTAAAAAATAAGGAGGTTTTTAAATGATTAACATTAAAGAACAGATTTTTTTAGGCCGCAACTCGTTTTTGGTTACGACTACCGATAGTAAAGGCAAGCTGATTTCTCAAAATAAAATTGATTATCGTGTTGAAACTGTAAAAAGAAACGGTATCGATTATTATTTGCTTGTGGATTCTGAAGGCAGGTCAGTGCATGAGTTTTTTGTCCATCTTAATTATACGATGCTTTCCAAGTCCCCCAATACCCGCAGGAATGTCGCAGGGAGAATTCGTAAGCTTTACGAATATGTAGACCTCATGGGCCTTGATATCCATAAGCTTACTTCGGGTGACATCACGAATTTTATATTGTTTCTTCAAAAGCGTTCTCCTCTTAAAGGTGAGTTCCGTATCGAGTTTGCCGGCAAATATACTCCCCGTAATAATACCGTCAACCAGGTGCTTGCAGCCTGCCGTAATTATTTTCGCGATCTTGAAATTGACTGCCCTGCGCTTATGGAGGTAAAACAGCTTCATATCAGGCGGGAACTGGATACGGATATGGCATACCAGCGTGATGCAGCCTATAAGGTTAATCTTCGTGAGAGCCATCCGGTTGTTAAGGTCCCTAAATATGTAAGCGTTGAAGAGTTCAAAACAATTCTCGATATTATCCGTAAGGAAGGAAATATCATGGCTGAAATTATTGTAAGGCTTATGTTCTGCTATGGACTGCGCCTTGGTGAGGTGCTTGGTCTTACTAACGAAGACGTTACCGAAAGGCGGATTGCAGGCGGCAAAGTGTGTCGTGTGCTGTATCTTTGTAACAGGCTGAGTGACAGTGATTTCCAGCTTGCCAAGAATAAGATTCGCCCTGTTACTAAGGACGGCTATAACTCTCCCGATTACCGTAGGCTTGATGATTATGTAGCTGTTACGGATGATTTTTATAGGTTCATAAATGAGTATATTGAGGTTAAGCTTTCGCAGGAAATGAAGGCAAAGCGGCTTGAAAAGCTTCGTGCGGATACTGTGGTTAAGGATAAATACGCAGGTCCTAACTATTATATCTTTGTAGGTTCCCGTGGCGGAAGGCTCAGCGACGTAGCGTGGAACCGTTATCTTAAGAAGGTATTCGAACAGGCAGGAATCGCTTTGGACAAGCGTGTGCGTCAGCACAACCTTAACCATAGGCTCAGGCACGGATATGCAATGTTTTTGGTAAAGTACCTTCATCTTCCGGTCCGCGATGTAATGATTAGGATGCGCCATAAGTATGTTACGAGCAGCATGGTTTACTATAATCCGACGGAAGCCGATGAGTTTGAGCTTAAAACGAGGCTTGCGGAAACCATCTATGATGTTATTCCTGCGCTCAGGGAAACTCCGTCCGTAGTAGCCGGGAGGCGTAAATAATGACCCGTGCAGGATGCGGGAGCAGGGTTCACGGCAGCGTTATGTATAACGCTTACGGTAAGGCCTTGCCCTGCATTACGGATCCGGTCCTTCGGGACCTTCTGCGCGAGGTCGGCGACAGCTACTTCGGTGCTATCAGGACTACAAAGAAAACCAACATTGACGCCTTTATTGATGTCTGCAGAGGTTTTTCGCTTAAGGCTCTGTGCTGTGTGGACTGGAGCACTTTCTGCCGGCTGTCCGTGGATTTTGCCCACGGAATGTTCTGCGCAAAGCTCCTGTGCCTCATGCTTGACCGTAATTTATATGAAGGCGATTATAAGGAGGAGCTTTTAAAGCTCCGTGACTGTTTTGACATATCGGGTAACGAGCGTAATGATTATTTTGGTTCTCTTTTCTGCGGGAATGCTGTCCGTTATCTGTATCATTCCGGCAGCGATAAGGCCCGCAGGTATTATATCGTTGCTACTGATAACCCCTTTGTCAGGGGACTTATAGAGAGTTTTATTGATACGGTTCATGGTAATGACTGTGTTGCGGCTTATTATCTTTTTTCTAATTTTGACAGGTTTGCGGGGCATTCTCTTGCCAAAGTCAGCTCGCTTGAAGATTTTAATTATGAAATTTTTTCCGGTATTGTACGGGCAGTGATAGCCGCTGACAAGGAAAATGCTGCCAGCAGGCTTATCGTTCTGCGTAAGTTTTTCCGTTATCTTGATTTGAAACTTGAACCCGAAGGGAAATTCATCTTTGGTGAGTCTTCTCCGTTTACTCGTTCCATGCTTATCCGCAAAGATCTTCACGGACTTTTTATAGATGGTTTTACGCCTGTCTGCTACGCTCCGTATGCGGATGTTCCTTCTTCCGACCGCTGGATCCTTGATCTGAGCGGATTTGAGGGTACCAGTACGCGGCTTCGTGCCGGTAAAAGCTATATAGTTGATTTTTCCGGAATCCGCTCCGGTTACTATACTCACCTTGCCAAGGTTTTTATCTGGCGCTTGAAGGATGCTAATATTATGACAAGGCTTGGGAAAATGCTTATGCTTGTCGAGATGCTTAATAAGATGTCGGAACTTAGTGAGAATGAAAAATATCTGAGCCTTGCGGTTCTTTCTCGGTACAGGATGTGGGTTGCAAACCTGTCCGGTATTGTTGACAGTACCCGCAACAGTTATCTTGCCGTCCTGAGAGCTTTTATTTCTTATTTTGTAATAGAAAACAAAATCGTTGTCGAACGGGGCTACGAGGATTTTTTGAAAGCATTTAAGACCGCTCCGTCCCCTGAACCTGAAGTTATATCCGAGGAGAGGATTGATGCGGTTAATAAAGTAATGATCGCGAAGTGCGAAGCTGACGACAGCTTCAAAAATATTTATTGTTATGCTATATTCTTCCTGCTTCTTCAGACAGAGTTCAGGGTATCGCAGATATGCAATCTTAAGCGGGACTGTATAACTGGTCTGGTCTCCGAGCGGCTTTCGGGGCTTAATGCAGGTGCTGTTGCTACTTCTCACAAGACTTCCCATGGCGATGTGGATACCAAGGTTATCACGGCTGAGGTACGTAAGCTTCTTGAAACCGTGCAGGAGCGTTCTGCGGAGATTGCCGAAAGCTCAGGGGAACTCAGAAATTATATGTTTGTGTACCGCTCTGAAGATTTCTACAGGGTTGTGGGTGCTAATGTGTTCAGCAGCTATCTCAGGAGTTGCTGCCGTGAAGCCGGAGTAGAGCCGTTTAATGCTACCGATATGAGGAAATTCCATATGACAAAAGCGTATGAGCTTAAACTTCTCAAAAATTGGAGTGATATTGAGGTTAATCTCTTAAGCGGACATGCGGATATTAATACCACCCTTAGGCATTATGTGCAGGTGCAGACTTTGGAAATTATTTCGCTACTTAATAAGGTAGTTATCGGTGAGCGAGATGTTGAGCATTGCGTCAAGGGTGAAGTTGTAAAGGATTTGCCTGCAGGTATTGATGAACATAAGCAGCGTGTAAACGGTGGCTGTGGCTGGTGCAGACAGCATACCTGCAACGAAGATTCCATGATTTCCTGTTTTTTGTGCAGGAGTTTCGTGACGACTGTTGATAAGGAAACGGCTATCAAAAATCTGATGGTTTATTATGACGGGCTTATAGACGATGCCAAATGGGAGCATGACCGTGAAGATCTGCAGAACAAGAAAAAGATGCTTGCCTGCTACCTTGCGGTGATTGCAGAAGTGAAAGCAGAGGTGGTTTCATGAATCTTGCTGAAAACAGGCTGCCTGTCGAGCAGGGGCTTCCTGCTCTGCGCGGCACTGTAGTTGATGAAATTTATAATTATGTTTCGCGTTATGAGCATGTAAATCTGAGGGGCGTAAATATCGGTTTCCATGACTGTGTCTGGGATTTTACTGCTAATTATAAGCATAAACATCCCTCGGCATGCAGGATTGTATTTAGTGATGTCCCCGAAGGTTTCGGCGATATTGTCAGGTTCTTCGCATTTCTTATGCTCAGAATTGGTGACAATAAAATCTCTACCGTTAATACGCGTATAGACCATATATGTACTTTTCTCAGGTTTACGGCTGAGAAGTATCAGGTAAGGGATTATTCGGGACTTTGTGATGAATATTTTATTGAGTTTTTCTGTAATTATGTTAAAGGCCGCGTCCGTATAACCTGCGAACGCGTGTGTTATTCGCTTGAAAAATTTATATGGTTTTTGAATCTTTCTTATTTCAAGGATTGGCCGTTGCTCTGCGGGAAGAAGCTTAGTGAAATCTGTGAATCTGTGGTAAGGGGCGACAAGTCAGAGTACAGAAAAACCCCCGATATCCCTTTTGAATACTTCGACAGTTTTCTGAAGATGATCCTTGAGGTTATGCGCAATGAGTCCCTGCCATATGATTTCAGGGCAACGGCAGCCTGTTATGTGCTGCTGAGCCAGCTGGGGATAAGGGTCGGCGAGCTTCTTAGTATGACTGATGACCTGCTTAGATTTGAGGCTCCGCCTGGCGGTAAGGAAAAAGCAGCTTTTTTCAAGGTCAGGCTTTTTAAAGAGGCTCACGGAAATACGGAATTTATCTGGAACAGGACTTTCGCTACTCCTCTTGCGGTTGAGGCATATCTGCTTTTGCGTGATGAGCTTACTCCGCCGAGGGCTTTGAAAACCGGCGAGAGGTATATATACCAGCCTACTGCTGAACATTATCCTGTCCGTGATAAACGGCTTGTCAATAATCTCTGCAGGATAATGGAAAAGTATGGAGAGTTTGCCCGTTGTGAGGATAAGGACAGCAGTCCGTATCCCGGTATTCCGGTAAAGGAAATCAGTGGTAAATATTATGCCGTACCTTCGACCCGTCAGTTTCGCGTACATTGTTGCACGGAGCTTTATTACACTTATCATGTGGATTCTGAATTTATTCGCCGTTTTATGGGGCATCTTTCGAAGGATATGGAGGGTTACTATGTAAGACCGCCTGATAAGCGCGGGGAAGAAGCTGAGGAAAGTGCAAAGCTGCTCCGTGAAGTGATTACGGGTGATGCCGAACTGCTAGGTGGTCACAGTGCGGAGATGACACGTAAAATCAAGGAGTTCCTGGCCAACAGCGGTAAGGATATCCGGGTTTTTAAGGATGTGGATGAGCTTGTGAAGGAGCTTCAGGGCGAGGTGGCTATCCGGAGCAAGACCGGTGGTTTCTGCGTCAAAGCGGTAGCTTTCCGCCCCTGTGAGGATGATTTCAACAGTAATGAGTTTATGTGCGCATTCGGTGTCTGCCCTAACCTTATGACTGTCTACTGGCTTGTCGACGGTACTTACAAGGATTTCAAGGATCTGCAGGTAAGTTTTAAATATAACCTTGACAATGGGTTTGAAGCCGAGGCTTCAAGGGAGCTCAAGAAGCTTAAGGCAGTGTGCCGACAGCGGCTGGTGCCCGAGATGCAGAGCCTCAAAAAGCGTATTGATAAGGCAGGTGCTGAACAGGTTGTAAATGATTACCCTCAGCTCCGGTATCTTGTCGAGAACTATGACGAAACAATAGAGGAAATTGAGAAATGGCGCAAAATGCAGATGTGAAAAAGAGGAAGAGTCTTGATGAAAGGCTCGCTGAGATTGATGTGCTGCCTGAAGAGGTTGACAAAGATGAGCGCAGGCGGCTCGAAAAGGTGGTTATGGTTATTAACGAAAGGCTTGACAGTCTTTATGATGCTGTGGCTATGATCAGCAGTAACCATATCAGTATGAACGGTATTAGTACTGATGACCGCCTGCCCTCCCGTAAGACTTTGTATAATGATGCTTTGGCAAAGCAGATTATAAAAGCCGCTTCCGATGAGGAAGCGGCGATGTTCAGAACTTTCCTGCCTGCGCAGGGTGGCTGCGTTGAAGGACGTGAACGGGTCAGTTCGGCGAAAATGCAGGATATGCAGGAGCGGTATGACAAGATGCTTTCTAACATGGTTGATATTGAAATTCTGAGCAAGGAACTTGATGATAAAGAGCGGCAGCTTGAAATGAACAGGCGGCAGATTTTGAATCTGTCGTCTGAAAAAGTAAGGCTCAATGCTGAAATTGACAGGCTCAAAAAAGAATTTGGCAGTAATTCGAGGTCCAAAACGCTTGATTTTGAGACTGCGAAGAATAAGAAACAATAAAAGGAGGAATTCATATTGAAAATTTTAGGGTACAAAGGTAATATTACGATTAGTGTATGGAGAGTTATTACGTATTTGGTTTTTACACGTCCTTTTGGAATAAAAGAGGGCGACCCCATTTCTGTTGAGAATAAATTTTTTTCGGCTGTTTTCGGTATTGCCCATTATGATAAGCAGGTTAAGACAAGCTTTAGAGGATTATCCGGTGTTGAACTGATTTTGGACGATGGTCGTTCCTATCCTTTGGTGAGCAATGTCATCCATGAAAGGTATACCAACACTGTGATTGCAGGTAAAGGCTTGGAGTTTTTTTGGCAGATGGCAGGGGGATTGAGCAGCATCGATGCGGTTAAATCCTTTAATAATTCTTGTTCCTATGCATTCTATTATTATTTCCTCACAGCAGGAACCGATAATAGTATTATTCTTGATGCTGATGATCTGCTTCGGATTTATGGTGACGGTTATCTTAGAAACGGGAAAATTTTCTGGTCGAATTATAAAAGATGTGTGCTTAAAATTATGGCTGCCGAAATTAACCAAAGCAATGGGTCTGTAACGGGCATGCATGTGGATTGGAGTTCTTGTAAACCCAATATAGGACGTTGTACTACAGTTTCGATTAAGTTTGCTATAAGCAGCAGAAGAAGGCTTGTAGCTGATGACAACAGAAAAGAAATAAAAGCTGAGAAGGCTGTTCAGACGTGTATTGTTCCTTCCGATGCGGAAAAATATGTTGGTGTTGCTGTAAATAACGGTTTTAGGTTTCAGGAAGGGGCTGGTTTGATTGATTATTACGGTTCCGACAGGTTTATTGCTTCTGTGCGTTATGCATATCTTTCCGACAAGGTTACCGGGATGATATACAGGCGTGCCTGTGTTCTCAATGGTTGGAGTGAAGATTATAACGTTTCTGCTTATACGTTGAAATCTTTGAGTACTAATATGCTTCCTTTTGGTGTTTATGAGAGTTACTTAGAGTTTTTGAGGAGTCTTCCTGATGGTGTCCTGGTTTTTCTGTTTCGGCATATCGGTAAAGTCTACAGGTATAATAAGCCTGTACTGTATGATTTGATGACTAAAAACGATTTATCTATTCTGAAAAACAAGTCTTTTGCTGTTCTGATGATTGAAGCTGTCCGGGACCTTGCTTTGGACAATGAAATTTTTTGTGATAAGCTTAAAGTTATCGCGAAGAAATATACTGATTTGAAACCTGATTTTTTTAGGTTTGGTGATTCTATTCCCTATTTTTCCGTAAGCATTGTGAAAAAACTTAGGCGTTGCGGAATTGTGGAGAGAAAATGGTTTGAAGCGCTGAAAGGATGCTCTGAAACCGGTATCTCGGCTAATCTTGAATATTATTTAAAAAATGTTGTTCATTACACTTTCACGAAAAGTTTTGGTGAAAGGTTTGTTAAATATGTCGAAGAAAACAGAGCGCAGTATGAAGGAATGCCGGTATTTTCGGCTGAAGAAGGGAATGATGGACATATAAATATCTTTGATGATGACGTTGAAATGGATATTAAGGAAGCGGAAAAACACAATAGGTATATGGACCTGCGTAACAAATTTAATCTGTTCAATCCTGCAGTGCGTAAGGAAATGATTGATGAGACTAACAGATTAATCGGTAACGAGGCCATGACGGAAAACATGAAGGAATTTGAGTATTGGGAAAATGAAGATACCGCTAAGGCTTTGTCAGGTGTTTTGAATAGATTTATTAACAGTCTGTGCAAGGTGTGAAATCAGTGCAATAAAAACTGCCCGTAGGAGAATATCCTACAATCTGTAAGCTCTGTGGATATTCCACAGGGCTTTCTTTTTTTGTTTTCTGTGCACAAATTTTGTTAATTAAAGTTTAGCTGTTATGCACAATGCCTAAAAGAGGTATAACAGACTTCTTTGCCGAATATATATTCTAATTATTTGGAAAGGGTGTGTGCAGTATGGAAAAATACGGCAAATATGCCTATATGGTTAGACCTGATATAGAAATTACGAGGAAAACTGAAGGTGAAATCATAGGTTGCTGTTTTAAGGATGTCTATAATAATCCTGTAATGACAATACTTGTAAGTGACCGTATCCTAGATTTCAATGGTAAGTACTATTGTATGGTTATTTATGAGAAGGGAGAGCTTCCCCTGTTTGTTTGCTCGTGGGAAATTGCTAAAGGTTTGCAGGAAAACAATTCTACAGCTCAGTTTGTTTTGATGCATGAGCTTGGCCATTGCGTAATGAAAGGCGGCAATAGTTCTCGCAAGTCGAAAAAGAAAGAAAAACATAGTCTGGAAGGCCTAAAAGCAGGTAAGGTTCAGAACAAGGAGCTTCTGGCTGATGCTTTTGCTGCTGAGTATGTGGGTTTTGAGGACAGCATTAAAGCTTTGGAAGAGACAAGGGACGATATCTTCATGAAGCTGAGGAATGTAGTTCCTTTTGGAGATGACTATCCCAGTTTGGTTTATAATGAGTTTAATAATCGTATAGAAGCGCTTGAAAAATTGTGGGACAAGGAGAAAACAGAACAATAATAAAAAAGACACCTCGATGTTTTGAGGTGTCTTTTTTATATTAAGGGGTATTGTTTTCGATTTTTAGCCGTTTGTTTTTTTCGATTTATCTATGGCGATTTTTATTGAGTATTTTATCCGTTGGAGTGTCAGTTAGTTTTGGTTTAGTTGTGCTTCCTGAAGATGTCGATGTTAAAGATGCCGCTCTTGGTAGAGCCTGTGGTTCCCATCCTGATTGCTGTCAGTTCTGTTTTTGTCTGTTTTAGATTGGGCTTTTGGTTGGCTTTTTTGTTAAAGCTAAGATAGAGATTGTCGATTGTATCTCCTCTTTTTAGTGGTACCGAAAGCTGATTAGGGCAGTAAACCGTTTTTTTTCTTGTGTTGACCATTGTTTCAGTAAGCGACTGTTGTGCTGATATCAGGGCTTCTTTAGAGCTCCGGGCTGTAGTTATGACTGTGGTGTCGAATCCCGGAACTATGACAATTATCCCTTTTTTAGTTTGTCTGAGCACAACTGATAAGGTAATGTGCATTTTGATCACTCCTGGCTATTAAATTTTCAAGGTACATTGAAACGGATAATGATTTATTAACTACATATAATTATAATATAATATTAGAGTTTTTACTAGAGCTAGGACCGGATTTTTCAATCTGTTCGTTTTTTGTCTTTTTAAACAGCTCTATTGTTTTGTTAATGTCCAGTAGGTCATTGGTTCTTAGCTCAGCGTATCCATCGCGGCTATGGAGTGAACCTGTGTAAGATCAGATTTTTGAATCTGTGAGGTTTAGTAGAAAGCTCGTATTGTGCGGGCTTTCTTTTTTTCTTCTGCGTATGGGCAAAACAGAGTCGGTACATCAGGGGAAATATCCCTATAGATTATTTTCATTAGCATTTTTATAAGGTTAATGTTTTGTTAATGTATAAATAACAGATTGTACATACCTAGGCCGTTCTTTGTGGTTAGATTTTGTGAGTATAAGCTGTGAAAAGGGTAAAAAAATACACACCCCTCTAAGGTGTGATTTCCTTAATGTTGCTTTTGTGGACATTTGGGGTGTGTTGTTTGTGGATTTGGTGTTACACACCCATAAAAATGGCTCAACCATGCAGGTTTGAAGGTGTTTTTACACAGTCCCGTAAAATGTTATTTATCTTGCGCTTCCAGCCCACGCTTACCGCGGATTATTTGGTAATAAACCTCCTGCCCCTCGTAAAGCGAGCGGTAGCCGGAGCATTTGATGGCGGTGTAATGAACAAAAATATGCTCTCCGCCCTTGGTCTTAATAAAGCCAAAGCCCTTATCAGGATTGAACCAATGTATTTTGCCTAAAAGAATCATACATATCACTCCATTGCTGATAATTTTGGAGCGTAGCTACTTTTAATCTCCAAGCTTATTATACTGCAAATTGTGTATAATTGCAATAAAAATCTGAAAATTACAACAAGGCTTTTCGCTTTGTAAATCCCAAAAACTTTTCGTGCAAGTCTGCTCTTTTGGATGTATAATATAATATTGATAAACTATATTTAGCTGTGAGGTAGAAGCATGCGTTTAAGAAAAAAACCTTGGATTGAAGAAGCTATGAAGGACATAGCTGATGAATATGTTTTTATGCATGATATTGAAAAGTTTAAGGGGCATTGGCAGGAGCTGTTCCCCGGCAAGCGCCTGTGCCTAGAAATTGGCTGTGGCAAGGGCCGCTTTACCATTGGCATGGCCGAAATTTATCCTGATAAGGCCTTTATTGGCATCGAAACTCAGCACGATATTGCTTATTTTCCCGGCAAGGCTGCGAAGGATAAAAAGCTTGATAATGTGCGCATTATTTGTGCCAATGCCGAAAATTTGTTAGATTGGTTTGAGCCCGGCGAAATTAAGGAGCTTTATTTGAATTTTAGCGACCCCTGGCCCAAGGCTAGGCATGCGAAGCGCCGTTTGACCCATCGCAATTTTCTTGCTAAATATGCTCAGCTTTTGGGCAAGGGTGGGCATTTGCGCTTTAAAACGGATAATCGAGGCTTGTTTGATTTTTCCGTGGAGGAGTTCAAGGAGTTTGGCTTAGAAATCATTGCGTTGAGCTACGATTTGCATCATAGTGAATACGATAATCCAGTACAAACGGAGTACGAGCAGAAATTTAGTGCTTTAGGTACGCCGATTAATTTCTGTGAGGTTGTCTTTTAATTTAGGTCCTGTCTTATGAAAAACACCTTTTTAAAATTTTGGAAAAATCCCTGCCAGCTTATTTATATGGTGATGTTTTTGTTGGTGCTGATTGGCGGTATAAACGTCTTTAGCGCTAGCTTTGTCATGGCTCGCGATATGACCGGAAGTGGCATCTATTTTTTGTGGCGGTACTTTTTCTTTGCCCTGTTGGGCTTTTGTGGCATGGTAGTGGTGCGCCGTGTGGGCTATAAGGTGTGGCTTAATAAGCATCTTGTGTGGGGCTTTTTTGGTATCGTTTTTATTCTACTGCTTATAGTCGATATTATGGGCATTGCGACCAAGGGCGCGTCCCGTTGGATTTATTTGGGGCCCTTTTCCATTCAGCCCTCAGAGTTTGCCAAGCTCGTGGTTATCATGCTGGCTGCCAAGTATTTGGGCAATATGCTGCGCCGAGGTGAAAGAGTTAGCTTTACTAGGGGCGGGGACCATTTAATGGTTTTTGCTGCGGTAATAACCTATGCGGCCCTAGTAATCAAGCAGCCGGATTTAGGTACGGCGGCAATTATTTTTGCCTTAGGCTTGGGCATGTATATTCTTGCCGGCATACCCATGTGGCAGGTTATGAGCACGGTAACGGCAACAGGCCTTTTGGGCGTTATTTTTACCCTTACCTCGTCCTATCGTATGGACAGGGTTCATGTGTGGTTTGACCCTTGGCTAGACCCTCGTGGCAAGGGCTATCAAATGGTGCAGTCCCTGCTGGCTATTGGCAGTGGTGGCTTGACGGGCACTAACTGGGGTCACGGAGCAGGCAAATTCTTCTATTTACCAGAGGCCCATACGGACTTTGCCTTTGCTATTTTTTGTCAAGAAAACGGCTTTCTCGGCGCCATGATTTTGATGCTGCTTTTTGGCCTTTTGGGCTTTGCCTTTTGTACCATAACCATTAACTCTAGGGATAGACGTGGCTTTTTGCTGGCTGGCGGTGTAACCTTTTTGATTATCGGTCAGGCGGTGGCGAATATGGCCATGGTGTGCGGTATTTTGCCGGTTATTGGCGTGCCCTTGATTTTTATTAGCTATGGTGGTAGCTCCATGGTCTTATCCATGGCTGCTATCGGACTTTTGCTATCGGTATATGACGAAGAAGTGAAAGAGGCGGAGCACGATGCCCTGCCACCGCAGGAGCGGCGTGATAATTTGCGCATGGTGCGCAATGAGAGGTGGCGCACATGAAAAAGTTTACGCTAAATGATGGGCGCATGCGCTTTGGCGGGCTGTGCTTTTTGCTTTTGGCAGTATTTGTGGGCGTTATTTTGCGCCTAGGCTGGCTACAGATTGTGCGGGCCGACGATTTGCGCAAGCAAAGCGAAAACCAGCTGACGGCAGATTTAACCCAAAAGCATCCTCGCGGTCGCATTGTGGATCGGGATGGCGAGGAGCTTGCTGTGAGCATCATGACCGGCTCCCTTTATGTGGATCCGGAGGGCATGAGCGACGATTCCATGATGAGCAAGGCCCATCCCCAACGGGATGCTCGGCGCATTGCTGCGGACCTTTTGGCTCCCGTGCTGCACAAGGATAAGGACCGCCTTTATAGCATTTTTACCGGCGGTGGTCGCTTTGTCTGGCTTAAGCGTACCATGGATCCCAAGGATGAGGAAAAGGTGCGCAAGATTATCAAGGATAATAAGCTGCCCGGCTTGCATTTTTTGGAGGAAAGCAAGCGTTATTATACTAAAAAGCGCACTGCGGCCCAAATTTTGGGCTTTATTGGCACGGATGATGTGGGCCTGAGCGGCATCGAGTACCAGCTGAACGATATTTTGAAGGGCAAGGATACCAAGTATTCCCTAATGGTGGATGCGGCAGGCCAACAAATTCTGGGCAATTTGCTAAGTGATAAGCATCAGGATGTGCAAAAGAAGCAGGAGCAGCTGCCCACAGTGTATTTGACCTTGGACAGTAAAATGCAATATGTTCTAGAGGATGCCATGGATGATGCCATCACTAGAACACATGCTAAGGGTGCTGCAGCCATTATTATGGACCCGTACACGGGTGAGATTTTGGGTATGGCATCCCGTCCTACCTTCGACCCCAATCATTTTCATAAATACAGCGAGGAATCCTGGAATAATAAGGCTGTGTCCATGATTTACGAGCCCGGCTCCGTTTTTAAACCCATTGTGGGCTGCATGGGCCTTACCGAGGGCATTATCTCGCCCAATACCATCTTTAATGATGCCGGAAGCATTCGTATTGCGGACCGCATTATTCATAACTGGGATGGGGAGGGCCTTGGCTATGTGCCCTTTTCTACGATTATCAAGTTCTCTATTAACACGGGCATGGTGCAGCTGGGTATGAGTCTAGGTGCGGATAGACTTATCGGCTATGCTAAAAAATTTGGCTTTGGCTCGCCCACCGGTATAGATTTGCCGGGCGAGGAATATGGCATTTTGTACGACCCTAAGATGATGTATGAGCCGGATGTGGCTACCATGGCTATCGGTCAGGGCATTGCGGTGACACCCATTCAGGTGTTGCGCGCTATTTGTGCTATCGCTAACGGCGGCGAGCTTTTGAAGCCCTATATTATTAAAAAGATTGTTGCTCCCGATGGCAGCATCATCAAGGAAGGTAAAAAAGAGGTTGTGCGCAATGTTATTACCCCTGAGGTAGCAGCGCAAATGCGTGCTATGATGGAAAAGGTAGTTAGCGAGGGCGGCGGTAAAACCGCCGCCATTAAGGGCTATCGCATTGCCGGCAAAACAGGCACTGCCGAAAAGCTGGCCGAGGGCGGTGGCTATGCTGCCGGACAATACATTGCTTCCTTCGTTGGCTTTGTGCCGGCGGATAAGCCCAAATATGCTATGCTGGTTATGCTGGATAGACCCCAGGGCGCCTTTTATGGCTCCCAGGTTAGTGCGCCCATCTTCCGCGACACGCTGCAGCAGATTTTGGTAGCTAAGGGTATCCAACCCACCAATCGCGAGGGCTTGCCATCCTTTGACATGATGAATGACACTAGCGTCAAGACCAGCGCCAAGCAAATGCCCCAGGTACTAATTTTGCCCAATGGCAAGATTAAGCTGCCGGATTTTAAGGGCATAGATATGCGCTATACCGCGGAGCTTTTGCAGCAGGGTCATTTAAGACTCAAGCCCTATGGTAGCGGCATCGCCTATCAGCAGCGTCCTGCGCCCGGTACTGAGGTGGCCGAGGGCACAACGGTTGAGGTTTGGTTTAACTAAAGTATGCATAATTATTTTGTCCTACAGCAGGAAAAATTATGCCTGAAGCAGAATTGTATAGGGTAATCCTGCTTTATATATCTAGAAAGTTTTCAAGAATTTTGAGGAGGTAGGTTATGTTATCTGATATTGAAATTGCTCAACAAGCGAAAATGCAAAAAATTACTGATGTGGCTGCTAAGCTGGGCATTGGTGAGGAAGATATCGAATTATATGGTCGCTATAAGGCAAAGCTTTCCATGGACTTGATTCGTCGCATGGAAGCTGAAAAGCCCGGCAAGCTGGTGCTTGTTACCGCCATTACTCCGACTCCGGCAGGTGAAGGCAAGTCCACCACTACCGTAGGCCTGGCACAGGGATTGCACAAGATTGGCAAAAAGGTTATCGTGGCTCTGCGTGAGCCTTCCTTGGGTCCCTGCATGGGCATCAAGGGTGGTGCTGCCGGCGGCGGTTATTCCCAAGTAGTGCCCATGGAAGACATCAATCTGCACTTTACTGGTGACTTCCACGCTATTACCTCCGCTCACATGCTGCTCAGTGCTATGCTGGATAACCACATCCAACAGGGTAATGCATTAAACATTGACCCGCGCCGCATTGTGTGGAAGCGTGTTGTGGATATGAACGACCGCGAGCTGCGTAACATCGTGGTTGGCTTGGGGGGCAAGGCCCATGGCGTGCCCCGTCAGGACGGCTTTGATATCACTGTAGCCAGCGAGGTTATGGCTATTCTCTGCTTGGCTAATGGTCTGCACGACCTCAAGGAGCGCCTGAGCAAGATTATCGTTGCTTATGACTACAATGGTAATCCTGTTACCGCAGGTCAAATCAAGGCTCATGGCGCTATGGCAGCCCTTCTAAAGGATGCTATCAAGCCCAACCTTGTACAAACCTTAGAAAACGTTCCTGCCATTATCCATGGCGGTCCCTTTGCTAATATTGCCCATGGCTGCAACAGCGTTATGGCAACTAAAACCTGCATGAAGCTGGCTGATTATACCATTACTGAGGCAGGCTTCGGTGCTGATTTGGGCGCAGAAAAATTCTTTGATATTAAATGCCGTTATGCTGGCTTAAAGCCCGATGCAGTTGTTATCGTGGCAACTGTGCGCGCTTTGAAGATGCACGGCGGTGTGCCCAAGGCCGATTTGAAGACTCCCAATGTGGAGGCTGTGAAGGCTGGCCTGTGCAACCTTGAAAAGCATATTGAAAACGTTAAAAAATTCGGTGTTCCTGCCGTTGTAGCAATTAATATTTTTGCTCAGGATACTGCCGAAGAGCTGGAGGCAGTGCGTGAGCACTGCGCTAAGCATGGCGTAAATGTGGCTCTGTCCGATGTATTTGCTAAAGGCGGCGAGGGCGGCATTGAGCTGGCTAAAGAGGTTGTGGACTTGGCTGAAAGTGGCAAGGCTAACTTTAAGCCCATTTATGAGCTGGATATGCCCTTAAAGGCTAAAATCGAAACCATTGCTAAAGAAATTTACGGCGCTGATGGCGTTAACTACACTAAAGAGGCCGACAAGGCACTGAAGGAATTTGAAGACCTTGGCTATGGCAATTTGCCCATTTGCATGGCTAAAACCCAGTATTCCTTCTCCGATGACCAAACACTTTTAGGTCGTCCCAGCGGCTTTAAGATTACTATTAAAAACTGCCGCATTGCCGCAGGTGCAGGCTTTGTGGTTGTGCTGACCGGCGATATTATGACCATGCCCGGTCTGCCCAAGGTTCCCGCTGCAGAGAAAATCGATGTTAGTGATGAAGGTGTTATCAGCGGCCTATTCTAAGGCTTTAGCAAATTGAATAACTGTTTTAAAGGTTTTTGAGGTGAATTGTAATGGAAACTATGTTAATGAGGGGAAAGCCTGTCAGTGATGTGTACCGAGAGATGATAACAGAAAAAATCGCCGCGGCAAAGCAGCGAGGTCTTTTGGTTACCTTGGCTATTGTGGTAGTGGGGGATGACCCTGCTTCCCATGTGTACAAGGGCAGGTTAGTAAAATTAATCGAAGGTCTTGGTGGTGCTGCCAAGGTAATTGAATTGCCTAGCACTGCCAGCGAAGAAGAGGTTATCGGCGTCATTAAGAAGCTGAACCGTAATCGTTATGTTACCGGCATCCTGCCCATGATGCCCATGCCCAAGCATATCAATGGAGATGCTGTGGGCGCGGCAGTTTCTCCCAACAAGGATGTGGACTGCTTGAATCCGCAAAACAGCGGTGATGTGTTCATGGGTCGCAGCAAATGGGCTGCCTGCACGCCCAGGGCTTGCATGGCAACCCTGGCTCATTATGGCATTGAGCTGGAAGGCAAAAATGTGGTGGTTATTGGTCGCAGCAATGTGGTGGGCAAGCCCGTGGCTATATTGCTTTTGCAAAAAAATGCTACTGTAACTGTGTGCCATTCTCGCACGCAAAATTTGCCGCAGCTTTTAAAGAGTGCCGATGTAATTGTGGCTGCTGTAGGCAAGGCTTGCTTTGTAAAGCCGGAAATGGTCAAGGAGGGCGTAGTCATCGTGGATGTGGGCATTAACTCCGTTGATGGCAAGCTCATGGGAGATGTTGACCCTGCTGTGGCTGCTAAGGCTAGCGCCTTCACCCCCGTGCCCGGTGGCATTGGTGTGGTAAGCAACATGATGGTTATGGAGTGCTTGACCCGTAATTTGTAAAAGGAAGAGTTATGAGATATTTTTGGCTGCTTTTAGCTGTTGTTTTGGTGGCTTTAATCTTTTTTAATTCCTCGCTGCCGGCCACAGAGTCCGGCAAGCTTAGTGGTTATTTGGCGCAGTTTGCACTGCAAATTAGTCAATTGCTTGGGGTTTCCCTCAAGGGTGATGTGGAGCACACGATTCGTAAGCTGGCGCATTTTCTGGAATTTGCCTGCTTGGGTCTGCTTTGGTGCAAGGTATTTGCAAGCTTCCATATTAGCAATCGCACCTCCAATGGTTATATTCTTTTAATTTGCCTGCTGGTGGCAGTGGTGGATGAATATATCCAGCTTTTTAGCCCAGGTCGTGATGGCAAGGTTATGGATGTACTGTTGGATTTTAGCGGTGCTTTGTGTGCTTGGCTGTGGTATCGCATTGTGCAGTGGTGCGACTAGCTGTTTGTTTGTCAAAAATTGCGGAGCCGTTGTCTTTATGACAGCGGCTCTTTTTATTATATAATAAATACTGTATTTTTGTACAACTGTGTATACTAGATAGAATTAATAGACATTGTATAATTTATTTATTAGGAGTAAAATTAGAATATACACTAAACGATTTACGGCCTTACGAAATAAGGCTACGCTAAATGCTTTGGATAGATGCTAATATTTACATGAGTGGAGTGATGGCTATGGCATTGACAAGATTGCGCAAAGAAATTGACGCTGCCGTGCAGCGACCTGTTTTTGATTTGTCTAGAGAAGAGCTGGTGCAGGAGGCTTTGGATAATCATGAGGGTGTTTTGGCTGCCAATGGCGCACTGCGGGCTGTAACAGGCAGGCATACAGGTCGTTCTCCCAAGGATAAATTTTTTGTGGATGATGAATATACCCATGACGTACTCTGCTGGGATAATAATCAAGCCTGCAGCAAGGAAACCTTCGACCGTTTATATAAAAAAATGCTGGCCTATGCTGCCAATCATAAGATGTATGTTACCGATGTTTATGCTGGTGCCGACCCTCGTTATCGTCTGCCGGTGCATTTTGTCAATGAATTAGCGTGGCATCAGCTTTTTGTGCGCAATTTGTTTATCAGTAACGAAGAAGTTCCGGCGGATGCGGAGGGCTTCACCGTGCTGTGCATGCCCAATGTCTATGCAGAGCCCGAACTGGATGGCGTTCATTCAGAGATGTTCGTGATTATCAATTTGACCGAAAAGGTGGTGCTCATTGGTGGCGGTAAATATGCCGGCGAAATGAAAAAGGGCATCTTCACGATTATGAATTATCTCCTGCCCCAGCAGGATGTTTTTTCCATGCATTGCTCTGCTAATGTTGGTCCTAAGGGGGATTCTGCGTTGTTCTTTGGCCTTAGCGGCACGGGTAAAACCACGCTCTCTGCGGATGGCACTCGTGCACTAGTGGGCGATGATGAGCATGGCTGGAGCAAGGATGGCATCTTTAATATTGAGGGCGGTTGCTATGCTAAATGCGTGCATTTAAGCGAATACACTGAGCCACAGATTTTCCACGCTATTCGCGAGAATACCGTTTTAGAAAATGTTATTTTGGACGAAAATGGCGTTCCTGATTATGATGATATTATGCTGACGGAAAATACCCGCGCCGCCTATCCCTTACATTATATTGACAACGCGCTGTTGCCCAGCGTTGCAGGTCACCCCAAAACCATCATCTTTTTGACTGCTGATGCCTTTGGCGTACTGCCTCCTGTGGCTAAGCTGACTACGGAGCAGGCCATGTACCATTATCTTTCCGGTTACACTAGCAAGGTTGCCGGTACCGAGGATGGCATTGTGGAGCCCCAGGCAACGTTCTCCATTGGCTTTGGCGAGCCCTTCCTGCCCCTGCCACCCTTGACCTATGCGAAGATGCTGGGTGAGCGCATCAATAAGTATGGCACAGCCGTATATCTGGTTAATACTGGCTGGAGTGCTGGCCCCTATGGCAAGGGTCACCGCATTCGTCTGCAGCATACCCGTCGCTTGGTGAATGCCGTGCTGGATGGCGAGCTGGAGCATGCAGAGTGGGAAACCTTCCCTGTTTTTGGCCTTGCTATACCTAAGGCCTGCGAGGGCGTGCCCTCTGAAATTCTCAATCCTCGCAATACCTGGGAGGATAAGGCTGCCTATGATGTGCAGCTGCGCAAGCTGGCAGAGCTTTTTGGCAAGAATGTAGCTAAATTCCACGGCTTGATTACCGAGGATATTTTGAGTGCCGGACCCAAGGCGTGAGCTAGTTAATTAAATAAGTTTTTTAAGGCTGTCACTTTGGTGATGGCCTTATTTTTTGCTTGTAAAGGGCTTAAAAAATAGAGTATAATTAACATGCGATACTATTGCCTGTAGCCAATAAGAATAGCTTTTCTTATGAAATACTATTTATTCATTACCCATTATCCACAAAAGAGGTGCCACATGGGAATTAAGCTTTTAAATAAAAAATTGAAGATTTCACTCTTTAGTGTGGCTGTTTTTATCTTCTTCTTAGTGGTTGCCATGGGCAGCCTGCACGTGATGCGCGAAAAGATTTTGGAAAACTCCCATATTATGGGCCAGGAAATTGCTGCCCGCTTTGCAACGCGGGAAACAGCACGCATCAAGTCCCAGGAAATGCTTTTGCGAAGCGTGGCCCAGAGCATGGGCTCCATGCTGCGTTTAAAGTCCAATTGGACTGATCAAGAGATTGAGCAAGCCTTAAGTCGTTTTACGGAGTATATGGAGAATAACTCTGAGGTTGGTCGCTTTGATATGTGCGCCGTTATCGATGGCAGGCTTATTTGTAGTCGACCCGATAGGGGAATCCATGGCTTAAATAAGGTGAAGTGGTATCAAGCTGCCTTGGCTCGTAAGGGTGATGTGGCTTATACCAATTTGTACCAAGTAGAGCCCAAGCAGGAGTACGTGCTGACTATGGCAGTGCGCCTGGGGCATGGTGATGATGTGCTGGCTATGAACCTTTATCCTGAGCAGCTGAACGCACTCTTAGCGGATAACCGCTTGCCGCGCCAGAGCTATTATTATTTGTGCGATCCCAATGGAAATATTATGTTTGCCATTAGCGATAGAAATCTGAGCATTGAAAAGCAACAGCCCTATGTGGACCAAATTTTTAGCGAGCTGCGCCAGGGCTATGATGATTATATCATCGACTTGGAGGGCAACAAGCGCGGTGTGTACTATACTGTGTCCGATAAGGGTTGGATTAGTGTGGTAACCATTCCCTATGAATTTCTTTTGGGCGATTACCAGAATCTGCTGCAATGGTTTGTGCTGACTCTGGCGTTTTTTGCGCTGCTGCTGGTTTTGCTGGGCACCCGTGAGCACATGTTAAATAAGCAGGTGCAAAATATTAATGATGTGGTTCAGGTTATGAGCAAGTCCTTCCTAGCAGTGTTTAGGGTTAATCTGCGCACTGGGCGTTATAGCATGGTAAAGGCTGAGAATATGGGCTTTGAGCCTGCTGCAGAGGGCTCCTATAGCGAGCTCGTGAGCCAGTTTGTGCCCCTTGTGGAGCGGGATGCTGCTGCCGAGTTTTCGGAAACCTTTTCCTTGGATAATATTAGGGATTTGGTGAAACGGCAGATTTACGATTTTGGCGGTGAGTTTCGTCAGCGCTTTGGCAAGGATTATAAATGGGTTAATGTGCGTTTAGTATGGGACGAGCTCTTGGGCTCGGATGAGGCTATCTTTTTCTTTCGCGAGGTGGATGCCGAAAAGCTGAAGGAGCTGGAGCATATGCAGCTCACGGAGCGCGCCCTAAAGGTGGCCCGTGAAAACGCCAAATCCCGTAATATGTTCTTTTCGGCCATGTCCCACGATATGCGTGCGCCCTTAAATGGTATTATTGGCATGGCGGAGCTGGCAGAGCTGCACAAGGAGGATAAGAATCTGGTCTTTGATTATATCCAAAAGATTAAGGCTTCGGGCAAGCAGCTTTTGACCTTGATAAATGATATTTTGGAGATGGCCCGCCTTGACAATGGCAAGGTGGAGCATTTGCAGGAAACCTTTGATATGACTCAGGTGGTGCGCGAAATTGGCGAGATGTTTAGCGCTCAGGCGGAGCTGGAGCAGAAATTTTTTAGCTTGCAGCTGGGGCTTGAACCGGTCAATGTAAGTGGTGACCTGCAGGGGCTGCACCAAATCTTAAATAATGTGCTTTCCAATGCTTTAAAGTATACCCCGAAAGGCGGCAAAATTTCCTTCATGGTGCGGCGTGAGCAGGATAAGAATAATCGTGCCTTTTTTAGCTTCATCGTACAGGATACCGGCTGCGGCATGACGGATAAGTTCTTAGAGAAAATTTATACGCCCTTTGAAAGGGATAGTCGCTTTGGCGTGCCCAAGGTAACGGGTACGGGCCTTGGCATGGCTATTGTAAAAAGCTTGGTGGAGCGACTTGAGGGCACCATTCATATTTCTAGTAAGGTGGACGAGGGAACCTGCGTGCTTATTTCCCTGCCCTTTATGCTAGTGCCGGAGCAGCCCAAGCCCCATACTAAGGATGCCCCCAAGCTAAAGGATTTTGCTGGCTCCAAGGTTTTGGTTGCTGACGACAACGATATCAGTATGGAGATTATTACCGAGCTATTAACGATGAATGGGCTCAAGGTGCTGCCCGCGGCCAACGGCCGCGAGGCGGTGGAGCAGTTTGCCAATGCCCCCGAGGGTAGTGTGCAGATGGTGCTTTTGGATGTGCAAATGCCGGAGCTGGATGGCTGCGAGGCGGCGCGGCAGATTCGCCAGCTGCCGCGGCGAGATGCGGCTAGCGTGCCAATTTTGGCGCTGACTGGCAATAGCTCCAGCGAGGATGTGGAGGCTGCCATGCAGGCGGGGATGAATGACTACATGGTGAAGCCTGTTAAAATGAAATTGCTAGCTAAAATGATGAGCGAGTATATACATATGTAAGACCGTGTATAAGGTACCATCTACTTCGTTGGAACTCCTAGACGTACCTCTAGTACGCCGTCGCACCCAAGGGTACAGCGCGACCAGCATGTGTTCGCTGCGCTGCGCTTGCAACCACATGGGTCGTGGCTTGTCGTTCCGCCTCGTATCTGGTACCTTCTCCACGGTCTTAAAGGTAGAAGAAAGGATAGCTTATATGAAATTGTGTGATTTGAATAAGTACATTGAAATAGATATTGCCGAAGCGCTCGAAGAGCGCTTCATGGAGAGCGAGGAGCTTTATGTGCGCTTTTTGAAGAAGCTGGAGGCGGCCAATGATTTGGCTGTGGTGGAAGGCTTTGTAGCAGAGGAAAATTGGCCGGAGGCGATGCGCAAGGCGCACAATCTGAAGGGCGTGTGCGCTAGCCTTGGCTTGACGAGGCTAACGGCGCAGCTGGCAGAGCTGGTTAAGCTTTTGCGCAGCGATGGCTTTACCAAGGAGCAGGTGGCGGAGCAGCTGGAGGGCATTAAGCCGGAGTGGGATAAAACTCTAGGATATATCCGTGAGATGGAGGCTTGAAAGCTTTTAGTAGCTCACTGAGCTTAGCATGGTGCTTTAGCTTGTGGGCCTTGTAGGGGCAAGGTTTATTGGCGAGCTGTATTTTTGAAGAAGGATTTGGTGTAGGAATGAATTTAGTGATTATTGCTTTGGGTGGAGCCTTGGGTGCGGTGAGTCGCTTTCTTGTGGGCAATGCGGTGAGTAAGTCCATTGGCAGTGCCCTGCCCTATGGCACCTTCGTCATCAATGCTGTGGGCTGCTTTGCCATGGGCCTTTTGATGACCATCATAGTGGATAGGGAGCTGCTACCGGCGGCTTGGCGCTTGTTTTTATGCGTGGGCTTTCTAGGGGGCTTCACCACCTTTTCCTCCTTTGGCTACGAAGCCTTGATGCTGCTCACAGAGGGCAGACTATTTGCTGCCCTTGTTTATGTGGGCGGCAGCGTGCTCTTAGGACTCGTTGCAGCAGGCGCAGGTGTGCTGTGCGCCAGAGTGTTGTAAGGATTCTTAATGAATAAGTTTGGATTTTGAAAAACTAGTTGCTTCTTACCCTTTTAGGAATTTAATACATCTTATATGTTTAATTGTGTAATATTTGACAGGTAGCATTTCTATCTTTGTGTAAGAGTGGTGTAAATTAGGAGGTCATGACCATAACTATAGAACGATTTACCTATAACGATATTGAAGAAGCCACACGCTTAACACTGCTTACCTGGGGCGAGGAGATGGCTTTGGCAAACGAAAAGCTAAAGGCCGTTCTCTACGAGGCTATGGTACGTTATTACTTTCGCAGCTCAGAGTTTTCTTATAAAATGGTGGACGAGGATAATTCCACGCAGGGCTTTTTGCTTGCCGCCCCCTTAACAGCTAGGGATAATTCTCAAGGCTGGCTGCTAGAGCAGCTTCAAGATTTTAGGCTTGACGAGCAGGATCTAGTCTACAACTATTTGCGCTATTTGAGCTACAATGGACAGCAGGTGCGTAAGCTGGCCCAAGCCGATGATTTATTGCTTTGTCTCTTTTTAAGCCGCAAGCCCGGCGTGGGCAGCAAGCTTTTAGAAAATGTAGAGGAGGTAGCTCGTAACCATAATATCAAAAACATGCATTTATGGGCCGATGCTACCTGCGATTATAGCTATTATCGTCGTCGTGGCTACAAGGAAGGCGGACATTTTGTGAATAAGGTTCTGCCAGAATTAGGCCAACAGGCCACTTGGATTTATAGTAAGGAAGTGCGCTAATGAAGATTTATACGCTAATGGAAAATACTGTTAAGGATGAGCATTTTTGCTGCGAGCACGGCTTGAGCTTATATGTGGAAACAAAGAAGCACAAGCTACTTTTTGACACCGGTGGCAGCGCTGCCTTTGCCGAAAACGCTGCCCAATTGGGCGTGGATTTGAGTCAAGTGGACATTTGCATTATTTCCCATGGGCACAATGACCACGGTGGTGGCCTAGCAAAATTCTTAGAGCTTAATAAGACTGCGCCTATTTATATTAGTCGCTTTGGCTTTGAACGCCATTTTTCCGGCACTGAAAGGGAGATTAGCATTCCGGCAGCGTTACAAGCAAGCGGCCGCTTTATTTTAGTTGATGATTATCTAAAAATCGACGAGGAGCTGGAGCTGTGCAGCTGTAATGATAAAAAGGCTCAGCATTTTGCTGATAGCTTTGGCTTGAATATGCTGCAGGGTAATGCCTTTGTGCCTGATGATTTTCGGCATGAGCAGTATCTTACCATTCACGAAAAGGGTCGCAAGGTGCTTTTAAGTGGCTGCTCCCATAAGGGCATTTTAAACCTTATGGAATGGCTCAAGCCCGATGTTTGCATTGGCGGCTTCCATTTTATGAAGCTAGCCACCACCGGAGCTGACGAAAAGGTTTTGCAGGAGGCAGCTGCAGAGCTTGAGGCCCTGCCTGCGGAATATTACACCTGCCACTGCACCGGTTCAGAGCAGTACGCATATCTCAAGGAACGTATGACACGCTTGCATTACCTAGCCGCAGGTGATGTACTAGAAGTATAGAGAAAAGTGTACAAGAGACTATCTCCTCTATGTATTGAGCGCCGCTTAAGAATGTGCTAGAATATGCTTAAATCGCAAAGAAGGAGGCAATCATGCCCAAGAATATACCCTTTGTGCCCGCCGATGATTTGAGCAAGCTGTGGCGGACGATTATTGAATTTGATATGCTAGCGCCTGGAGACCGCATCTTGGTGGGCTTGAGCGGTGGCAAGGACAGTATGCTGCTGACGGCTATGCTGGCGGAGATTAAAAAGTTTTCGCCCATTCCCTTTGACCTAGCCTGCTATACGGTCAATGCCATGTTCGCACCTAATTTTCCTAAACAGGAGCTGGTGGATTTTTGCGCTCATTATGGGCTAGAGCATTACAGCGACGATGTGGATATTATGGCTGCTCATGCGCAAAAGGGCGGCAGCCCCTGCTTCACCTGTGCTTATTTTCGCCGTGCTGCTACCAATCGCCGTGCTAAGGAGCTGGGCTTTAACAAGGTTGCGCTAGCCCATCACAACGATGATGCAGTGGAAACCTTTTTTATGAATCTTATGACCAGCGGCCAGCTGCGCACCTTTTTGCCTGTTACCCCGTTATCACGCAGCGGCATTACGGTTTTGCGCCCCCTGCTTTATTATCGTGAGCAGGAAATTCGTGATTTAGTGGCTAAGCTAGGCATTAAGCCCCTTAAAAATCCCTGTCCCTATGATGGTCGCACCATGCGTCAGGATGTAAAGGAGCATATTGCAGAGCTGAATGGGCGCTATCCTGAGGTTTATGACCACTTGCTTGCTGCTATGCGCGGCAGAGATAGGCAGGAGCTGTGGCCGAGTAAGCCAACGGATAAAGAGATGGTTGCTAAATTTCGCGCCTTTTGGGGACGCAAGAACAAGGAGCAAAGGCCTTGAAAACACGCTCTTATTTATACATTATCGGGGCGGCAGCCCTGTGGGGACTGATTGGCGTTTTTGTGAAGGCCATAGCTGCTCAAGGCTTTAGCTCCATGCAGATTGTAGCCTTGCGTGCCGTGGCATCCACAGTGTGTATTACCCTAGTGATGCTGTGGCGTGGCCTTGACCAGCTGCGTATTAGCTTTCGGGATACTTGGATGTTCGTTGGTACGGGCATTTTGAGCCTAGTCTTTTTTAATTTTTGCTATTTCAATTGCATTCAAAGCAGCAGTCTGGCTGTGGCGGCCCTGCTTTTATACACTGCTCCCGCCTTTGTGATGCTCATGAGCTTGGTGCTTTTTGGCGAGCGCTTCACTGCAAAAAAGGGCTTGGCTCTTGTGTGTACCTTTGTTGGTTGTGGCTGCGTTACGGGTGCCTTTGAGGGAGGTCTAAGCCTAACGCTAAGCGGACTTCTTTACGGCTTGGGCAGTGGCTTTGGCTATGCTTTGTACAGTATTTTTGGCAAATACGCTGTGCAAAAATATTCCTCGCTAACCATTACGGCTTACACCTTTTATTTTGCAGTGCTTGCGGCTGTGCCCCTGGCAGGCTTTGACAGCGTGGCTTTGAGCAAAATTAACCTTACCACGCTTGGCGGAAGCTTGGGCTTGGGACTGGTCTGTGCCGTGGTGCCCTATCTTTTGTACACTAAAGGCTTGGAGCAGGTGGAACCGGGGCAGGCCTCCATCTTGGCTACTATCGAGCCCTTTGTGGCTGCAGCGGTGGGCATGCTCTGCTTTGCCGAGCCCATGACTATGAGCAAGGCCGTCGGCATGCTGCTCATCTTCTGCTCCATTGTAATTTTGAATATCAGAGAGAAATAAAACTACCCCTCGACTTCATTGGCAGATTGAGGGGTAGTTTTATACCATTCTGGGCAATTTTGTTTTTTCCACCTTACAAATCGTCCGACTATTTGTTTGCCCCTCGCATGAGGGGCCATTTTTGTGGTATAATAAATTGCTATACTGGTATCAAACGCTATATTTATCGTGCAGTGCTCAAAAATAGAGTGCTAATATGATGTGGAGCTTGAATAATAAGCTCCTAGCATGTTGTACTTAGATAGCATAGCGTCCTTAGGGAGTGCCGTTCTTTAGCGCCATGGATGCGCAAGAGGGCGGAGAAATAGACGGAGGTTTTTTGAAGAATGATAGATACATTGCAAGGCTTGAACAAGGAGCAGGCGGAGGCTGTGCAGACTATAAACGGGCCCATGCTGATTTTAGCGGGTGCGGGCAGCGGCAAGACCAAGGTTTTGACCTGCCGCGTAGCCCATTTGCTGCAGCAGGGCGTGCGCCCTTATAGAATTTTAGCCATTACCTTTACTAATAAAGCAGCGGCAGAAATGCGGGAGCGCGTGGATAAAATGGCCGGTCCTGCGGCCAAGGAGGTGTGGCTTTTTACCTTCCACGCCTTTTGTGCGCGGGTGCTGCGCCGTGACATCGATAAGCTGGGCCAATATAATAATAATTTTGCTATTTACGATACTACGGATACTAAAAATTTAATCAAGCA
The DNA here is from genome assembly GCA_051866495.1 of Phascolarctobacterium sp. Lineage (GTDB taxonomy): Bacteria > Bacillota > Negativicutes > Acidaminococcales > Acidaminococcaceae > Phascolarctobacterium_A. The sequence continues at coordinate 7,568 of JBJDXD010000062.1, read as the reverse complement.
GATTCTTAAGGAAATGAATCTGGATGAGAAGCGTTACCAGCCTGCGGGCATTCTCAGTCGTATCAGCAGCGCCAAAAACGAGCTTTTAGGTGTCAAAGAATTTGCGGCTCAGGCAGGGGATTTTTATGAGCAAAAGGTAGCCCAGATTTTCGAAGCCTACGAAAGTAAGCTGCGTGCTAATAATGCAGTGGATTTTGATGATTTACTGATGCTAACCCTGCGCCTTTTGCAGGAGGTGCCTGAGGTAAGAGAAAAATATCAGGATAAATTTGACTATATTATGGTGGACGAGTATCAGGATACCAACCATGTGCAATATTTGCTGACTAAGCTCCTAGCCGGCAAGCATCATAATTTATGCGTTGTAGGTGACGCTGACCAAAGCATTTACGGCTGGCGTGGCGCGGATATCCGCAATATTTTAGACTTTGAAAAGGATTATCCCGAAGCCAAGCTAGTGAAGCTGGAGCAAAACTACCGCAGTACCCAGGTTATTTTGGATGCTGCCAATGCGGTGATTGAAAACAACACCGGTCGCAAGCCCAAGAATTTGTGGACTAATAATGGTGTGGGCAAGGAAATTGTGTATTATCAGGCTGTGGATGAAAGGGATGAGGCTCGCTTCGTGATTGAGCGCATGCAGGAGCTGCAGCTCAAGGAGGGGGCTAAGCTGGGCGATATGGCCGTGCTCTATCGCACCAATACCCAGTCCCGTGTGTTTGAAGAAATGCTCATCAAAAGCGGCATGGCCTATACCATGGTGGGCGGCACCAAGTTCTACGAGCGCAAGGAAATTAAGGATATTATCGCTTATTTGCGTTTGATTTTTAATCCCCATGATGGGTTAAGCCTGGAGCGCATCATCAATGTGCCACGGCGTGGCATTGGTGACGCCACCTTGGCGCGTTTGCAAGGCTATGCTACAGAGACCAACCAGAGTCTGTTCGACGTAATTTCCAATGCAAGCGAGGTGCCGGGCCTTTCAAGTCGCTTTGTGGGTAAGCTTGATGAGCTGGCAAGCCTGCTTTTTGAATTTATGGGTGAGGCCGAAGAGATTAGCGTTAAGCAGCTTATTATTAACGTTATGCAACGCACTGGCTACCAAGAGGAGCTGGAGCTGGGGCGTACTGCCCAAGACCAAAGTCGTTTAGAAAACCTGCAGGAGCTTTTGAGTGTGGCTGAGGATTTTGCCGAAAAGGCTGCTCGCAATGGGGATGAGGCATCCTTAGAAAACTTCCTCAGTGATGTGGCCTTGGTGTCCGACATTGATGATGCGGAGCTGGGCGAGGAGGCAGTAACCCTGATGACGCTGCACAGCGCCAAGGGCTTGGAGTTCCCCAATGTTTTCTTGGTGGGTATGGAGGAAGGAATTTTCCCCCATGCGCGCACACTTTTGGATGAGGAAGAAATCGAAGAAGAACGCCGTATTTGCTATGTGGGCATCACTAGAGCCGAGCGCCGCCTGTATTTGAGTAATGCTAAGATGCGTATGATTTATGGACATACCCTGAGCTATCCGCCTTCCCGCTTTTTGCAGGAGGTGCCGCGGAATTTGATTCACGAGTATCGTCGCCCCGTGCAGCAAAGGGTGGTGCTGCGAGAGGTGCCGGTGCAGCAGGATGCTCGTCCGAAAACTACCAATTGGTTTTTGCAAAACAAAAATAGCTTTGTGCCCAAGGATAATAGTGCTAGCGCCAGCTTTAAGGCGGGCGATAGGGTGAACCACAAAAAGTGGGGCATGGGCACTATCGTGGCCGTGAAGGATACGGAGGATGGCCAAGAGGTTAAGGTGGCCTTTAATGGGGGTGGCATTCGCAGCTTGCTGACCAAGTATGCAGTGCTGCAGAAGGTGTAGAACCCCTCAATTAGCTCGTAAACGCGCTGACAGCTCCCCTTGAAGGGGAGCCAGAGTGGAAGGATGATTGCAATGAACGAACTAGATTTATTTGCGGACGAAAAGGAGCAGCTGTTGGCGGAGGCTAGCGCGCTGCGCCAAGAAATTCGCCATCATGAATATTTATATTATGTTTTAGATGCGCCGGAAATCACCGATAGTGAATATGATCGCCTTATGGTGCGCTTGCGTGAAATCGAAGCGACCTATCCTGAGGACGTCCCCGCCGATTCGCCAACTCAACGAGTTGGCGGTCGGGCGGACTCCCAGTTCGCAGAGGTGCGTCATCTTGAGCCCATGCTGAGCCTCTCCAACGCCTTTAGCGAGGCGGAGCTGCGTGCCTTTGACGAGCGCGTCAAGGGCGGCTTGCCCGCCGGCAGCAGAGTGGAGTACGTTATGGAGCCCAAAATTGACGGCCTAGCCTGCAGCTTGATATACGAAAATGGGCGCTTAGTGCGAGCCGCCACCAGAGGTGACGGCGTGGTGGGCGAAAACGTTACGGCCAATGTGCGCACCATTCGCAGCATTCCGCTGGTGCTAAAAGCGAGGGACGGGGAAGCCGTGCCGGAGCTTTTGGATGTGCGGGGCGAGGTTTATATGCCTCGGCACGCCTTTATGCAGCTTAATGAGGAAAGAGCGGAGCGTGGCGAGAGCGAGTTTGCCAATCCTCGCAATGCAGCAGCAGGAAGCCTGCGGCAGCTGGACCCGCAGGTGACAGCTAGCCGCAGCCTGAGCTTTTTTGCCTATTACATTGTGGGCGAGGGAGCGCAGCCGCGCCATAGCGAAAATCTGGCCAAGCTAACGGAGTATGGCTTCAAGGTGAGCGAAAATTATCGGGTGGTGGAGAGCATTGACGAAGCCATTGCGTTCATTGCCGACTTTGACAAAAAACGCACTACCCTTGCCTATGACACGGATGGCGCGGTCATCAAGGTCAATGCGGTGGAGCAGCAAAACGCTTTGGGAGCCACCGGCAAGGACCCACGCTGGGCCATCGCCTTTAAATATCCGCCGGAGCAGGCGGAAACTACCCTTGAGGATATCGACTGGCGCGTGGGTCGCACGGGCGTTTTAACGCCCACGGCCATGCTGACGCCGGTGCGGCTCAGTGGCAGCGTGATTAGCCGTGCTACCCTGCATAACGAGGACTTTATCAAGGCCAAGGATATTCGCCTTGGCGACAGGGTTGTTATCAACAAGGCGGGGGAGATTATTCCTGAGGTGCTGCGCGTGGTGACGGATAAGCGCACGGGCGCAGAAAAGCCGGTGGAGATACCCACTGTGTGCCCGGAATGTGGCTGGAGTGTGGAGCGCCAAGGGGCGGAGGCAGCTATTCGCTGTACCAATCCCCATTGCCCCGCTTTAGGTCGCGAGGGCCTTATTCACTTTGTGAGTCGGGATGCCATGAATATCGAGGGCTGTGGTCCTTCTGTAATTAACCAGCTCATCGACTCTGGCCTTGTGCGAGATGCAGCCGATTTATATACATTGACTAAGGAGCAGCTTGTGACGCTGGAGCGCATGGGCGAAAAATCGGCCGATAATCTTTTGTCCGCCATTGCCACCAGCAAGGAAAACGAGCTGGATAAGCTGCTTTTTGCGCTGGGTATTCGCCATGTGGGAGCCAAGGTTGCGCGCACTTTAGCAACAATTTATGGCAGCATGGACGAGCTATTGAGTAAGGGTATGCTGGAGCTGGCCCGCATTAGTGAGTATAAAAAAGAGGCCAAGGATAACAAGGCCGAGGACAAATTTAAGGATATGGGCGAGAAAATCGCTGAAAGCGTGGTAACCTGGCTCAGTGTGCCCTCTAATCAGGACTTAATTGAGCGACTGAAGGCGGCAGGACTGACTATGACCTTTACAGCTCCTGCTAGCAAGGAGGATAACCCCTTCTTTGGCAAAACGCTGGTGTTTACGGGTACCCTGCCCACTTTAGGCCGTGCTGAGGCCAAAACCATGGCTCAGGATGTGGGGGCAAGGGTGAGCGGCAGCGTGAGCAAGAAGACGGATTATGTGATTGCGGGCGCGGAGGCCGGTAGTAAGCTGGAGAAGGCGCAGCAGCTGGGGGTTAAGGTTATCGACGAGGAAGAATTCTTGAGGATGGTTCAATCCAAGGGATAAGGGGCTATCCCTTAGGTATAGCCCCTAGGATAATATTTTTGACTAGCTTTGATTAATTAGGAGGTGCGATTATGGAACAAGCCGAGTGGAATGAATATGTACACAAGGTTGCAACCTGGGATGTGCCGCTGCCCATGCACATGGTGAACAATTATGACGATTGGAAATGCCGTAGCGTTGTGGGCCGCTGCCTGCTCATGATGAAGGATGTGGAGGGTGCTATGAATGTGCTGGCCACTGTGCGAGATATCAAGCCCAACATGGACGATGCGCCGGAGTTTGGCTTTAGCGAGGCAGAGCACAAGGCGCTGTGCCTGCGCGATTTGGCAGAAATCATTTGGATGATTACCGGCACTGGTGATGCTCCTGTTTTCTATTTGAAGGAGGCTTACAAGCTGTGCCGTGCTTATCAGCATGTTTTTAAGGCTGCGGATAGGGGCAAGATTTGGGTGCGCAAGCTGGAAATCATGCGCTCCTGTGGCTTGGAGGAGCAGGCCTTGGCAGAGGCTAGAGCCATGCTGGAGGAAGAAAAGGCTAACGAGGGTATCAATCCCTATCGTTTCCGGGCATTGGTGTTCATGGGCGAAAGCATGGCAGCTCAGGGGGATTACCTCAAGGGCTCCCTCTTGATTGAGGAGGCTTATAAATCCTATCCCTGCACCGAGGCCACTACGAAGGATTTAGCAGAGGCGGCAGCAACTGCTGAGCCCAAGGAGCGTTACGAAAAGTATTTGCATTGCACGGAAATTCCTTATCAGCCTTGGGAGCGGGATAATATCCCCACCCTGGAGGATGTGCATCGCCTGCAGGAGGAAAACTATGCTAAGCGCGAGGCGGCCAAGGTGGGCGGCGGAGCTGAAAGCGTAGCCGAGATTATGAAGCAATTTCAAAAGCAAGCAGAATAAGAGTGAATTTTTAAAGCTGGTGTGAGTAATTCTTGCACCAGCTTTTTATTTGCGAACGTATGCTCCATACCGCGTTTTGCGGTAGGAGTGGTTGGATGGCTGTTGGGTCAGCTATTTTGAAAATTAGGCGTGTCTTTTAATAAGTGGCAAAAGTTTAAACGCTCGATTAAAACGAGTGATTAAAGGTTTTTATACCCAGGTACTAAAAATTCTGATAAAATATATGGCAGATTGAATTAGTAATATGTTTAGGAAATTTATGACGAAGGGATGTATGAAGGATATGAAGAAGAAAGTTCTTGCTTTTGCTGCTGCTGCAGTGCTGATGGCTCCCCAAATGGTGGGCGCTGAAGGCTTTGCGATTTATGAATGGTCCGCTGAAGGCTTGGCTATGGGCGGTGCTCGCATGTTTGCGGAAAATGATGCTGCTAACTTGGCTTATAATCCGGCTTCTATTACTAAGGTTAAGGGTCAGGCTGCTAAGATTAGTGCTACCTATTTGAGCCCCCATGGAAAGTATGATGTAGATCCTGCTGTTCCTGTGCCTGGTCTTGAAACCTCCGGCCACAATCGTGTACACCCTGCATGGGCTCCCGGTATGTATTATGTAAAGCAAATTAATGATAAGGAATGGTTCGGCATGGGCACCTATAGCCGCTTTGGTATGGTGTCCCAATTTGAACGTGATAGCTATCCGGGAAGTAATTCTTTTAGTGCTAAATTGAATGGTATTTCTTTGGGTATGAACTATGCTCGTCAAATGGATAAAAAATGGGCGGCCTCCTTAGGCGCGGAAATCAACTATGTAGGCTTACAGATGGATAAAACACAACTTACACCATATCCGTTTGTTAAAGGACCCATGCATATTGAGGGTGAAAGCTATGCTTTAGGTTGGAATGCTGCTGCCAACTATACCTTTGACGATAAGAATGAAATGGGCATCGTATATCGTAGCAAGATTAAGCATTCCATGGAAGCTGATGTGGATGTACATTTAACAGGACTTTCTAGTATGTACGGCGATGCTTATGGCGAAGTTACTTTACCGGAAAGTATTGATTTGGGTTATAGTCATAAATTTAATGATAAAACTCGTATTGAAGCAAGATATACTTGGACTCGCTGGGAAAGATATCAGAATTTGGACATGAATTTCTCCAATTTGGGAAATCCTTTGCTGGATGGAATGCATGAAAATCCCAAGAACTGGACCAATGGTAAGCGTTTCGCTTTGGGTTTGGAGCATAAATTCAGCGACAAATATTCCGGTATGCTGGGCTATGCCTTTGACCATTCCAATATTCCCTACGACGGTGGCGACTTTATGATTCCTACTGGCACCCGTACCACCTATGGTATCGGTGCTCAATATCACGACAAGAAGCAAACTCTGGCCTTCTCCTTGGCATGGATGAATGTTGGTGGCTTGGACTTTAAAGGTACTGCAACCGATACCTTCAAGTCCGCTCACACCCGCGACAGCTACACCAAGATTGCGTCCATCTCCTACCAACGCAATTTCTAATCTAAAAGTAAATCTAGGCAAAGCTTTACACTGCCAGCAAGCGGCCGCTTGCTGGCAGTATTTTATTAAGCAATGATTTTACTGCACTAAACAAAAAGCCCAGCTTCTGTAATCAGAAGCTGGGCTAATTTTTATGGTGATCCCGGGCGGATTCGAATCGCCAACCTATCGCTTAGAAGGCGACAGATGTATTTTTTTACCCCTAGAAAAGTATTCCTATTAAAACAGGTCCATCCTTTCAAGCTGATAGGATTGCTCCATCCGTCCGTTGACAATGCCCGTTACTATAACCATATGGCTATCTTCTTCTATCCAGAAATAGATTAGATAATTGCCTTCTACCATTTTGTGGATACCATGGCTACACCAAGGCTCTTCATCAACAAAGCCTATTCTGCTAGGCATGAATGATAATGATTTAATAGCACTGCGTAAGCGCTTTGAGATATTCTTTGCCGTTACAGGTGATTTGTATTCGTCAATAATATAATCAGAAATAGCATTCAGCTGTTCTTTGGCGTATGCGGTGACTCGAACGCGATAGGTATCAGCCATGGGCATCTATCCTCGCATCTAATTCATCAAAAACCTTATCCACATCTTCATGGCGACCAGCGAGAGCATCGGCATAGCCTCGGCTCATCATAGCATCGAATTCGGCCTTGCTCATTTCGTTTCTAGCCAACGGCCTTTTAGTCAAAGATACTGGGAAGGGAATGCTTTGAGTAAGAATGATTTGCTTATACAGCATGTTAATGACAACGGAAGCAGGAACACCTAGTCGTTCCATTACTTCTTCAGCCTGCAGCTTCACTTCAGGTTCGATACGAGCCAATACACTTGCAGTTTTTGCAGCCATTTTGTTTACTCCTTTCTTTGTTTAGCGTACTTTCCTAGCATTATTATAGCACGATATATAGCCTTTGTATATATAATATATAAACAAATTGCAGCCTCCGGCCTTAACGATATCATGGATAAAGAAGAAAAAGCGGCCGATTATGGCTGCTTTTTTCTTTGGGGACTTTACTACACAACAACTGGTAAACGTTTGTTCCTATCGCGTTTTGATCAGCCCCTTGTCAAGTAGACATGTCAAATACACAAAGAGAATTTT
>JBJDXD010000061.1:0-9719 GCA_051866495.1 Phascolarctobacterium sp. | reverse complement strand
ATCGATGCCGCCATTGCTACAGCAATTTGCCAAACCATTGTGGAGCCCACTAATACGGGTCTGGGCAGCGACTGCTTCGCTCTCGTGTGGGTCAAGGACAAGCTCTATGGCTTGAACGGTAGTGGCTACGCACCCACCCACCTTACGGCGGAAGCAGCTCGCGCAGCGGGCTGCACCGACAAAATTCCCTTCTTTGGCTGGGTGGCCATGACCATCCCCGGCGCCGCCGGCGCCTGGGCGGAGCTGCACAAGCGCTTTGGCAGGCTGCCCTTTGCCAAGCTTTTCGAGCCCGCCATCGATTATGCCCAAAACGGGTTCCCCGTTTCGCCCATCGTGGCTCGCTTTTGGCAGGCTGGCAAGGATAAATTCCTACCCTACAAGGATAATCCTGCCATGAAAACTTGGTTCGACACCTTTACGCCGGGCGGATACGTTCCCAAAACAGGGGAACTGATGCGGCTGCCGGACCACGCCAAAACCCTGCGCCTTTTGGCAGATAGCTATTGCGAAAGCCTGTACCGCGGTGAATTAGCCGAAAAAATCGTGGACTTTAGCAATACCACCGGCGGCTATCTTACTAAGGAAGACTTAGCTGATTACTATCCCGAATGGCAGGAGCCTATTCATATCAACTATCGCGGCTATGACGTGTGGGAGATGCCCCCTAACGGACACGGTATCACCGCTTTAATGGCCTTAAATATTCTTAAAGGCTTTAACTTTTCTGAGAAGGAATGCGGCGAAACCTATCACAAGCAAATCGAGGCCATGAAGCTGGCCTTTGCTGATGGCATGAAATATATTGCTGACCCGCGTTACATGCGCACCAAGGTGGAGGAGCTGTTGAGCGAGGAATACACAGCTCAGCGCCGTGCCTTGATTGGCGAAAAGGCCCTGGACCCAGTGCCGGGGACTCCCTTCTGCGGTGGAACGGTTTACCTTAATTCCGCCGATGACGAGGGCAATATGGTGTCCTTTATCCAAAGCAATTACAAGGATTTTGGCAGCGGTATTGTGCTGCCGGGCTATGGCCTCAATTTGAACTGCCGTGCGGCAGGCTTTAGCTTGGACCCGGAAAGCGACGACTTTTTGCTGCCACGCAAGAAGCCCTACCACACCATTATTCCCGGCTTCCTCACTAAGGATGGCAAGGCTGTGGGGCCCTTCGGCGTTATGGGGGCCTATATGCAGCCCCAGGGGCATGTGCAGGTGGTTATGAATACGGTGGACTTTTTGCTCAATCCCCAAGCTAGCTTGGATGCGCCCCGTTGGCAGTGGATTGAAGGCAAAAAGATTTGGCTGGAGGACAGGGTTCCGGCAGAAATTATCGAGGATTTGCGCCGTCGTGGGCACGAAATCACCGTCAAGGACGATTATACCAGCTTTGGTCGTGGCGAAATCATCTGGCGGGATGACAACGGCATTCTGGTCGGAGCCACCGAGCCTCGCGCAGATGGCACCGTAGCAGCTTGGTGAAGAAATTAGTTATGTAAATTATAGCAAACGTTTGCCCCGTATCGCGATTTGCGATAGGAAAACTATTCTAAATACTATCAGTCTATATTAAATATTGACCAGAAAGCTTTTATATTTCTCGGCCATACTCCTCGTGGGCAAAAGCCTGCGAGGATTTTTTAGCATTTTGCTTTTGCTTAGCAGAGTTTTTTGTGATACAATAAAATATCACACAAAACCAAGACCTGCAGGATGGGATGTTCTTGACCAAAATAGTGGTAGTATGGCTCTTTTCCTTATTAAGCAGGATTAACATAGGAGCACAAAAGTGACAGCAAAAATCATTATCGGAGCAAGCGCGGATGAAACACGCATGGGCTTAGTAGAAAATGGTAAGCTCATGGAATATTTGGTGGAGCGCAGGGCCGAGCAGCACTTGGTGGGCAGTATTTTTAAAGGACGTGTCTGCAACGTGGTGCGAGGCATTCAGGCCGCCTTTGTAGATATTGGCCTTGAGCAAAACGCCTTCCTCTACTTGGGCGAGGCTATGGATGTGACCGAGGGCCAGAGCGTTATTGTGCAAATCTCCAAAGATGCACGAGGTACCAAGGGTCCCACGGCTACAAGAGAGCTCACCCTGCCCGGGCGTTACGCAGTGCTGCTGCCCCAGGCCGATTATGTGGGCATTTCCCGCAAGATTACGGATAAAAGCGAAAAGGAACGTTTGAACAAAGTATATAACGAGGCCCGTCCCGAAAGGATGGGCGTGGTGGTGCGCACTGCCGCCGCCGGCGTCAGTGCGGAGCTTTTGGCCCAGGATGTAGCCGAGCTCAATGCCGCGTGGAGGGTGCTGCAGGCCCGCCAGCGGGTGGCGAAGGCGCCCTGCCTGCTGCGGCGTGAGCTGGATTTGCCCATTCGCATTGTGCGTGATTATTTGCGACCGGGGCTGGAAGAAATCGTCATCGACGATTTGAACACCTATAAGCGGGTGGAGGAGCTCTTAAACCAGCTGCCTCAGGCAAAAAATATTCGCCTCACCCTGTATCAGGGGTTGGAGGATATTTTTACCTATAATAAGCAGCAGGAGGCTGTGGCGGGCATTTCCGATAAGCAGGTAGCCCTGCCCAGTGGCGGTTATTTAGTCATTGATTATACCGAGGCCATGACGGTTATTGACGTCAACAGTGGTAAATTTAGTGGTCGCGAAAATCTCGAAGAAACGATTATGCAAATCAATCGTGAGGCAGCAGTGGAAATTGCTCGCCAGCTGCGCCTGAGGGATATTGGTGGCATTATCGTAGTGGATTTCATCGACATGCATACGGATGAGCACAAAAAGGAAATTTTAAATGTGCTCCACGAGGCACTGGCGGGGGATAAAATGCATCCCAAGGTGCAGGATATTACCGTACTAAATTTGGTGGAAATCACCCGCAAAAAGTCCCGTCAAAACCTGTCCAGCGTGCTCTATGCTCCTTGCCCCGTGTGTGATGGCAGTGGCAGGGTACAGAGCCGCGAAACTTTATCCTTAGAGGTAAAGCGTCGCCTGCGGGTGCTGCTAAAACGGCGTGGCAGTGCCAAAAGCCTTTTGATTGTGGCCAATCCTTGGCTTGCCCAGTGGCTTGTGGCCAAGGATATTCGCGCTTGGGAGCGGGAGCTGGCCTGCTCCTTAAAGGTTGAAAGTGATGCCAGTCTGCACATTGAAAGTTTTATGATTTTAGATAATACTGGTGTTGACAAATAACGCCATTATTGGTAAAATATTCCAGTATGGACTGTTTTGGTCCGTCCCCAACCGCGCAGAGAGGTTCGAAAATCCTGTTGCTGTGGCAATGGGTACCGTATTTGGCGAGTCTATCATTAAGGGAGGTGCAATAGATGTACGCAATTATCAAAACCGGCGGCAAACAATACCGCGTTAGCGAAGGCGAAACCCTGCAAGTTGAAAAACTGAACGCAGAAGTTGGCGCTGAGGTTGTTTTCGAAGAAGTTCTGACCGTTGTAAACGATGCTGATGTTAAGATTGGCAAGCCCGTAGTTGAAGGCGCTAAAGTTGTTGCTAAAGTTGTAGAACACGGCAAAGCTGACAAGATTTTCGTTTTCAAATACAAAGCAAAATCCAACTATCGTAAGCGTCAAGGTCATCGTCAACCGTTCACTGCTGTTGAAATCGTTTCCATCAACGCTTAATAGCAATGGTACAGGTCGATATATTCAAGGATGAGCAGGGAATGATTACTGGCTACAAGGTTAGTGGTCACGCTGGTTATGCTGAAGAGGGCATGGACATAGTCTGCAGTGCCGTTTCTGCTTTAACCCAAGCGCCGTTGCTTGGCTTGGAAAGACATTTGAAGCTCAAGCCGTCCTATAACGTGAACCAAGAGGACGGAATTTTAGAGGTAGCATTGAACAGTGCTCCTACTGACCTGACGCAGGCCATTCTACAAACCATGGCCTATGGGGTTGACTCCATCGCACGTCAGTGTCCGCAATATGTTCGCATCCAAGAACATAGGAGGTGAAAGTAATGTTTGAAATTATTCTGCAATTACATGCACATAAAAAAGGTACCGGTAGCTCCCACAACGGTCGTGACTCTAACGCACAACGTTTGGGCACCAAGGCTCATGATAGCCAATTGGTAACCGCTGGTAGCATCATCGTTCGTCAACGTGGTACCAAATTCCATCCCGGCAACAATGTTGGCATGGGCAAGGATTACACCATTTTCGCTACTATCGAAGGTCGCGTAAAATTCGAACGCAAGGGCCGCGATAAACGCCAAATCAGTGTATACCCCGTAGAAGAAGCTATGTAATCTACAAAAATAAATCCGCATCCAGTATGGATGCGGATTTTTTTGTCTTTCTAGCCTACATATTTTCGAACAGCCAAGCCATATATTTATCCTTGACGGCCTTGCCACCCCTTATTTTGCTGGTGACGGTGCTGCCATTTTTAAGATAGAAAACATCGTCCTCCAAGCGCTCCACAAAATGCATATTGATGATGGCGCTGCGGTGCACGCTAAGAAAATAGGGCTGAGTCAAAGCTTCAAGTACCTTGGTGAAGGTGCAATATTCCTTGATAACGCCACTGGTGGTATAAAAAAAGCAATACTTGTCCTGTACCTCCACCATGATAATCTTGGCAGGATTTAAATGCAGGGTGGTTCTGCCTGTGTCGATGGCGATGGGCGTTTCGGTATTGGTGGGCAGGCAATGGTCCAGCCCCTTGAGCAGTGCTTCCTTGGTAAGGGGCTTGAGCAAATAATAGGAGGCTTCGGCGGCGAAGCTTTCGCTGGCAAATTCGTTGCTGGTGGTTAAAAATATCAGCTTGAACTTTTTGCCCTGTTGTCTCAGGCGCAGTGCTAAATCGGTGCCCAGCCGTTGACCAAGATAAATATCAAGAATAAGGATGTCTGTATCACTATTTTGCAGATATTGGTAGCACTGCTCGTAGCTAGTGAAGGTTGCCAGCTCCACATTTATACAGCGCTCCCGAAAAATCTGCTCTAACAGTGCTTGTGTGGATTCTAAAATAGCAGTATCATCATCGCATAAAACTATCCGCATAGAGCTTCCTCCCTTCAGCTTTGTAGCACCTTGGCCCTTAAGGTTGCCAAGGCCTGCTTTATTTTTTGGTAATCACGCTGAGCAGCATATTCCTTGAGCAGCAGGGCGATATGCCTCGTGTCGTGGCGCAGACGGCGAGAAGCCTGCCAGCTAGCGTGAATTGCTTCGAAATGCAGCTTTTCTTCCTGGCGCAATCTTTCTAAATAACGCTGCTTAACATGCAAATGGTCGCAAAGCTCCCTTTGCCTGAGCAGGTAAAAGATGATATGGGCGAAAATAAAGGCGGGTAGGGTAATAAAAAATCTACCCCAAAAGAGCTCCCAGGTGCGGGGGGACTCGAAATTATAAATAAAAATGCTTGCTCCCAAATTCAAGAGCATGATGCCATAGGCCATTTCTAAAATGCCCTTGACCTTGGTTTGCAGTAAAATAGCAGCATTTTGCTTTAGAAAATGCAGAATAAAGGGCATGGTGAACAGGGTTCCTCCTAAAAGTCCTAGCAGCAAGAGCTCTAGCTGGGTGAAGCCGCTAATGCTTTGTGCTCCTACAACAAAGCTTAGTGTTTGCACTAAAACCATGTAGAGCCCAATAAAAACCAACAGTACCATCTTTTTAATCATGCTGGCTTTGACTACTATGAGGGCTGGTGGCAAAAACAGCAGTAAGGGGCATAAATAGATCCATTTAACAGATAATTGCCCATAAAACTGCCAAACGATGACCGTTTCGCAAGCTATAGCAAGAGCCAAGATGCATAGGAGCTTGGGTATACTAATAAGAAGCTGCTTACGAAAGGTATAATAATAATAAAAGGCAGGAACTAGCTCCCGCAGGGCAAGATAGAGTAAAAGATAAATAATTAATTCTATATTCATGGCACCTGTCTCCTGTTATTGAGAGCTAGCTGCAATTTAAAAAGCTTGTCCTCGGTGGTGATATTGACATAGCCCTGGTATTTTTCTGCTAGCAGCTTAATATTGGCGATGCCGGTGCCGGGCTTGGCAAAGCCCCGTTTAGCAGAATAATATTCCCCGTTTTGGCAGTGTAAAGCACCATTAAAGCTGTTGGTGAGCGCTATGAGTAAAAAATTACTCTTGGTGGTGATTTTAAGCTGGATGCTTGGGGCGGGCCCTGCAGGCGCAGTTAACGCTGTATAGGCGTTTTCAAGGGCGTTGCCCAGTACGATTGCCAAATCCATGTCATCAATCTGGATTTGGTCAATATTGATTTCGCTTTGCCACGGGATATTTTTCTCTAAGCAGCGCATGCGCCAATAGCCAACCACAGCATCAATAACCTGATTGCCACTGAGCACGATTCTTTGGAGCTTATCGGAGCGCTCCAGAAGGCGGTCAAAATGCTTTTCTAGGGCTTGATAATCACGCTGGTCTAAAAGCTGCTCCACCTTAAATATATCTTGCTCCAGCCTTTCGTGAAGCTCCTTCTCTTGATTTTTGTGCTGTAAAAGCTGTTGATGATAGCTTTTTTCTTTGTTATAAAGGTCTTCGAGCTGGATAAGGCCCTGATTAAGCTCTTTGTTATTATTAATTTCTTCCAAGAGCATGAGCACCACCAGCATAAAAAGCATGGCAGGGACAACAATCAAAAGCCGTGAACAAAGATGGTACCAATCAAAAACCTTGGCAAAGCCCTTTTGGGAGGCAATGGCAAGCAGATAAGACAGCATAATTAGGTCCGTGATTACCAGCAGCCTTTGATTGCCTGGGGCAATGATTGTTTGCTGAAAGCGTTGAAAAAATCTGCGACAAAGGGAAAAAGCAAGCACCGTGCCCAGAAGATAAAGCAATAATTCGCAGTAAAAGGTATAGGCACCTAATCTAAGCAGTGAGGGCAGGGTATAGGCCACATTATATGTTAAAATACAAGCATATATTAGGAAAAAGCCCATGAACAAGGAGCGCGAGGGCGAAAGCCTTGTTATGGCAAGAAATAGCAGGATGCGCATAAGCCCAATGGCATAAAGCTCGTAGGGAGCATAAAAGCTACCACGCCAGAGGGCAACACTGCACTCGATAACATAAACCAATACATAGATTGCCGTGGTTTTGGGTATGCTCAGGCGCAGATAACCCTTAAAAACAAAGAGCAGCAATATGGTGTTAAAAATTTCTCGCAGCCCCATGATGAGTAGCGGTAGGATGATGCTGTAATTCATGCTTAATATATTTTCATAAGCCACAGGTAATTTAATATTTGACTTATGCTCCTTCGTTTATTGCTAATCTGTAATAAATGATGTGCTTTTCTAACTATATTATATCAGTAAAATACTTTTTCAACCAGTAAACAGCAAGAAAAATCTGCATAAAAGCTGTAGTTGTGCTATACTGTAGCTAGCAAAATGCCTTGCATCAAGTTATTTTTATATTAATTAAGCTTATAAGGAGTTGTTAAAAATGTTAGCAGTTGGAACTCAGGCTCCGGCCTTTACTCTGCCGGATAAGGATGGCAATAGCGTTAGCCTTAGCGATTTTGAAGGACAAAAGGTAGTTTTGTATTTTTATCCCAAGGACTCCACTCCGGGCTGTACCCGTCAAGCACAAGCCTTTCGTGACGCCTTTGCAGAATTTACTAATGCCGGTGCAGTAGTCATTGGCATTAGCAAGGATAGCGTTAAATCCCATCTTAATTTTGCCACTAAGCAGGAGCTACCCTTTATTTTGCTTTCCGACACGGAGCATACTGTTTTAGAAGCTTATGAAGTGTGGCAGGAAAAGAAGCTCTATGGCAAGGTAAGCATGGGCGTGGTGCGCTCCGTTTACGTTATTGATGCAGATGGCAAAATTGCTGCTGCCTGGACCAAGGTTAAGCCGGAGCAAAGTGCGGCAGATGCCCTTGCTTTTGTGTGCAGCTGCGAAAAATAATTGCAAGAGTTTTTTGTGCATAAGTAAACAAAAAAGTACAGTCTAAATAATAATGGCTTGCCTGCGAAAAGCAATTTATGATATACTAAAAACATGATAATTTAGTCTTTAATAGAGAAAACTCTAATTTAAAATGCTTATAAAATTTAAGCTAAGTTATTAGTGTATCGGGAAAGACTTTTGGTGGAAAGGGTAAGCGATGGGTTTAAAGCTTAGTGTAAAACAAAAAATATGGTCCCTGTGCATAGCCATAATCACTATGGCTATGCTTTTCTGCGCCTCTGTGGCAGGTGCTAATGGTAAAACTGTGCGGGTGGGCTTTTATGAGTCCGAGTTTAATAAAACCTCTCCCGGTGGGCATTTAGGTGGGTATGCCTATGATTTCCAGCAGGATATTAAAAATTATACCGGCTGGAAATACGAATATGTGCATGCTGATTGGCCGGAGCTGGTGGAAATGCTCAAGGAAGGCAAAATTGACCTCATGAGCAATGTTTCCATAACCCAGGAGCGCTTAGAAAAAATGCTCTATTCGGCAGCACCCATGGGTGCAGAAAAATTCTACATCTATGTAAGTGACAAAAATACCCAAATAACTCCGGAAAATTACCAAGCCTTAAATGGTAAGCGGGTGGGCATCAATGCCGGCTGCGTGCAGGTAGGTCTATTTAAGGACTGGGCTCGTAGTCAAGGTCTGCAGGTGGATTTACGAGAAATTTCTGGCAATATCGCCTTAGATAAAATGATGGCGAATAATGAGCTTGATGCCATCGTGGGCGTTGATACTTATCGTTACCATAATTTATTGCCCGTGGTCAAAATTGGCGAATCTAAATTCTACTTCGTGGTTAATAAGCAGCGCCCGGATTTGAAGGAAGATTTGGATGCTGCTATGGGCAAAATCCATTTCCAAAATCGTTATTATGTAGAGTTTTTGCACAAAAAATATCTTAATAATCAAGCTAATGCTAGGCTGACAACAGAGGAGCTAGCTTGGCTTAAGCAAAAGGGAAAAATTAGATTAGGCTACGAGAGAAGAATTTTAGGTTATTCTGGCCAAAATCCCGATACGGGCAAGCTAGAGGGCTCCTTGGCTACCTTTGTGGAGAAGGCCAAGAGCTGCTTTGTCAATGGTGGTATAGAGTTCGAGTCAGTTCCCTTTGATACGGTGGAGCAGGAGCTGGAGGCCTTGCGTAAGGGCGAAGTGGATTGCGTTTTTCCGGTTTATAATTGTCGCTTCCAGGCGGAGAAAAGCGGCTACCTGCTTACTCAAAGCCTGTACAATACTGCTGTAACTGCATTGGTAACCGGTGATAATTTTAACGAAACTAAAAAGAATGTGGTTGCAGTAAATAAGCACAAGCAGGATAAGCTGATTTATGTAAACAATAATTATCCCCATTGGACCATTAGAGAGTTTGAAACGGATGAAGAATGCATTGAGGCTGTGCGTCGGGCCAATGTGGATGTGGATTGTGCGATTTTTAATAGCTATGGCATCAATAATATCATCTCTCCCCGTAGCTATGGCGAGCTGCAGCCCGTAGCCTTAAACAGCGAGATGGAATTATCCTTGGCTGTGGCACAGGATAATGTGATGCTGCTGTCCATCTTAAATAGAGCCATTGATTTGGTACCCAAGGCGGACTTGAATAGCTCCCTCAGCTATTTTGCTACTCCTAACGAGCGCCATGTGTCCTTTGGCGAATTTTTGAAGGATAATGTGTGGATGGTTCTTGTTACGATGTTTTTGGTAACCTGTGCCATTGTGGTTACGGTGCTACTTCTTTTGAAGCGTGCTAAG
>JBJDXD010000060.1:0-49142 GCA_051866495.1 Phascolarctobacterium sp. | reverse complement strand
TGCCCCACCATTTTTTAATATCGTAATATTCTTGGAAAATGCTGGAGCCGATGCGGTTTTGCAGCAGCGCCTTCACCTTTTTCACGATGCCGGTGATGGCAGGCGCTACTAAAAGCAGCAGCAATGCTTGTGCTAAGCACAGGACTAGGCTTTGTAAATCAGTTTGTAAATGCATCATTTATACAACGCCCCCCATACTAACACTAATACCATGGCAGCCATAACGTAGGATACGTACAGGCGCACACTGCCCTGCTGCATGCGGCGCAAGAAGGCGGAAATGCCTACGAAGCGCTTTTGGAAGGGCGCATATAATTTTTCCGTAATCATATCGGGAATTTCCAGCTTGTAGGACAGCTGGCGACCGAAATAAGCGTGGTCCTTGCGCATATAGGAAACCTGACGCTTGGGCTTCAAAAGATAATCGAAGGCGCGGCGCACGGGCTTACTAAAGCCGGTAGCGGAATACTGCTGGCGCTCCGTAGGATAGGTACCACAGTTCCAGGTTACATCCTCTTCCACGAACACCCTAACGGTGCACAGATACACCACGAGGCCAATGATGGCTACTAGAATGAGCAGCAGCACCGGATTGAACACAGCCAAGGTGCCGGTACCGTCCCACTCCAAGGCCAAGCCCTGAGCGGCAAATTCTTTGTTGATGTCCAAGGCATTGCAAATAGTCTGCACCACGGGCACGGGATAAAGGCCACAGGCCACTACCAAAACGCTGGAGATGCCCATGGCAGTGAGCATGAAGCAGTCGGACTCATGAGCATGCTCGGTGAGCTCGCTGCGGGCGCGGCCCAGGAAGGTGATGCCATAGAGACGCACGAAGCAGCCCAGCGCCAGCGCGCCGGTGAAGCCCAAAAGAATAAAGCAAATTGCTACTATAATGCGGGTGGATTGCACAGCATTGGTGCTAGCCAAAGTAATGAAGCTTTGCAGCACCAACCACTCGCCAGTAAAGCCATTGGTCAAGGGAATGGCGGCCAGGGCCATGGAGCCCACCAGAGTAAAGAGCGCCGTGTAAGGCATCTTTTTAGCCAAGCCACCGAAAAGCTCCAAATTTTTGCTGCCAGTGCCATGCATAATAGAGCCAGCACTCATGAACATCAGCACCTTCATAATGCTGTGGTTAAAGGCATGGACTAAAGCGGCCACAAAGCCTAAAAGATACCAGTTGCCACCGGCCAAGACCTTCAGCAGCATGCCACAGCCGAAGGCCGCGAAAATAACGCCCATATTTTCCACGGAGGAATAGGCCAGAATGCGCTTGATGTCGTTTTCCATCTGGGCATAAAGCACGCCCAGGAAAGCGGATACTGCACCCACCAGCATGACGATGACGCACCACCAGTAGTTCCAGGTGGGCAGGAAGCTAAACATAAAGCGACCAAAGCCATAGAGGGCAATCTTTAGCATAACGCCACTCATAAGAGCGGACACATGACTGGGCGCAGCGGGATGCGCATTGGGCAGCCACACATGTAGGGGTACGAGACCTGCCTTCAAGGCAAAGCCGATAAAGGCAGCGGCGAACACACCGTGCTGCCACCAGCCCACCAGCTTATTAGCGGCCATGGCCTCAAAGCTGAAGTTGGCGCTGAAGGAGCCTGTTACTAAAAAGGCAATCATAATGGCTGCGGTACCTAAAGAGGTCATAACCAAATATTGGTACGCAGCGGTCCAGGTAGAGCGTTTTTCAGACTCATGGTTAACCAGCATAAAGGAGGCCACAGCCATGATTTCCCAAAAGAGCAGGAAGCTGAAGGCGTCGCCTGCTAAGAGCACCAGCACCATGGACAGCAAGAAGAGATTCCACATACCGCCCAAAAGGCGCAGGCGGCTGCCCTCATAACTTTGGGCGTAGCCCAACGCATACAGGCTGGTGATGACGCCAGCAATACCCGTGAGCAGCAAAAAGATAGCACTCCAACCATCCACGCTCAAGGAATAGGAGCCCCACGCCAGCGGCTCCACCCCACTCCCTGCCAGCACCTGCCAAGCCTTGGCGGCCACAATACCGCTGCCAGCGAGGGCAGCAAGATTGGCCAGCCAATGGGCGACGCGCTGCAGGCCATGGGGAAATAAAAGGGTTACAATGCCGACGCCAAAGCAGGCGGCAGCAAGCAAAAAGCAATCCATTTCCTCACCTACACTTTCCAAATTTTTTACAGCATTTTCACAAATTCACAATTTTGACAAGCAAATATTATACCATATTAGGCCTTTTTAGGGAATAGCTTTTGCCTGTATACATGGCAAATTTTACAGGTAATATACATGGTCTTTACAAAATTCCCTATAGCTTAAGCCTACTTCAAAGTCCGCAGCAAGCAACCTTGTGCCCTGGGAAAGATATCACATTCTTGTTGCTTGACGCTAGCATCATCTCAACTTATAATTTAATTGAACGATTAAAAATTTTGCATTAAATTTGCCTTCCTGTCACCCTTAGCTTGGGAAGTTCGCTCCGCTTATAAAGTACGCCTAATTTAAGCAAGCAGCTTTGCTGACGAAGGTAAATTGCTGTGAAGTGTGGTGTATATATAATGAAAGCATTTTTTACTGACCCTACTAATCAAAAACGCTTGGGAATTGCCGCATCCGTGCTGGTGGTGGCCCTAGGTGGCTATACCCTGTATAGCCACCTCACCACCCAGCCACAGGCGGCAAAAATCGTACCGCTGGTGCGCACGGTCACCGTAGGCGACCAAGCCAGCGTAGCCAGCGCCACCTACCCCGGCGAAGTCCGGGGTAGATACGAAAGCCAGCTGGCCTTTCAGGTAGCCGGCAAAATCGCTGCCCGCTACGTCAACGTGGGCGACACCGTGCGGGCAGGCCAGGTCCTGCTGGCACTGGACCCCAAGGACGTAGCCCAAAATGTGGAGGCCACAACGGCCCAACTGGCCAGTGCCCGGGCCAGCTACAAATTAGCAGCAGATAACGCCGCTCGCTACAGCTCGCTCTACGCCCAAGGCGCGGTCAGCGAAGCTGTCCGCGATCAATACGCTACGCAGCTGGAGGCGGCCAGCGCCGCGCTGCGCCAAGCCCAGGCACAGGCCAACGTGAGCAGCAACCAATTGGGTTACACCCAATTGGTGAGCGACACGGATGGCGTGGTAACGGCACTAAGCGGCGAGGTGGGGCAGGTTGTGGGCGCTGGCACGCCCATTGCCACCGTGGTGCGCAGCGGCCAGCGCGAGGTGCAGATTAGCGTGCCGGAGGGAGCACCCCTGCGCGTTGGACAAGCTGCCAAAATCAGCTTTTGGGCGCTCCCCGGCGTCGAAGCCGCAGGCTTCGTGCGGGAAATCGCCTCCATGGCGGATGCTGTAACGCGCACCTACAAGGTGTGCGTGGCGGTACCCGATTTGCCCGCAGCTGCCAAGCTTGGCATGACTGCCAAGGTAGAGCTGGCGGCGGACGGAGCTTCCTCTGCTGCAAGCAATGCTAACACAAGTCAAAGTGCAGCCGCCTCCGTCCCTACTGCCAACACTACCTTTAGCATCCCCGCCCAGGCCTTGTACCAAGTAAACGGCAAAACCCAGGTTTGGCTTGTACGCGATCACAAGGCCCAGCTGGTGGACGTAAAGGTCAGCGGCTATAGTGGCAACGAAGTGCTTATCGAGCAAGGACTTAGCCGCGGTGATAAAATTATCACTGCCGGTCTTGCCAAACTCACGCCCAACCAAGAAGTACGCCTTGAGGAAGGCGGTGACAAGTGATGACCAACCCCTTCTCACAAGAAAATCACAACAATAATACTAATAACACAGGCAATAAAGGCTCCCGCAGTGCTAACTGGGCTACCTGGTCCATTGAGCATCGCCAATTAGTATACTTTTTTGCCTTTTTAGTGCTTGTTATGGGTCTTTTTTCCTTTAAGTCCTTGGGCCGTAGTGAAGACCCCTCCTTTGCTGTCAAGCAAATGGTCATCTCCGCCGCCTGGCCCGGTGCCAGCGCCAAGGAAGTGGAGCAGCACCTGACCAATACCATCGAAAAGGAAGCGCAAAACCTACCCCAAATAGATAAAATCACTAGCTACTCCAGACCAGGAACATGTGTTATCACGGTCACCCTCAAGGACGAGGTAACCGGAAATCTTGTGCGTCAACGCTGGCTGGAGCTGCGCAATATTATCAACGACGGCAAGAGTAAGCTCCCCACGGGCAGCTATGGCCCCTATTTCAACGACCGCTTTGATGATGTTTACGGAAATATCTATGCCCTTACCGGCGATGGTTATTCCTATGAGGACATGCGCCGCTACGCCGAAAAAATCAAGCTGGATTTTTATGGCATTCATGATGTCAAAAAGGTGGAGCTTGTGGGTGTGCAGCCGGAGAAAATCTTCGTCCAAATGGAAACAGAAAAGCTGTCCCGCCTAGGTCTTGATATCAATAGCATTGCCAGCGTTATCAAAGCCCAAACCGCTGTGACCCCTTCAGGCATGGTAGAAACCGATGTGGCCAACGCCTATTTGCGTATCACCGGTAGTCCTGATAGCCTTGCCAATATCGCTGCCATTCCCATTAGCGCTAACGGCAAGGTGTTCCGCCTAGGCGATATTGCTAATATTCAGCGTGGCTATGCGGACCCGCCGGAGCCCCTCATGTATTACAATGGTAAACCCGCTGTGGGTATTGCCCTTTCCATGGAGGATGGCGGTGACAATATCCTGCTAGGCGAAAACTTAGCTAAGGAAATTGTGCGTATTCAAAATGAGCTCCCTTTAGGACTAGAGCTAAATCAAGTTGCCAACCAGCCCGAGGTAGTAAAACGCTCCATTAGCGAGTTTAGTGAAAGTCTTTATGAAGCCATTATTATCGTGCTTGCTGTAAGCCTTTTCAGCCTTGGTCGCCGCAGTGGCTATGTCATTTCCTGCTGCATACCCCTGATTTTGCTAGGCTCCTTCGCCGCCATGTTTGCCATGGGCATCGATTTGCATAAGGTATCCCTCGGTGCTTTGGTTATCTCCTTGGGCATGCTGGTGGACGATGCCATTGTAGTGGTGGAGCTGATGGAGGTAAAAATGAGTGAGGGTATGGAGCGCAAGGCTGCCGCCTCCTACGCCTTTGCCACCTGTGGCAAGCCCCTGCTTACAGGTACAGTCATCACCTGTCTCGGCTTTATGCCCATCGCCTTTTCTAAAGCTTCGGCCTCTGAATTTGCCTATAGCCTATTCCCTGTGATGAGCGTTACCCTACTCCTAAGCTGGCTTGTTTCTGCAACGCTGGCACCGGTTTTAGGCTACGCCTGGATTCGCCCTACAGCTATCAAGGCGGATAGCTATGACAGCTTTTTCTATCAAAAATTCCGCAGCCTTTTGCATTGGTCCTTAAGGCATCGCACCATAGTGATAGGCATCGCCATAGCACTTTTAAGCCTTGCTGTTTTTATGCTGCGCTTTGTCAAGCAGGAGTTCTTCCCTGCTAGCGTAAGGCCGGAAATCCTTGTAGAATTAAATTTGCCCGAGGGCAGCTCCATCAAAAATACCGATGCTGCTGCTCGTAAGCTCACTAATTTAATTAAAAATGACCCTGATTTGGACCATGTTTCCACCTATGTGGGCAAAAGTGCACCCCGCTTTGTGCTGGTTATAGACCCTGTGCAGCCGAGGGATAATTACGCTCAGCTAGTGGTGGTGGCCAAGGATGTGCAGGCGCGTCTGCGACTAGAAAGGCGTATTAACGAGCTAGCTGCCCAAAAGCTGCCCGAAGCTATTACTTATTCCCGTTCCATTCCCTTGGGACCACCTGCGCCCTATCCAGTGATGCTTAGAGTTAGTGGCAGCGACCCTGTGCAGGTAAAGAAGTACGCAAATCAAGTACGCCAAGTGATGGCTGCTCATCCCTATGTAACTATGACACGCTTAGACTGGCTGGAAGAAACTAATGCTGTCAAGCTTACCGTTGATAACGACAAGCTTTTGCAGCTGGGTCTCACCCGCCAAACAGTTGCCACTGCCTTACAAGCGCAGGTTAGCGGCTATACTGTAGCCGGGTATCTAGAGGGCGACCAAGAAATTGGTATCGTTTTTAGGCTTGACCCAGCCGAGCGAGCCAGCATAAGTCAACTTGAGTCCGTTTCCATTCCTACTAGTCGCGGCGCTGTGCCCCTCTCCCAAGTGGCAAGGCTGGAATATACTAACGAGGATAACATGATTTGGCGACGCAATCTGCGCCCCACCATTACCGTCAATGGCGGTATCTGTGATGGAGTCACCGGTAATGATATTACTAAAGAAATATATGCGCAGCTAGCGGATATGCGCGCTCATTTACCCGCAGGCATGAGTATCGAAATCGGTGGCTCCTTGGAGGATAGCCAAAAAACCTTCAATTATTTGATGAAGCCTGTACCTATTATGATACTCTTGATTATGATTCTCATCATGATTCAGCTGCAGGACGTGCGCAAGCTTTTAGTAATTATGCTTACGGCGCCCATGGGCATTATTGGTGTCATCTTCGGTCTCTTGCTCTTCAACTCCACTCTGGGCTTTATGGCCGAGCTAGGCATTTTGGCCCTCACCGGCACCATCATTCGTAACAGCATGGTTATCGTGGACCAAATCCAGCAGCATCTAGATGGGGGCATGCAGCTACAGGATGCCATTGTAGAGTCTGCCATCGTGCGCTTCCGTCCCATTATGCTGGCCGCTTTCACAACGATTTTAGGGCTCATCCCCATGTTCGCTAGTCAGTTTTGGAACGCCATGGCGGTGGCCATCGCTTGCGGCCTTACCGGTGCGACCTTGCTCACATTGGTCGTGCTACCCGTGCTCTATGCCATCGTGTTTAGAGTAAAAAGCTAAGTCTAAAGACATACAAAAGCCCCTGCATGTCGGGAAATCCCAAAATGCAGGGGCTTATTTTTGTTGTATTTTTTTAATGGCTCGCTTTTTGTTTAAAACAAAGTAAACCCGGCTTATTGACCAGCCTTTTTACCTCTCAGGAAGAGCCACAGGGGACCTGCCAAGAAGGTGGAGGTATAAGCACCACTGGAGAAACCAACCAGCATAGCAAAGGAGAAATTGCGAATGGTTTCGCCGCCAAAGAGGAAGATGGAAACAACGGCAAACAAGGAGGTGCCCACAGTGTAAATGCTGCGGCCCATGGTTTGCCAAATGCTGTTATCAATCATATCGCTTAGACTTTCGCTGCGACGATGAATCTTCAAATTCTCGCGGATGCGGTCAAAGATTACGATGGTGCCGTTAATGGAATAGCCTACTACGGTCAGCAATGCTGCTACGAAGGAGGAGTCCATTTCCATATGGAACAAGGAGAAATAGCTCAGAGTTACGCTAACGTCGATAATCAAGGCGATAATCGCCGCAATAGCAAATTTAAACTCAAAACGCAGGGTAATGTAAGCAATCATTAAGAACCAAGACAGCACAATGGCTAGTACAGCCTGCTGTATTAGCTCGCCACCTACGGTGGCGCCTACGTTCTCCACGCGCTGGATAGAGAAATTGCCCAGCTGACCCTTTAAATCGTCCATAACCGCGCGGCGTTTTTCGTCGTTGATAACACCGGTACGAATGAGCACGCCCTTTGCCTCTTTAGCATTACTGTCATTGCTTTCCAGCTGAATAATGCTATTGCCCAAATCATGGCCCTTCAACACATCACGCACCTGAGCAACCTGTACGGGCTTATCAAAGGACAAGTCCATAATGCTACCGCCGGTAAAGTCGATACCCAGATTAAAGCCCTTCATAATCATAGAGCCAAAGCCGATAATCAAAAAGGTAATGGTAATAGCAAAGAAGATCTTGTAGTTTTTAACAATAGAAAACTTCATTATTTAGCCACCTCCTTAGCCTCAGCCGGCTTCGGTGCACGAGCACCAAAGAGGAAGTAGCTTTTAGTAATATTGCTGTAAACCAAGAAACGCATTAAGAACTTGGTTACGGTAACAGCGGTGAACATACTGAGCAGTGTGCCCAGTGCTAAAGTAACGGCAAAGCCCTTGATGGGGCCGGTGCCCAAATAGAACAGCACAGCAGCTGCCATTAAGGTTGTGATGTTAGAGTCCAAAATAGTGATGATGGCGCGGCTAAAGCCTGCATCCATAGCACTACGCAGAGTCTTACCCTTCTTAACCTCTTCCTTGAAGCGCTCAAAAATCAGCACGTTAGCATCAACAGCCATACCAATGGACAGGATGATACCGGCGATACCGGGCAAAGTCAAGGTTGCGCCCAAATAACGCATTACCAGCAAAAGCAGCATAACGTAAAGCAAAAGAGCAATATCTGCTACAACACCGGCCAAGCGATAGAAAAGCAGCATAAAGATGAAAACGCCGGCGATACCAATCAGGAAGGCCTTAACGCTCTTATCCTTGGAGTCCTGACCCAAAGTGGGGCCAACAGTGCGGTTTTCCAGCACCTCAATTTTTACAGGCAAGCTGCCACTACGCAGCAAAATAGCCAAATGCTCAGCCTCTTCCACATTGCGGGAGCCAGAAATTTGCGCTCTGCCGCCGGTGATAGCCTCTTGTACAACGGGTGCGGTGAGCACCTCGCCGTCCAGCACAATGGCAATTTGTTTACCAACATTACGCGCAGTCAGGTCAGCAAATTTTTTGCCGCCCTCGTCGCTAAATTCCAAGCCAACCACAGCCTGGTTACCTTGGGACACCTGAGCTCTGGCATCCTTCAAGTCCTTACCGGTCATAACCACCTTGCCGTTAATATCCTTGAACTGCAGCATGGCAGTACGGCCCAGCATGGCAATAGCCTTTTCGGGATCTTTAACACCGGGAAGCTCTACAATAATACGGTCCTTGCCCTGACGTTGAATCACAGGCTCGGTTAAGCCCAACTCGTTGACGCGGCGCTCGATGATTTTTACACTGCGATTTACAGCATCATCATCCACCTTCAGCTCAGGCGTATCCACAGCCTGCAGAACAACGTGGGTACCGCCCTGCAAATCCAAGCCCTGTTTAATAGAGTTTGCCAGGGGGGAGATGTAGACGCAGAAACCGCCGATTATCGCCAGCGCAATAACCAGGAATTTCCCCAACTCATTCCAACGCAAAATAATTTCCTCCTTAAAATGGATTTTTAAATTTATCAGTTAAAGCGGTGCGAGAGTAATAATTCCGCTTTCACTAACTATACACTGCATTTTTACATCGTGCTCATCACAGGGAAGGCTCTCCTGCAGAAGGTCAGCATAGGCTACGCCCATAAGCACCGCCTTTTTTGCTAAGGGTAAAAACCGATCATAATAGCCGGCCCCCATACCCATGCGACTGCCATCCTTGCCAAAGGCTACACCAGGGACTAAAACCAAGTCAAAATCCTCTGGCTTTAGCAGCTCCAGTGGCGGTTTCACTGTGCGAATGCCAAAGCGGTCCAGAGCAAAATCCTGCATCGTCCTTAAGCGCACAGGCTCAAAGCATGTTGCGGATACAATATGGGGCACCGCCACGGTCTTACCCATGGTCAAGGCCGCATCCAGCACCGCATCCACGCCCAGCTCCTTGCCAAACGCCAAAAAGCCCATGACGCTCTTTGCATTGCGAAAAGCATCACAGGCCAGGATATGCTGGGTCACCGCTGCACCTGCAGCAATCACCTGCTCCCTAGTCAATTGAGCACGCTGCTGACGTAAAGCCTTGCGCAGCGTTAATTTATCCTGCTCAAGCATTTTTAGCCGGATCTTGATGACCACTAACAGCATTGCGAGCCATTTCGATTTCCACGCCTTCGGCAACCTGTACCTTAACGCGTTTTTCGCTAATGGCGGTGATTTTGCCATAGATACCACCAATAGTGATGATATCGTCGCCCACTTTGAGACTGTTGAGCAAATCACGACGCTTTTGCTGCTCTTTTTTTTGCGGACGCCACAGCATAAAATAGAAAATGCCGCCCATCAAGAAAAAAGGCAATAATGAATTGAGCATTGCCATTGTATCTCCACCTTGCATATTTCCACCTCCACAAAAGCCAAATAGCTATAAAATAGTTATATATTCTCTATTATACCTTAAAAATCCTTTATCCGCGATAGTTTTCTAAAAATCTTTCTCTAAATTCGGGGAAAGTATCATTAGCAATAGCTTCGCGCACCTCTTGCGCAAAGTGCAGGAGGAAATGCAAATTATGGATGGATAAAAGTCGCATACCAAAAATTTCCTCAGCCTTGAACAGATGACGAATATAAGCGCGGCTATAGTTACGGCAGGCATAGCAGGTGCAGCCATCCTCTAAAGGACGAAAATCCTCCGCATAAGTAGCATTGCGAACAACCAAGCGACCGGTGTGGGTCATGGCAGTACCGTTACGAGCTACGCGGGTTGGAAATACGCAGTCAAACATATCCACACCAAGATTTACAGCTTCCACAATGCAATCAGGAGTGCCAACACCCATTAAATAGCGTGCCTTATCCTTGGGCATATGGGGAGTGGTTTGGCTCAAGATGTCATACATCATGGGCTTGGGCTCACCCACGGATAAACCACCGATGCCATATCCAGCGAAGTCCATTTCGGTGAGCTGCTCCACACTCATTTTGCGCAAATCAGGGAACATACCGCCTTGAACAATACCGAACAATGATTGGTCCTCACGAGTATGAGCCTCTTGGCAGCGCTTGGCCCAGCGACTGGTGCGCAAAGTGGAGCGCTTTGTATATTCGTAATCGGAGGGATAGGGAATGCACTCGTCAAAGGCCATGGCAATATCTGCGCCCAAAGCCTCCTGCACCTGGGTGGAAACCTCTGGGGAAAGGAATTGCTTGCTGCCATCGATGTGGGAGCGGAACATAACGCCCTCTTCCGTAATTTTGCGCATAGCGCCCAAGCTAAATACCTGGAAGCCACCGCTATCTGTAAGCATGCCCTTTTTGTAGTTCATGAATTTGTGCAAGCCGCCAGCCTTGCGCACCAGCTCGTGACCGGGACGCAAAAACAAATGATAGGTATTGGACAAAATCACTTGGCTTCCCATGTCATAAAGCTCTTCGGGGGAAAGGGTTTTAACGGTGGCCTGAGTACCCACGGGCATGAACATGGGTGTTTCAAAGGTACCGTGGGGAGTGTGCAGGCGGCCCAGACGAGCACCGCTGCGGCTGCATTCTTTAATTAGTTCGTAGGTTACTGCGTGCTGCATATAGCCTCCTAAATCTTTTCATTATTGATAAACATGGCGTCGCCAAAGGAAAAGAATCTATACTTCTCTTCCACAGCCACCTTGTAGGTGTTCAGCATAATTTCGCGGGTGGATAATGCGCTGACTAGCATGAGCAGCGTGCTCTGGGGCAAATGGAAATTGGTCACCAAAGCATCCACCAGCTGATATTTATAGCCAGGATAGATAAAGATATTGGTCCAGTTACCACCGGCCTGCAGCTTGCCATCCTTGCAAGCTGCCTCAAGAGTGCGTACCGAGGTCGTACCAACAGCAATAATGCGGCGACCCTCGGCTTTAGCCTTATTCACTGCATCAGCAGCCTCTTGGGATACGGTGTAAAACTCCTTGTGCATCTTATGGTCTTCGATTTTTTCCTCGCTTACAGGTCTAAAGGTACCAAGACCCACATGCAAGGTTACGAAAACCTCCTCACAGCCCTTCTCCTTAATCCTTTGCAAAAGCTCCTTAGTAAAGTGCAAGCCAGCAGTGGGCGCAGCAGCGCTGCCACGCTCACGGCTATACACAGTCTGGTAACGCTCCTTGTCCTCCAAGGGAGCAGTAATATAGGGGGGCAAGGGTGTTTCACCCAAGCGATCGAGGATTTCTTCAAAAATTCCATCGAAGGCAAAGCGCACTACACGGCCGCCAAAGTCCGTATGGTCAACAACCTCGCAGGATAGCTCTTCACTAAAATTAATTTTTGCGCCCACCTGCAGCTTTTTACCAGGACGCACCAAAACCTCCCAATCGGTGGTATTCTTGCGGGTTAGCAAAAACACCTCCACATGGGCGCCGGTATCCTTAAAGCCATGCAAGCGCGCAGGGATTACCCTTGTATCATTAAAAACCAACACATCCCCAGGATGCAAATACTCTATTAAATCATAAAAATGCTTATGCTCAATAGTGCCATCATCCTTGTTTACAACCAAAAGACGGGAATGATCCCGCGGCTCCATGGGATGCTGAGCAATCAGCTCCTTAGGCAATTCATAATCAAAATCTGTAACTAACATGTTATTCTTCTTTCTTTATTAAACTGGTCCCTGGATAATAATGCTCTAAAATCTGGGTATAGGTAGCCTTTTCGTTAGCCACCACCATACCGCGAGCACCCCAAGCACTAAGGCCTAGGCCAGTACCCTTACCCTTACCATGAAAGATAATTTTTTCTTCCTTACCACCGCTAAGCAAGTGATAGCTGCGCAGCAGCTTATTCCAAACAGGGCGCTCGTCCTCCTTGACCTTGATATCGATATCCTTACTACCCACTTCAAAGCCAAAGCGGTCCTCAATGGGCACCTTAAGCGTTTCCGGTGGGGGCGTACCCGTCTCCACATCGAACAAAGTGCTTTTCAAGCCGATAATATCAGCTAACTCAGTGCCAGAAATTTTGACTGTACCAGCAGTGCCCGAAAGCACCAAATAACGCACACGTCCTGTGGGCGTGCGGTCATCATCAGGCGCGTCCAACGGCGACAGCCGCACGCTGTTTAGCTTGCCCACAGTATACCCACGTTGGGCAAGCTGTCCCTCTAATAGAGCAGGAGTGGCGCGGTATTCCCACTTAAAATCAGGGCTATCGCTATCATAATCCTCTACGGATTGCAGGTAAACATAATCCCTACCCAGCGCGCCAATGGCTGCTTCAGTGCGACCACCAGACGAAGATGTGGTCACAGCCATAATCGGCATACCGCTAGCATCTGCCAGATACTGTCCTGCTGTAGCTTTAATTAGCTTCGTAACCCCAGCCTTTTCGATCCTAGGCCCCGTGCCCTCATAGGGCAGCTCCTTATCAATAGCCGCCAAATCAAACTGTTTGCGCTGATTCAGCTGACGCATATATAGAGCATAGCTACGGGCGGCCACCGCTTGGGCCTTGATAGCCTCATCCGGCCACACCACCATGGTTTTGGCAGGCAGCACACTAGCTAAGTATTGCTCTAGGTCAACATAATTAACCAGCAAAATCTTGCCGTTATC
This sequence comes from Phascolarctobacterium sp., assembly GCA_051866495.1. Lineage (GTDB taxonomy): Bacteria > Bacillota > Negativicutes > Acidaminococcales > Acidaminococcaceae > Phascolarctobacterium_A. The sequence continues at coordinate 35,992 of JBJDXD010000060.1, read as the reverse complement.
CGCTAAGGCACGCAGATATCCTTGATAAGCACGTTGGTTTACCTTGGGCACTGCCTTGCCATCGAGCGCGTTTAAGTACAGCGTGCTGCCGAACTCATGCCTTCCGGAGCTTTTCGCTTTGGGCTCTGTTGCGACTTGGTTCTGCACCTTTTTAGCTGCCACCTCTTCCAAAATTAAATTTCCCTCTTGAACATAAAGGAAAAATTTACCCTTTGGAATTACAGTCTTTTTCGACCCGCTTTGCACTTCAAAATCGCTTTCACAGCTAATCTCAGCAGTCGCTTGGTTATGCACCAGTGCTACTCTAATTAGCTCAGCCGCCTCACTTCTACTCAAGCCAAAGGCACCATATAAATAACCTAACGCAATCAACAATGTAATTATTATCTTTTTCAGCAAGCTCGTGGTCACCACCTTACTTACTTCGCGCTATTCACCATTTTGATATACTTACTTACAACTATAAACTCACCCTTGGGTGGCTCGCCCTTCGGCTTCTTCACCACCTCATACCTATCCCTCTCACTAAATACGCAGCCACAATATTGCTGCCTGTAAAGCCCCAGCTCAAGGCTAATATCCACACCGCGCTGGTAGCCCGTGCGCCAATCCTCATAAAAGAAGGGCACGCCAAACTCCTGCGCCGCAGCCTCTGCCTCGCGCTTAATCAGCTCATGCTTTTGATAAGGACTCACTAGCAACGTTGTGCTAAAGGCATCATAGCCATGCTCCTTGGCAAACTGTGCCGCATAACGCAACCGCACACGATAGCAATAAGCACAGCGCACGGAGCCCACCTCATACTCATGGAGCATGCCCCGCACACAGTCCTCCAAAGGATAGCTTTTATTGATAATCAAATCATATTCTTTTTTCTCGCAAAACTCACGCAGGGTGCTCAAGCGCTGCTTGAACTCCTTATAGGGATGAATATTGGGATTAAAATAAAGTATGGAAAAATCCACTCCGTCCCCTGTAAGCTTTTCCGTTGGATAGCAAGCACAGGGACCGCAGCAAGCATGTAATAATAGCTTCATAGCCTCACCTATTTCTCCGGCATGGGCACACCCAAATAGCGGTAGGCCTCGCGAGTAGCGCGGCGTCCGCGGGGAGTGCGTTGCAGCATGCCTAACTGAATAAGATAGGGCTCAATTACATCCTCAATAGTGCCGGACTCCTCACTTACAGCAGCTGCAATGGTTTCAATACCCACCGGTCCACCGCCAAAGGTCTTGACAATAGTGTTCAAAATACGCCTATCGTTACGGTCCAGGCCGTAACAATCCACCTCTAGCTTAGCCAAGGCTTCGTCAGCCAATTGGCGAGTGATGGTTTCCACGCCTAAAACCTGGGCAAAATCACGCACACGCTTCAGCAAGCGATTAGCAATACGGGGCGTACCGCGACTGCGACGCGCAATTTCATTGGCGCCCTCGCTATCAATCTTCACACCTAAAATATCCGCTGCCCTAGTGATGATAAACTGCAGCTCCTCCGGCTTGTAAAACTCCAAACGGCATTGCACGCCAAAGCGGTCACGCAAGGGTGCTGCGATAGCCCCCAAGCGCGTAGTAGCGCCGATAAGCGTAAAATGCGGCAAGTCTAAGCGCACGCTGCGAGCCGCGGGGCCCTTGCCAATAATAATATCTAACGCAAAGTCCTCCATGGCGGAATATAAAATTTCCTCCACGGTTTTGGATAAGCGATGAATCTCATCAATAAAAAGCACATCATTATCACCCAAATTAGTGAGAATGGCTGCTAAATCGCCCTGTCTTTCAATAGCAGGACCGCTAGTAACGCGAATATTCACGTTGAGCTCATTGGCAATAATATTGGCTAAGGTTGTTTTGCCAAGTCCCGGAGGTCCAAAGAGCAGCACATGATCAAGTGCCTCATGGCGAGCTGCCGCAGCCTTGATAAAGATGGATAGATTATCCTTGACCTGGCTTTGGCCGATATATTCATTTAAAAGACGGGGACGCAGGCTGTATTGCCAGCCATCTGCTTCCTGCTCCGCTCCGGCAATAATTCTGTCATCGAATTCCATTGTCATCAATCTCCTCTATGCCTCCCTTTCAAAAGGGAGGGGGACCGCTTGCGGTGGAGGAATTATCTACCTCTTCGCAAACAATTTCAGTGCCTGCCTTAGCACTTCCTCACCGCTGAGCTTCTCAGCATCGGGAATTTGCTTCAGCACCGGCATAATCTCGCTATTGCTATAGCCCAAGGATGCCAGCGCCTCCATGGCCTCGGCCACAGCGCCGCTGCCACCAGAAGCAATGCTTTCGCCAAAGTCGCTGCCAGCTTCGCCATTAGCAGCGCCAACCTTGTCCTTTAACTCCAGCAGCATACGCTCCGCAGTCTTTTTGCCAATACCGGGCAGCTTAGTCAAGGTCTTGACATCCCTGCTCTGCACAGCCAAATAAAAAGCCTCCGGCTTAATAGCAGATAAAATACCTAAGGCCATCTTGGGACCAACACCACTAACGCCCAAGAGTAGCTCAAACAAATTATAATACTCTTGGCTCAAAAAGCCATAGAGCAAAATCGCATCCTCGCGCACTGCAGTATGGGTGTGCACCTTGACCTGCGCTCCTAAGGCCAGCTGCGCCAAATGCGCCGCCGGCATAAAAACGCGATAGCCCACACCACCAGCGGTTTCTAATAGGCAAAAATCAGGACCTAAATAGCTAACACTGCCTTTAATAGAGCCAATCATCTATCTTCCCTCCTGCCATCTGCGCGTGGAAGCCGTGTTGACGCCACAAATCGCAGCCGCCAAGGCATCCGCCGTATCGTCAGGCTTAATCTTCTCCCGAATATTGAGCAAATGCATCACCATAAAAATAACCTGCTCCTTGGTGGCACTGCCCGTGCCCACCACACTGAGCTTAATCTGCATGGGCGTGAACTCCATCACCGGCAGCCCCTGATTGGCAGCTGCCAAAAGTGCCACACCCCTTGCCTGGCCTACGGGAATAGCCGTGGTTACATTGCGATTGAAAAAAAGCTTTTCAATGCTCATATAATCCGGATGAAAATGCTCGATAATCTCAGTTAAATCATCATAGATTTTTTTGAGCCGCAGCTCCGGCAGCATGTCCTTGTCCGTCAATATGGAGCCATAGAACACGGGACGCAAGCGATTGCCCGTCATATCCACCAAGCCATAGCCGCAAATGGCTGTACCCGGGTCTATTCCTAAAACCAGCATAATCTTCCTCACAAAAACAGAAAGCAGACAAAACCTTGCCTGCTTTCCCGTAAATAATCTTATTCCTCGTCGTCTTCCGGCAAGTCAGCGTTGTGATAAACGTCTTGAACGTCGTCCAAATCCTCAAGCACGTCCAGCATCTTTTGCACTCTCTCGGCATCCTCTGCGGACAGCTCTGCCATGGTATCAGGGATCATGGTAATCTCAGCCATCTCCACCTCGATACCAGCGTCAGCCAATGCCTTTTCCACATCATCAAAGGTATCCGGAGTGGTTACGATTTCGAAGCCCTCTTCTTCGTTTTTAATATCTTCAGCGCCAGCTTCCAGAGCAACCATCATCAGGTCGTCCTCTTCTACGCCAGTTTCCTTGCTAACTGCAAACACGCCCTTTTGTTGGAACATGTAACCAACGCAGCCGGTAGCACCCAGGTTACCGCCGTATTTGCTGAATACATGGCGTACATCTGCAGCAGTACGGTTACGGTTATCAGTCAGGCAGCTAACCATCATAGCTACGCCTGCAGGACCATAGCCTTCGTAAGTGATTTCTTCGAAGCTTTGGCCCTCCAAAGCACCTGCACCCTTTTGGATAGCACGTTGGATATTATCCTTGGGGATATTATTAGCCTTAGCCTTGCTCAAGGCCAGCTTCAGCTTCATATTACCAGTGGGGTCAGCACCGCCCATGCGTACAGCAATGGTGATCTCGCGGGAGATTTTAGTGGTAATCTTGCCGCGCAGTGCGTCTGCTTTACCCTTTTTATGCTTAATGTTTGCCCATTTAGAATGTCCTGACATACTTTAATTCCTCCAAACTTTTAAATCAATATCGATTCATCCAGCATTATGTAAAAAATTAACATTCACCGTACTATTTTACCACGTTGTACCATTTTTTACAAGCAGAAGTAGTCAAGTCCTCAATAAGAAATTTGCAATCAACAACCATAGCTCGCAGCGAAGCGACCATAACCTAACTCACTCAAACACTGCTTTAATACTATCGTAATGAAGGAAAATACCCTGAGCCGCTAGCTCCTTAATTTCCTCTAAGGTAGCCAGCTTCCACTGCAAAACCTCAGCCTCCTGCACCTTGACGGCACTTGACTCAAAATCCAAGGTAAAGCGATAGCAATCCACGAAATAATTATCGCCCTCGCCAGGGTTTTCCCTATGATAGGTCACTAAAGGCTCACCAGGTAGGGCAGCAACATCCAAGCCAGTTTCCTCAAGCACCTCGCGATTAACTGCCTGACGTGAGCTTTCTCCCGCCATGCAAGCGCCGCCCGGCACCTCCCACCAGCCAGCAGCCCAAGCCTTGGTTAGCACACGGCGGGTAATCAAAAAACGTCCATCTGTGTGCTGCACCACGCCCAGCACCGTCAAATGGTATTCACCATCCTTTAAGCACCAATCATTACGCTTCATGGTGCGACCAGTTAATTGTTTATTGCTGTCATATATATCCCAAAGCTCCATTATTCCCCTCCATAATATTTATCCATATACCAAAAGATAAGCTTTAAGCCAAGTGTCATAGCCACAAAAATACTGCCACTGTCATAATCAATATACCCCAAACGCAGGCTATTTAAGCCTGTCACAAAAATCATATTCAGCCACAAAAAGCCATAAAAGGCCAAAATCACCTGCACATACCAGGGCGGCTTAATGCGTTTGTATTCTTTATCATCCGGCAGCATCACATTCCACCTCGCTTGTTCTACTCTTATATTATACCATAAACTAAAAGTAAAAGGCGTAAATCAACAGTAGCCAGCCAATGTTAAATTACGAATTTACTAGAAAGAGAAAATAGTGTATAATACATAGCATAAGACTCGCTCAAAGTGAGGTAATATGTATGAACGAAATTGATAATAAATTGAATGACTCTGCCACAGCAAGCAGTGCAGCTAAAATTTTACAAGCAGCCACAAAGCTCTTTGCTCAAGAAAATTTTAGTGCTGTTTCCATTAAGCAAATTGCCACTGCCAGTGGCGTTAACAGTGCCCTAATTTCCTATTATTTTGGTGGCAAAAAAAATCTCTACCAAGAAGTTCTCTACACGGAAGCTGATAAATTCCTCAAGCTGCAGGATAAAATCCGTGCGCAAATGGAATCTCCCCTGCAAAAGCTGCGTAGCTATGTGGATTCTATTGCAGAAATGCAGCTCAAGCAGCCCTATAATATGCATCTTATCTATCGGGAGCTGCTCAGTCCCCAGCCCATGTTCGAAAACTATGTCAAAAACCGCCTCTACAAGATCCATCAATTTATGGCGGAGCTGGTCAACGAAGCCATTGCCTGTGGGGAAATTATAACCGATATCAAGCCAACCCACGTTGCCTTTACCCTGGAGGGCATCATCATGTTCTTCTTCCTTACCCAGGGACAAATTCGTAAAATCGGTAATTTCGACCAGCGCTCCGAAATCGCATACCTCATGGAAGCCTTGAATTCCTATCTCTCCTCTTTAACTGAAAAATAGTCAAAAACACAAAACCTCCTGCAAGAGAGCCTTCTTTACCGCTCTTTTACAGGAGGTTTAATACTTTTTAAATTATTTTACTTCGCTCTCCACACGAGCCAGAATAAAGCACAAGTCAGACAAGCGATTCAAGCAAATCAGCACGTTGGGATTTACCTCTTCAGTTTCTGCCAAACGCAGCAGGCAACGCTCTGCACGGCGGGTGGTGGTGCGGGCAATATCCAAAGCTGCAGCAGCTACGGTGTCGCCGGGGATAATGAAATGTCCCAAGGGGGCGAGCAAAGCATCAAATTTATCAATGGTGCTTTCAAAAAGCTTTACATGCTCTTCCTTGATGTAGGGCTCAGGCAGATTCAAGCTAGCAATGTCAGCCATCACGCTCATGAGCAGCTTTTGCACATTAAAAATAGTTTCCTTCACGTCATCACGAGTTGCTTGAGCACGAGCCAAGCCCAAAGCAGAGGTTATTTCGTCAACAGTGCCATAGGCCTCCACACGCAGGGATTGCTTGGGCACACGCTCACCAGTGTACAAACCAGTAGTACCCTTATCGCCAGTACGGGTATAGACAGCAGCTTTTTTCATTTGAATCATCCTTTCGTCAATTAAATATGTGTGAGAGTTATAGTTTAAACAACAAGCCCTTGTTATCTAAAGTATAAGCCCCATTACAAAAACAACCCCCATGCCAAAAGCTATTAACATGGGGGTATGTTTTGAAAGAACAACTAAAAATTAGCAGATTTCTTCGGGTTTGAACCAGTTAGCGATTTCACGAGCAGCAGCTTCCGGGCTGTCGGAGCCATGAACGATGTTTTCGCCGATGGTCAGAGCATAGTCGCCACGGATAGAGCCGGGAACAGCTTCCAGAGGATTGGTAGCACCGTTCAGTTGACGAACAGCTTTAATAGCGTTTTCGCCTTCGATTACAGCAGCAACCAGCGGAGAAGAGGTGATGAAGTCAACCAGCTCGCCAAAGAAGGGTTTTTCTTTGTGCTCAGCATAGTGGGTTTCAGCAACTTCTTTCGGAGCTACGATCATTTTCAGAGCAACGATTTTCAGACCCTTTGCTTCGAAACGAGCCAGGATGTTGCCAACCAAGTTTTTCTTTACGCCGTCGGGTTTAACCAGAATAAAAGTCTTTTCAATAGCCATTGGAATCTCTCCTAACATAAATTGAATTTGATTATACTAAATCGCCATCACGATTATAGTCCATTATTTATTATACTAAATCTAGGTAAATTTGCCAACAATTTTACGCTAATTCTTGCTTAGCGCATAGCGCGAGCTTGCTCGCGCAGCAGGCGCACACGTTCCTCTGTGGGCGGGTGAGTGCTGAACAATTGCTTCATGTTCACACCGCTAAAGGGGTTGATGATGAACATATGGGCAGTTGCTTCCGTAGCGCCGGGCATTACACGGCGTCTAGCAAAGGCTTCAATCTTCAAAAGTGCATCAGCCAAAGCATTGGGATTGCCGCACAGCTCGCCGCCGGATTTATCAGCCATATACTCGCGGGAGCGGGACACAGCCATTTGAATCAGGGCAGCTGCCAAGGGAGCCAAAATCATTACCAAAATAGTGGCAAAGGGATTGCGGCTTTCACCGTTTTCGTCACGACCACCGCCAAAGAACATACCCCATTGAGCAATGGTGGAAATAGCACCAGCCATGGATGCGGCCACAGTGCTGATCAAAATATCACGATGCTTAACGTGGCTCAGCTCGTGGGCCAGTACGCCTGCCAATTCATCCTCATCCAAAAGGTCTGCCAAGGCAGTGTTCACTGCTACAGCAGCATGCTCCGGGTTGCGGCCGGTTGCAAAAGCATTAGGCACAGGGCTGTCAATAACATATACCTTGGGCATGGGCAGCTTAGCACGATCTGCCAAGCGCTTTACAATGGCATAAAGTCTAGGAGCGGTGCGAGCATTCACCTCTTGAGCGCGATAATGGGCCAAAACCATTTTATCACTGTTCCAATAGGTGAAGAAGTTCATAACCACGCCAAATACCAGCATGATGGTCATGCCCTGCAAACCGCCAAAGTAGTCGCCGATTGCCATGAGCAGTATGGTCATCAGCGCCATAAGAAAAGCTGTTTTCATTAAAAATATTCCTCCTCAAGTAAAAGCAAATTCAAATTGCGCATCTACAGCGATGCTACTTTTATTATAACAAGTGCAGTCTTATTTTTCAATTTGCTCTTTAATAGATGTCAACATATTTTCACTGTTTTCACGAACTTTTTTCTTTAAAATAGGATTGAGCAAACCTGCAATCATGGGAATACCAAATTCAAAATCCACGGACAAAGTAACCTCACATTCCTCGCCCTGGGGCACGATATTCCATTCGCCCTCCATCTTCTTTAAATCACCCTCTGTTTGAGCGTAGGTGATTTTATTTTGCTCCGGATAGAAGGTATCGCGCTCGGTCCAAATGATTTTGCGACCATCCACATTGCTCACCCAGTGGGAAATAGTGTAGTTTTCACCACGCTCTAAAACCTCAACGCTCACCAAATCCTTCATGAAGTTTGGATAAGCAGGCATATCCTTGATGATATCGTAAATCTTAGCCGGGGTAGCCTTGATAGTTTCTTTCACTTCAACATATGGCATAATAAATATTCTCCTTTGTATAATCGTTTACAAGGTACTATTTGCTAGGCGCAACGCTAGTGTATCTATAATAGTCCTAGAAGCCGCAACGAAGCAGATAGCGCCTTATGGACGATTATAAATCCTCTATAACCTCCGCAGTTTGCTTAACTGCGTCACGGAACTCTTCCAGCACATGGTCAATAACTTCCTTGGGCATAATCAAGGGCGGCTCCATGCGAATAACCTTAGGATTATTCAGAGTATAAGCCACGATAATATGCTTCATGATCATCAAACTCATCAGCATACCGCCAGCGCCTTCTTTGGTGAGCTCAATGCCAAGCATCATGCCACGACCGCGCACCTGGGTGACAACATCGGGGAACTCTGCCGCAATTTTCTCCAGTCCAGCCTTAAGGTAGGCCCCTGCCTCGCTGCCGCGACGCAGCAAATCCTCTTCCTTAATAGTCTTGATAGCAGCCACACCCGCAGCGCAGGCTAGCTGGTTACCGCCAAAGGTAGAGGTATGCAAAAAGGGTGCTTCAATAAGTCCCTGCCAAGCGCGAGGAGTACCAATAATAGCGCCAATTGGCATCACGCCACCGCCCAAGGCCTTAGCACAGGCCATCAAATCAGGCTCAACGCCATCAGCATTAACACCAAACCAAGCGCCGGTGCGACCGATACCGGTCTGCACCTCGTCCGCAATCAAGAGTGCTCCCTTAGCCTCGCAAATTTCCTTTGCTCGGCGCAGATAACCTGCCGGCGGCACAATAATGCCGCCCTCGCCTTGAATGGGCTCTAAAATCACAGCCGCCGTTTCCTCGTCCACAGCAGCAGCCAAGGCCTCAGCATCACCATATTCCACATGGGTGAAGCCATTTAAAAGTGGCTTAAAGGGCTCGCGATATAAATCGCGACCGGTAGCTGTTAAGCTACCAAAGGTTTTGCCGTGGAAGGCATTTTTAGCAGCAACAAATTTACTTCTTTTCGTAGCCAAGCGAGCCACCTTCAGGCAGCCCTCAACCGCTTCGGTACCGCTATTAACAAAAAAGCTATATTGCAGCTCACCGGGAGTAATCTCCGCCAAGCTTTCTGCTAAATCAGCCATGGGTCGATTGAAAAGCACCTTGCCACACATGGGCATGCCGTGCAGCTCCCGCTCCACTGCCTCCACCACCTTGGGATGACGATGGCCCAAAGCAAACATGCCATAGCCACCTAAGCAGTCAATAAACTCCTGTCCCTCGCTATCGGTAATGGTCCAGCCGGAAGCACTGGCCTCCACGCTGTCCAAGCCCATAAAGCGAAAGAGCTTTGCTTGCGCAGGATTGATGTACCTTTCATATTTGGCGATTGTTTCATCCACATAAGTTGACATTTTCTTCTCCCTCTTTTTATGCTAATTGCCACAAGCAGGCTCCTAGCAGGCCCCCAGTGACGCATTCGCTAGATTAATATAAGAGCTTATTTACAGGCACAAAGGTAATGCCGCTCTTTTTAAACTCCTCAGCATAAAGCTGCCAGCACTTAGCTGTGTTGGGACGGGCATGACAAATAGCAATGGCGCTACCATTTTTTTCTGCCATGGCAAAGGCCTTGTAAATCTGCTTGCGAATATCCTCCACATTACTGCTGTTATCTAGGAAGATATCATTACGAGCCGTGGCTACGCCCATTTGCTTCGCCATATCGCGAGCCACGGAGGCAGAATTAGTTCTACTATCTACAAAGAACATTTTCTCGTTCTTAAGCACCTGCAGCACTGCCTTCATGGTTGCCTTATCCGCCGTAGCCTTAGAGCCCTGATGATTATTGACACCAACAACGCCGGGTAAGCTACTCAAATGCTTGCGCACCAAGCTTTGTTGGGTAGCGGCACTTGTACCGGTTAGCACTGTGCGGCTTCCCTCACTCATGGCACTGCGACTGAGGGGCTCCATGGGTAAATGCAGCAGGGGCACGCGTCCCTTGCTCTTTACCATCTCTAGCACATCACTGCTAAACTCCTTATTGGGCAAAATTGCATAGCTAAAGGGCAGGCCAGTATTGAGCAGTGTGCGTACGGAGCTCATATCCGCGCCACAATCATCGATTATAATGGCGATTTTACCCTTGTATTGCCTCGCCTCAAGCACTGGCTCCTCAGGTAAATCCTTCACATCCTTGTCCTTCTTAGTCAAATTACCATTATGGAAAAAGAAAATGGTATCCGTAACAAAGCTTTTGCTGCCGGACCCGGCCTTCACACTAATGCCCACCTCAGCCTTATAGGCGTCCCATTTTTTATACTTGCTCATTCTTCCGGAAATATAGGTCAAGCCAGCAGCCTCCACCTTGGTTTTGAGCCAATCCCCGGCTCCGGTTAAGCTAGTGCTTAGGGGCACGCCCACAGCTAAATTACGCTGGTTGATTTGTACCTTAGCGCCGGACTCCTCAACCTCCACGTTTTTCTTGCCGTGGTCATTTTCGATGAGCTGCCAATTATCCTTTTTCAGCAGGATATTATCCACCAAACGCTGTGCCTCGATGGACTCGTCCAGCAAATTAACCTCCTTGGCAGGAGCACTACCCTTGCTATCGCCCACATCCTTTTTGCTGCGGCCATTAGCATAAAACATGCCGCAGGCTACAGCTAAAATAGCGATAATGCCAATCAAGCACAGGATAACATATTTCCCGCCGGAGGACTCTTTCTTTCTTCTTGTTGCCATAAATCCCTCTCCTTTTCTCACAATTAGGCTCTGGGATGAGTTTTATCATAAACCTCACGCAAACGCTCCATATCCAAATGGGTATAGATTTGCGTGGTTGATATATCTGCATGACCTAAAAGCTCCTGCACCACTCTTAAATCCGTGCCATTATTCAGCAAATGCGTGGCAAAGGAATGGCGCAGCATATGGGGCGTTACCCTCTTGGTAATGCCGGCGCTTTTAGCATATTCTTCGATAAGCTCGTTGACCCGCTGCCGAGTCATGGCCCCGCCCCAGCTCGTCACAAATAATTCCTTGGCTGCTTCGGGCTTCCCATGCAAAAGCTGGGGACGAACTACATGCAAATAGCGCTCCAAATACTTTAAAGCAGTTCGCCCCAAGGGCAGCATGCGCTCCTTGGAGCCCTTGCCCATGACGATTAAATACTGCATTTTTAAGTCCACATTTTGCACCGGCACGCTAACCAGCTCAGAAACGCGCATGCCCGTTGCATAAAGCGTTTCCAGCATCGTTTTATCTCGATAGCCCTCAAGGGTGCCCAAATTGGGCTCATTTAAAAGGTTATCCACCTCCTGCACGCTCAAAAACTTGGGCAAATGCAGACCTCGTTGAGCTGCCTCCAGCACCTCTGCCGGGTCACGCCGAATATAGCGCTCCGCTGTCAAAAAGCGATAAAAGGCTTTGATGGAAGCCAGCTTGCGGGCAATAGTGCTGGCACTGCGACCCGCCTGCTTAAGCTGGGACAAATATGCCAAAAGCTGCCTGCGGCTCACAGTGAGCAGAGCTTCGCTCTCCTTCATGCCCAAGGCCTTTTGTAGCAAGCGCAAATCACGCAAATAGGCCGCTCTGGTATTATCAGCCAAGCCCAGCTCCACCAGTAAATATTGCTCAAAAAGGGCCAGATAATCGAACATCTTCCACTCCAAAAAGAAAAACAACGCCGCAGCGCCGTTTTTCTATAAGATAAAAAATACTAATAATAATTCAAATACTTAATATCGTGCAGAATGTATTAGATGCGAGCAAAGGCGCCGACGGCGTATAAATAATACTCCTAGAAGCCTTTGCGACGCAGATGATGCCTTATGGACGATATTATTCTTTCTTTTCCGGTTGCATGATGGTAATATTAGTCGCCGGAGAAATAGTAGAAATAGCATGCTTATAAACCAGCTGCTGCTTACCTTCATTTTCGATAATCACAGTGAAATTGTCAAAGCCACGCACCAAGCCGCGAATTTGGAAGCCATTCATCAAATAGATAATAACACCAAGATTTTCCTTGCGGACATGGTTCAAAAAGCTATCTTGTAAATTCATTGCGGGTTTTGCACAGTTCATCATAAAATCCCCTCCAATTTATCTCTATATTATAATTTTACAACGAAATGCCTTTTTCTACAAGCATTTCACAAATTCTTCCCACTACGTTCGCATAATTTGCTTCTGCATCCAGCTTTAGCCACTGAATATAGGGCATTTTTTTATACCAGGTTATCTGCCTTTTAGCAAAATTGCGCGTAGCCTGCTTTAATTTATCCACTGCTTGAGCATAATCCATGCTACCATTAATGTACCAAACCAACTGGCGATAACCAATGCTCTGCATGCTTTGGCACTCCGGGCTAACGCCATGTGCCAAAAGGTCGCGCACCTCCTGCTCTAGGCCAGCCTCCAGCATTAAATCCACACGGCGATTAATGCGTTCATACAAAGCGCCACGCTCCATCTCTAAGCCAATGACGAGTGCATCGTAGGGACTTTCGCTAGCACCGTACTGATTTACTTGCTCGCCGCCCAGCGCCGCCTCCAGCGCCCGCACCACCCGACGCACGTTGTTGGGGTGAATGCGCGCCGCTGCCTCCGCATCCAGCTGGGCTAAACGCTGATGCAAGGCCTCCGGCCCCTGCTCCTGAGCCTCCCTAGTCAGGCGCTCTCGCAGCTCATTATCCTCGGAGACGCTGTTAAAGGCGTAATCTTCAAGGAGTGCCTTAATGTAGAGGCCCGTTCCGCCCGCAATAATGGGCAAATGCCCGCGCCCATTAATTTCCGTAATCAGGCGCTGGGCCTGCTCCTTAAAATCTACGACACTAAAGCTTGCCTCCGGTGGCAAAATATTCACCAAATGATGGGGCACCGCCGCCAGCTCCGCTGCCGTGGGCTTAGCAGTGCCAATATTCATATCACGATATACCAGCATGGAGTCGCCGGAGATAATTTCGCCTTGAAATTTTTTGGCAATCTCGATGGCACAGTGACTCTTGCCTGTGGCAGTTGGTCCTAGGATGACTAAAACCCTTTCCTTGTGCTGTTTTAGCTCTGTCACCAATTTTACCTCCTGATAATGCCAAATTTTATGCGGCTATATTTTCCGCCCACATATTCTGTACAGCCATATTCTGCCAACAAATATTCGCTGCGCTCTTTAATAACCACTCTCGGCGCTACCTTTAAGGCTAGCTCCACGGTGGACTTGGCCAAGGGCTCTTCTAAAGCAAGAGGTCGCAAGGCCTCCATGGCCTTAGATCCCTGCACAGGATGGCGAAACATGGGGTCAAAATAAACTACGTCATAGCTATCGGGAGCGCAGCTAGCCAAATACTCCGCCGCCACTGCGTGGACGGCCTCCACCCGCCGCAGCGCCGCCGTTAAAAGTGGTGTTTTGCACTCATAATGAGCCAAGCCGTGCTTTACCGCAAAATGCAAAAGCAATGAAGCCTCTAAGCCCACCACCCTGCCTGTCTCGCCCACCACGCAGGCAGCCACCGCCGCATCGCTAGCTAAACCCAAAGTGCAGTCTAAAACCCTAGCGCCACATCGCAAGTCCAGCGCCTTCACCAAATGGTCCGGCGCACCGCGCAAAAGCTGCTGCACCCTAATCTCGGCCATACCCGGATGGTAGGCAAAGGTACCGTACTGGCTATGAATGCGTGGCCCATCCTTCTCTAACACAATGACCGCCTCCAAGCCCTGGGCCACCATAAACTCCTCTAAAACCTGATTATGAGGTCTATCCAAATAGGTCACGCCCAGCTCCGCTGCCATGGCCTTGGCAGCTGCAATGGCCCCGCTGCCCCTGGCATTGCGGCTTAGCATCACCGCGTATTTTCCCGCCAGCATTTAAAAGCCCGTCCTTTTAAACATTTTATAAAGCTCATTGCTATCAATAGCAATCATGCAGGGGCGACCATGGGGACAGGTAAAGGGATGCTCCGTATTGCACAAATCGATAATCAGCTGGCGCATTTGCTGCATGGTCAGCAGCTGCCCTGCCTTAATAGCAGCCTTGCAGGCCGTCATATGCAGCACCTCTTGGCGCAAATCGCTGCCCTTAATATCGCGCAGCTCGCCCAGCATTTTGCAAATCTCTTGGATAAACTCCTCGGCATCCTCGGCTCGGATATCCGTGGGCAGGCTGGACACGCGCAGCATGCTTTCGCCGCCCGGCTCAACATCCACGCCCAGTCGTAAAAACTCCTCACGATGCTCTTGGATTCGCTCGATGGACTCGGCATCCATATCCAAAAACAAGGGTATCAAAAGCTGCTGTGCCGGCACCTGCTCATGGGCTGCCACCAGCTTGTCATACAAAATGCGCTCATGAGCCGCATGCTGGTCAATCAAATAAAGTGTATCCTCGGATTGGGCAATAATAAAGGTTTTGTCCACTTGGCCAATGGGCCAAATGGTGGCCAAACCACTATCCGTATCAGTAAATTTTATGGTTTCGCGCTTGGCTATCCCAGGGGCAGCATTTTCTGCCATGGGCATACTTGCTGCTGCCTTGCCAGTTCCTTGAGCAAATTCTTCCCTTGCCTCATGCACTGCAAGGACAGTTTCCCTTCGGCCCAGATCATAAACACCAGTAGCATCCGCCTTTGCTTCGCCCTTAGAAAAATCCTCAAAGGGCTGCCAAATGCTTTGTTGCTGGGGCGCCTGCACCGCCTCTTGACGCTGCTTCACCACACTAACCACGCTCATAGGTGCCTCATAGGGCTCCGGCTCCTTAAAAATGGGCTCCGCCGGCGTTTTGAACACCGGATTGGCTATGGCAGGGCGAGTATTTTTATTGCTTACACTGCCATGCAAAGGAGGCATGGGCTTAGCCGCGGCCTCACCATGCTCACGCAGCTTAGTCTCCACCCTCGCCGCGCCAGCTTGCGCCTGCACATTTTGCAAAGGCTGCCTTGGCTTAACATAAGCATTCAGCTCCGAATCAGGCAGCAATGTCATCTCCGTTTTTTGCGCACTCATGGGCCTGGTCAAGGCGTCCGTCAACGCTTTAAACATAGCCTTATACACTAAGCTTTCGTCACTAAATTTTATTTCACTCTTTTGGGGATGCACATTCACATCCACAGCAGCAGTATCAATAGTAATATTCAATACAGCAAAGGGGAAGCCACTTTTAGGAATTTGGGATTGATAAGCGTGGTCAATGGCCTTGGCCAGCATCTTATTGCCGATACTGCGCCCGTTGACAAAGAGCGTTTGCCATTGGCGATTACCCTTGAGCAAAGTGGGCTTGCCAATAAAGCCGCTAATTTTAATCTTGGGGTCTGCAAAATTAACTGTCAAAAGCTCCTGGGCCACATTGCGACCATAAAGCGCCTTAATCGTTCCCTGCAAATCACCATCACCCGGTGTGTGCAGCACTTCCTTATCATTATTCACTAAGCGAAAGCGCACATCGGGACGGGACAAAGCCAGCTTAGTCAACAGCTCGCTAATATAACGCCCCTCCGTCACCACCGTTTTTAAAAACTTACGGCGAGCCGGCACATTAAAGAAAAGATTTTCTACAATTACCGTGGTGCCAGCACCAGCGCCCGTGCTAGTAACCTCCATATTCTCGCCACCATCGATATGCACGGAGGTTGCCAAATCCTCATCAGACGGGCGAGTTAATAGAGTAAAATTAGAAACGGAAGCAATACTGGGCAGAGCCTCACCGCGAAAGCCCAGGGTGTGCAGGCTCAGTAAATCCTCCGCCTTCACAATCTTGCTGGTAGCATGGCGCAAAACCGCTAAGCGAGCGTTTGCCTCGCTCATGCCGCAGCCATTATCCACCACGCGAATATATTCCGTGCCACCGGCAAAGGTGGTGACATCGATTTGGGTTGCACCGGCATCCAGAGCGTTTTCCACTAATTCCTTAACCACGGAGGCTGGCTTTTCTACAACCTCGCCTGCCGCAATCTGGTTGGCCGTATTGGTATCTAAAAGCTGTACCACATGTGTATCTGCCATCAGCGACCGCTCTCCTTTCGTGCCTCGTCCTGCAATTTATAGAGCATATTCATGGCCTCGATAGGCGTCATGCTCATCACATCAATGCTCAAAAGCTGCTCTGTAATAGCGCTGGTAAAAAGTGAGCCCATGCTCAGCTCCGGCTCCGCCGCTACCTGGGGCGCAGGCTGACCCTTCTCGCTATCATACTCCTGCAAAAATTCTTCAGCCCTATCCAAAACCTTTTTGGGCAGACCGGCCAAACGGGCTACATGCACACCGTAGCTTCTATCCGTGCCACCGGGCACAATGCGGCGCAAAAAGACAATGTCCTTGCCCCGTTCCTTCACCGCTACGCTGTAATTTTTTACACCACTCAGCTCCTGCTCCATGGCTATCAGCTGATGGTAGTGGGTAGCAAAAAGAGTTTTTGCCTTGATTTTATCATGGATATATTCCATCACCGCTCTAGCAATGCTCATGCCATCAAAGGTAGAGGTGCCACGACCAACCTCGTCCAAAATAATCAGGCTGTTTTTAGTGGCATAGCGCAAAATTTGCGCCACCTCGTTCATCTCCACCATAAAGGTGCTTTGGCCCGTGGCTAGGTCATCACTAGCTCCCACGCGGGTAAAAATCTTATCCACGGGGCAAATACTGGCCTGGCGCGCCGGAATAAAGCTACCCATTTGCGTCATCAGCACTAACAGCGCTACCTGACGCATATAGGTGGATTTGCCTGCCATATTGGGACCGGTGATAATTATCATGCGTTCATCAGCATTGTTCAGATTAACATTATTAGGTACGAAGATTTCCTTTTCTAATAAACGCTCCACAACGGGATGGCGTCCATCGGTGATTTTAAGCTCGCCCTGATTGTTCAGCTCAGGACGCACATAATTATATTTATAGGCAGCTATAGCCAAGCCATTGAGCACATCCAGGGTACCAATGGCGCGGGCTGTAGCTTGGATTTCTGTGATTTGGCTGCGAATTAAGGTGCGCAGCTCGTCAAACAAGTAATACTCCAAGCTTTGGATTTTTTCCTTAGCGCCCAAAATCTTATTTTCGTATTCCTTGAGCTCCGGCACAATGAAGCGCTCCGCATTCACAAGGGTTTGCTTGCGCACGAAATAATCGGGCACGCTATTGGCCTGTCCCTTGGATACTTCAATATAATAGCCAAAGACCTTGTTAAAGCCCACCTTCATGGTTTTGATGCCGGTTTCTTCCTTAATCTTCAGCTCAAAATTTTGCATCCAGGTCTTATTATCCGCCGCAATAAGCTGCAGCTCGTCCAGCTCCGCATTGTAGCCAGGGCGAATCATGCCGCCCTCCCGTACGGAAAAGGGGGGCTCGTCCACAATGGCCTGCTCCAGCCGCACAGCCAGCTGGCGATGCTGGCGAATTTCACTATTTAAGCGCTGCAGCGCTTTGCTTTGGCAATTGGCAAGCACATCCTTCAAGGCAGGCAACACACTCAAAGAGCTGCGCAGCGCCACCAAGTCCCGTGCGTTGGCGCTGCCAACCTCCACGCGACTAACGATGCGCTCCAGGTCGGCCACTGCCTTTAGCTGCTCCGCCACTGCGTCCCGCAGTGGCGCGCTAGCGCACAGCTCGGCCACCGCCTCCTGACGCTCGTAAATACGGGCAATATCTAAAAGAGGACTTTCAATCCAAGAGCGCAAGCGCCGGGCACCCATGCTGGTTTTGGTAAAATCCAACACACCCAGCAGCGTGCCGCGCTTGCTGCCATCGGCCATGGAACGTACCAATTCCAAATTACGAATAGCCGTAGCATCAAGCTGCATAAAGCTGTCCCGCACGATTTCGCTGAGCTGATTAATATGGCTCAAATCCGCCATCACTGTGCCATGTAAATAACGCAGCAGCAGCTCCACAGTTTGCTGCACCACAGGCTCCACCGCTACTGTAGGAAAATGCTTAACAAAAAAGTCCGCCTCCGCAGCCTCCTCTGCATAATCCGTCACAGTGCACTCCGGCAGCTTGGCTCTAAGCCATTCCAAAAGCTGCTCCCGCTCAGCAAGCTCGGCAGTCAGCACCAGCTCCGCCGGCTGCAGGCGATAAAGCTGCTCGGTAATATCCGCCATTTTGTCGCCACCCGTTGCCAAAAACCAACGGCATTCGCCGGTGGAAACATCGGCAACCGCCATGCACAGCTCTTCTTCCCTTTCCAAAAGCAACACCAAATAACGATTATGCTTATCCTGCAAAAGCTGCTCATTTAACGCCGTACCGGGAGTGATAATCTTGATGACCTTGCGCTCCACGATACCCTTGGCAAAGCGAGGGTCTTCCATCTGCTCACAAATAGCAATGCGATAGCCCTTCTGCACCAATTTAGCAATATAGCCATCCACACTGTGATAGGGAACACCGCACATGGGAATATTATCGCCGCTGCCAGCTCTTTTAGTCAGGGTAATATTCAATTCACGGGATGCTGTCAGCGCATCCTCAAAAAACATTTCATAAAAATCACCCAAACGAAAGAAAAGCAATTCATGCTTATGCTGTTCCTTCACAGCCATATACTGCTGCACCATGGGTGTGTATGTGTTTGTAGCAGCCATCAATCAACCGCCTTGCCTTTCACTAACCAGGTTTGAGCTGTATCTATCAAAACATTAACCTTCTGGCCCACCTCATATTTTTTGCCTTCCACCGGCCACAGCACCAGCACGCCGGTGCGGCTGCGTCCGGTCCACACGTCAGCCTGCTTGCTGGGCCCCTCTGCCAAAACCTCCACGGTTTTGCCAATGAGCTTTTCATGGCAGGCCACGCTCTTGGTATTTTGTAGCGCCATCAATCTATTCAAGCGCTCCTTCTTCACAGCCAGGGGCACTTGATTATCCATCTTGGCAGCGGGAGTGCCACTACGCTTGGAATAAATAAAGGTAAAGGCACTGGTGAAGCCCACCTGGTCCACCACATCCAGTGTTTCTGCAAAATCCTCCTCGGTTTCACCGGGGAAGCCCACAATAATATCCGTGGTAATGGCTGCGTCGGGCACATATTTGCGAATCAGCTTAATCAAATCAAGATATTTTTCCTTAGTATAGCCACGATTCATGCGGCGCAAAATTTCGCTGCTGCCGGACTGGAAGGGCACATGGAAGTTTTCGCAAACATGCTCGCATTCGGCCACAGCCTTAATCACTTCCTCACTCATATCACGGGGATGGCTGGTCATATAGTGAATGCGCTCCACACCGGGAATTTCGTTCACTCGACGCAAAAGCTTGGCAAAGGCGTCCTTTTCGCCAAAATCCTTGCCATAGGAGTTAACATTTTGACCCAGCAGCGTAAATTCCTTGTAGCCCTCTTGAACTGCTGCTTCGATTTCCTCCACAATATTTTCCATGCTGCGGCTGCGCTCGCGCCCGCGCACATAGGGCACAATGCAATAGGTACAAAAATTATTACAGCCATACATAATGGGAATCCATGCCGCAAAGGGACTTTGGCGCACCCTGTGCCCCTCAAACTCGCTTTGGTGAATGGTCAAATCAGTATAGGCAATGCCCTTGCGGTCCGCCAAATAATCTAAAAGCAGCTGCTTAAAATCGTTTACATAGGCAGTGCCCAAGAGCAAATCCACCTGGGGATGCTTCTTTTGCAGCTTTTCCCCATCCTTTTGGGCCATGCAGCCAGCTACACAAATCACGCAGTCCGGATTGCGCTTTTTTTCTGCCTTAAGCTCACCAATCTTGCCGGCAATCTTTTTTTCAGCACTTTCGCGCACGCAGCAGGTATTAACCAAAATTACATCCGCTCCGTGGTAATCGCTCACGGGCTTGTAGCCCAGCTCCTCCAGTTGTCCAGCATAATGCTCCGTATCGGATTCATTCATTTGACAGCCATAATTAATTAAGCAATATGTTTTCTCCTGCATCAGAGTAACCTCCATCATCTATAAAAAAGTTTTTAGATACACTTTACCTATCATAATATTATACTAAATTTGTCTGTTTTCTCGCAAGCAGAAAATATTTTAGTAGCAGGTATTGAAATCTGACCACAATATGATTACAATATAGGGAGTGAATTTTTCTTGTTGCGCCAGCGACACACAAGCATCATTTTTATCTTAAGCTATTCTAAGAAGGTAAGGAAAATGAAAAGCAAAAAAACTCTCGCACTAATTCTTGTCTTAGTCGCCGTTCTCGCAGGAGCGGCCTTTTATTTCCTTTATTTCATTCGCACACCAGCCTATGCTCTGAACCAGGCACGCCTAGCCCTCAAGGAGCATAATACCCAAAAATTTGAGCAATATGTAGATTTGGATTCAGTGCTCAATAATGCCTTTGATGATATCATCAAGGCAGAAAGCAAAATCAATAATGATAATCTCTTCTCCAATCCCTTTGCTTTAAGCATCCTGCACATGCTCAAGCCCCCTGTGGTGGACTTAATGAAGCAGGAAGCCCTTACTCGAATTGCTGCCAAGCCCCAACAGGAGGAAAAGATCGTGGACCCCGTCCCCGACGCCATGCGCCATAATCTGGAACGCCATATTCCCTTGGACAAGCTCTCCGTAAAGAACTTAAAGTTCAACAAGCAGGATAAGGAGCTTGCCACCGCCACCCTAGTGCTGCACAATGAACAATTACAAAAGGATTTCTTAGCAACCCTGCTCATGCAAGCCAATGATAAGGGCGATTGGCAGATTAAAAAAATCAATAATCTATCCGAGCTCATCATTCAATTTTCGGCAGCCAAAAAGGCTAAGCTGGCTGCCGAAAACAAGCCCATTATGGAGCGCTTGAATCAGGCTGTGCACACCTCCACCGTTGATTTAAATATCTTTACCGATAATAACATTAAGGAAGCCGAACCCCAAAAGCTTTTACTGGCCAGCCTCAGTGCTACTAACAAAACCAATGTAACCATCAATCGTATGTATTACGATGTAACCATTCTTGACGAAAAGAGCAAGGAGCTGTACTCCTATCCGGAGCATTTCCGTGGCTCCATCGCTCCCGGAGCTACCGTGCAGCTGGAAACCAGTAAAAAGCTCAATGCCTTATTGCCCGACGACAAGCGCTTGATGGAAATTGATGTGAGCAAAATCAGCGGACGCATCCAAATCACCTACATTGCCTTTGATGATGGCAATGTGCTGAGCCCCAACACTTTTATAGAATAAAAAACTTAAGCCTGAGCGTGCTGCTCAGGCTTTCTTTTTATCCCTATGCTTTTTATAGCCCCAAAAGACCAGACCGACCACCACCACAAGCACGGCTAGACGCTGGCTGTGCTGCTGAAAATTCACAATATCGTGGCCAATAACCACTTCTAAAGCGGTGGAGGGAAATTTGCCAATTAAATTGGCAAGAATATAATCCTTGGCGCTAATGCGGCTCACAGCACCCACCGCTGTCAAAATTCCGGAGGGGAAATAGGGCAGCGCCCTGGCAAAGGCCATCCACTCTAAGCCGTGCTTGCCACTGGCTTCGTCAATATGCTGCAGAGAATTGCTCTTGGCAATAATGGTCTCCGCTGTGCTGCGAAAGAAAAAACGCATCAAAAAGAAGCTAATAACCACACCCACGGTTTCTGCTAGCCAGGAAATCAAAATACCCAAGGGCAGACCAAAAATGAGGCCATTGGCAGTGGAGAGGAAGATGGAGGGAAAAATGCTGCCTGCGTTAATCAGCACATCTAAAATAAAGCTGATAACCATGGCCCAGGGGCCGAAGGAGCGCAGGTATTCCACTAAGCCATCCACATTGCCGCTAATGGCCAATTTAAAGGTTTGCGTGAAAAAATCCTCTGCGAAAAAATGAATGCCACCAAACAGTGCCACTAAAAGCACCGCTGCCACGATTTTTGTCACTGTATCAGGATTTTTAAGCCACTGATATTTTTCTTGCAAAATTATAACCTCTTTACGTTAATATGTTTCTGGGGAAGCCATTAAAAGCCTATGTCCGGCTTTTAGCCATAGGCTGTAAAAGTGCAGTGCTTGCCTATGTATTGAAAATCATGGCAAAGCGCTGACCAAATTGCAGCTCCACTAAGCGCCGTATTTCCTGCAAGGCGTTGGGCCTAGCCAGCTCCTCCTGAGCCAGCTTGCGCACTTCTACAATGGTTTCAGTATCTCGAATTATATCAGCAATGCGCAAATCTGGCAAGCCATGCTGGCGCAGGCCAAAGAGCTGGCCCACACCACGCTGCTCCAAGTCCTTTTCCGCCAAGTAAAAGCCATCCTCGCTGTCGCGCACCACGCCGAGGCGCGCCAGCGCCTCCGGCGCATCCACGCCGGTGAGCAGCACGCAGTAGGACTGCTGGCTGCCACGCCCCACGCGGCCCCGCAGCTGGTGCAGCTGGGCCAAGCCAAAGCGCTCGGCGTTTTCAATAACCATTAAGGTAGCATTGGGCACATTCACGCCCACCTCAATAACCGTCGTGCTCACTAAAACCTTCGTTTTACCGCTGGCAAAATCGGCCATAATAGCCTCTTTTTCCGCCGGCTTAAGCCGGCCATGCAAAAGAGCACAGGGCACATGGCGCAGCACGCCCGCTGTGAGCTCACTATAAACGTTTTCCGCGCTACGCACATCCAAAGCTTCAGATTCTTCAATCAAGGGACAAACAATATAGGCCTGACGTCCTGCCTCAACCTGACGCAGCAGCCCCTGGTAAACCTCCCCCCGCTTGCTATCATTGTAGCACAGGGTTTGTACTGGCTTGCGTCCTGGCGGACGCCCCTTCATCAGGGAAATATCCAAATCGCCATATACCGTTAAGGCCAAGGTTCTGGGTATGGGCGTAGCCGTCATAACCAAAACATCAGGAGCCTGGGCCGATTTATTGGCCAAACGAGCACGCTGCTCCACACCAAAGCGATGCTGCTCATCCGTCACTGCTAAGGAAAGCCGTGCAAAGCGCACATCCTCCTCTAGCAAGGCATGAGTTCCCACCAGCACATCAATTAGTCCTAGCTCCAAATTAAGCAAAAGCTCCCGCCGTGCCTTCACCCGCATGCCTCCCACCAAAAGGGCCACACGCATGCCCGCCGGCTGCAAAAACTCCTGCAGGGTAGCAAAATGCTGGCGTGCCAAAATTTCCGTAGGCGCCATAATGCAGCCCTGGTAGCCATTTTCCACTGCCTTGGCCAAGGCCAAAGCGCTGATAACGGTTTTGCCGCTGCCCACATCGCCCTGCAAAATGCGATGCATGGGCTGCTCCTTTTCCATATCCGCCTTGATTTCCTGCCAAGCCTGCTCCTGCTGGGGCGTCAAGCTAAAGGGCAAATGCTCCAGCACCTGCCTCAG
Source organism: Phascolarctobacterium sp. (assembly GCA_051866495.1). Taxonomy (GTDB): domain Bacteria; phylum Bacillota; class Negativicutes; order Acidaminococcales; family Acidaminococcaceae; genus Phascolarctobacterium_A. Next base: position 12,423 of record JBJDXD010000060.1, on the reverse strand, counting down.
CCCCTCCCCATCAGGTGCGTGCTGTATGCCCTGACGCTGGTCGTGATTTTGCGCCCGATAGGACAAAAGGCCGCACTGCAAAAGAAAGAGCTCTTCAAAAATAAAACGCCTTTGGGCCTCCTTTAGAGCCTGCCAGCTGCTGGGAAAATGGATATTTTTCAGCGCTGTTAGGCGATCTGGCAATTTACATTTTTGTACTATGGCTAAGGGCAGGCTTTCCGGCAACGCCGTCTCTGCTAAAGCCAAGGCCTGACGCATCCACTTGCGCAAATTAAGCTGGGTTAAGCCACCGCTCAAGGCATAAACAGGCAGTATTTCCGGCTTCAGCTCCTCGCCGGGCTCAATGGGCTGCACACTTACCTCGGACACAGTGCGAGTGCTTCTGCCCGGGCGCACCCTGCCCATAACAAAAAGCTCCGTCCCAGGCTTTAGCCTTTGGGCGCTATAGCTTTGGTGCATAAAAAAATAAAGTGAAGCATAAGCTGTTTCGTCCCGCACAAGCACCTGGGTATAGCGCTTGCCATGGGCGCCCATGCCCTTGCGCACGCTATAAACAGTGCCCTTAAAAATCTGTCTAGAGCCATCCATAGCCAGCTCGTTAATCTTTTTTAAATTGCCATAATCGATATAAGCCTCCTGCCGCGGATAATACTCCAGCAGGTCGCCCACAGTGAAAACCCCCACTGCAGCAAGCTCCACAGCCTTTTTCGGCCCTATCCCCTTTAAAAATGTCACCGGCTCTTGCCACCACATATAAAAAACCTGCCTCACTAGAAATTTTGCTTGCTTTTCTTCGTTCTTTATGGTATGATACTCATGTTAAATTTGAATGTGCCTTATGCCTTATCACGCTTAAGGAGGTGGGAAATTATGGCATCTATCTGCGAAATCTGCGGTAAAGGAAAACTGTCTGGCAACAATGTCAGCCACTCCAATAGACACACCAAACGTGCTTGGAGCCCGAATATTCAACAAGTAAGAGCAGTTGTTGATGGTTCTGTAAAACGTGTAAATGTTTGCACCCGTTGCCTGCGCTCCGGTAAAGTTAACCGCGCTATCTAATCTTCGGATTTAAAAAGAAGCCAAATACCTTTCGGTATTTGGTTTCTTTTTTTTGCTTTATTTAAGTTTAAAACCGCATTCGGGGCAGAACTTAGACAGGGAAGAAATCTTCGCACTGCAGCTGGGGCACAGGATAAAAGCACGGAACTCCCGCAGCTTCTTCTCGAATAAATCGTAGAACAAATTAACCTCTTTATCCTCACGCTTCCAGCTATAAATCTGCAGCCTTTTGCCCGTGGAGTCCATAATCACCTGCAGGCTTTCCTCATCCAATTGTTGAAAAGCCACCTGCATAATTTTATTCTTATTGTGGAAATGGATAACATTATTTTCCTTGTCCACCTCATCCAGGGTGACACCCATTTCGTTAATGCTCAGCATGGCAATTTGCCAAGCAGTAGCTAAATCCAGCTCATAAATACGGTTGTCAAAGCATGCGCCCGCACCATCTATTCTCATAGTCATCCTCCAGCATAGAAAATTTATAAGCTAATTATACCACATTTCTAGCTTTTACACAGCAACAAATCTGTAAACATAAAAAACTTAGGCACGCCCCTAGCTAGAAGCGTGCCTTAAAGGTTTATTTATTATTTTGCGTAGTCCACAGCGCGGGTTTCGCGGATGATAACTACCTTGATTTGACCAGGATATTCCATCTCGGCCTCAATCTTCTTGGAAATATCGCGGGCCAGCAGCACAGCGGAGGCATCGTCGATAACCTCGGGCTTAACCATGATGCGAATTTCGCGACCTGCTTGAACAGCATAGCATTTTTCTACGCCATTGAAGGATTCGGAAATCTCCTCCAGACGGGTCAAACGCTTCAGATAGCTTTCCAGAGTTTCGCGTCTTGCACCAGGACGAGCTGCAGATACAGCGTCAGCAGCGCTAACCAGCACTGCCTCCACGCTCTTGGGCTCTACATCACCATGATGAGCCAAAATAGCGTTGATAATCAAATCGGACTCGCGGAACTTCTTGGCAATTTCGCCACCAATTTCCACATGGGAGCCTTCCATTTCGTGGTCAATAGCCTTGCCAATATCATGCAAAAGACCTGCACGCTTAGCCAAAACTACATCCACGCCCAGCTCGGATGCCATTACACCAGCCAAATTTGCTACCTCAACAGAGTGATTCAGCACGTTTTGGCCATAGCTGGTGCGATAGCGCAAACGGCCCAAAAGCTTAATCAGCTCAGGATGCAAACCGTGCACGCCCACAGCAAAGGTTGCTTGCTCGCCTGCTTCCTTAATCTTTTGCTCAACCTCTTTTTGAGCCTTTTCCACCATCTCTTCAATACGGGACGGATGGATACGTCCATCGTTGATGAGCTTCTCCAAAGCAATACGAGCCACCTCACGGCGAACGGGGTCGAAGCCGGAAATGATTACTGCTTCCGGAGTATCGTCAATGATCAAATCAATGCCGGTCAGGGTTTCTAAGGTACGGATATTGCGACCCTCGCGGCCAATAATACGACCCTTCATCTCGTCATTGGGCAAGCCCACTACGGAAACAGTGGTCTCGGCCACATGGTCAGCGGCGCAGCGCTGAATCGCCAGAGAAATGATCTCTCTAGCCTTCTTCTCTGCTTCATCCTTTGCCTGCTGCTCCAAATCCTTAATCAGCATGGCAGATTCGTGCTTAACCTCGTCCTCCAAGGATTGCAGCAGCTCCTGCTTAGCCTCTTCGCTGGTCAAGCCGGATAAACGCTCCAGCTCAGCCTGTTGCTTCGCGCACAGCTGCTCCGCTCTTTCTTGAGCTGCGTTCAAGCTTTGCTCCTTGCGGGCCAGCTTTTCTTCCTTACGCTCAAAGGATTCGATCTTACGGTCCAGATTTTCTTCCTTTTGTACCAAGCGACGCTCTTGACGCTGCAAATCACTGCGTCTATCTTTATTTTCGCGCTCCATTTCAGAACGCAGACGATGGATTTCCTCTTTAGCCTCCATCATCACTTCTTTGCGTTTTGCCTCGCCAGCCTGTTCAGCCTCCTGCACAATGCGGATTGCTTGTTCTTCGGCGGTTGCAATCTTGCTTTCGGCTACATTTTTACGTACCAAATAGCCCACTGCACCACCTGCCAGGCCAACTACTACGGCAGTACCAATAATTGCTAAAATCGTCCTCACCTCCTAGTTACTAAATTTTTTCAAGTTTTTTTGCACAACAACAGCAGGCGCCTTCGCGTCTGCTATAAATGTCCTTATTCCATTGAATATAATCAATTAAATGTATATAAATATAGCAATTAACCTATTAAAATTCTGAAAAAGGGCAAAAAAGAAGGCAACATTGTAGTGTCGCCTCGTGAAAATCCACTGATATAATCACAATGGGACAATTCTATTGTAAATAAAATTAAGTAAAATGTCAAGGATTTAACACTATATCTCGTTATTTACCATGATTTTTTCCCATAAAATCGACATATATCTAGAGGAAAAGCCCCGGGAGGCCAAAAAGCGCCCCGCAGCTCCATATATTTTTTTGTTAAATAGCAGCTTATCCTGAGCGCTGACATCATCCCTTTGGGCCTGGGCAATTTTATCTTTATGGCGCTGGCAAAAAAGCTCCACCGCATTGGCGGCGTGCTCTGCCTCCAGCTCCGGCGTAAAGCGAGCCAGCACCTCCTGCGCCAGCTCCGGCGCAAGGCCACGCTTATTCAGCTCCGCCGCCAAATGCTGGCGTCCATAGCAGCGCTTATTCAGCCAAGCCTCGAACACACGGCCAGCATAGCGTTCATCGTTAATAAGGCCATAGCTTTCCAGCTTCTCGATGGCCTCCTCGGCCTGCTCCTCGTCGGCACCCTTTTGCTGTAAGCGCTCCTGCATTTTTTGTTTGCTAAAGTCCCTATAGGAAAGCAAATTCAGCGCGCAGTCATAGGCCTGCTGCGCGCTGGTAAACTTTTCCTTAGAGCTCTTCTTTGAAGATCGATTCCACATCATCTGCTACAGGCACTCCATCAGCCTTAGCTTCACCCTGGCCCATGGTAGTGGCACGAATCTTGGCTTCGATTTCCTTGGCAATTTCAGGATTCTCGCGCAGGAAGTCTTTAACCTTTTCCTTGCCCTGACCTAAGCGCACCTCGCCATAGGAATACCAAGCGCCGCTCTTATTGATAATATCCAACTCAGCGCCCAAATCAACCAGGCAGCCCTCGTGGGAAATGCCCTTGCCATACATAATGTCAAATTCTGCTTGCTTAAAGGGAGGAGCTACTTTATTTTTAACAACCTTAACGCGGGTACGGCTGCCAATCATATCGTTGCCATTCTTTAAGGTGTCAATACGACGTACATCTAGGCGTACAGTGGAATAGAATTTCAAAGCACGACCACCGGTGGTGGTTTCGGGATTGCCAAACATAACGCCCACCTTTTCACGAATTTGGTTGATAAAGATGGTAGCGCATTTGGATTTAGAAATAAGGCCGGTCAGCTTGCGCAGGGCCTGGCTCATCAAGCGAGCCTGCAGGCCCACATGGGAGTCACCCATTTCCCCTTCAATTTCGGCACGGGGTACCAAGGCAGCCACGGAGTCGATTACGATAATATCAATAGCACCACTGCGCACCAAGGCATCGGCAATTTCCAAGGCCTGCTCGCCATTATCAGGCTGGGAAATCAAAAGATTATCAATATCAACGCCCAAAGCACGAGCATAAACAGGGTCTAACGCATGCTCCGCATCAATAAAGGCTGCATAGCCGCCCAGCTTTTGTGCTTCCGCAATCATGTGCAGGGCAACAGTGGTTTTACCAGAGGATTCAGGGCCATAAATTTCGATTACACGGCCACGGGGAATACCACCCACGCCCAAAGCTATATCCAAGCTCAGGGCGCCGGTGGGAATAACCTCAATATTCATCTTGGCACTGGCTTCGCCCAATTTCATAATACTGCCCTTGCCAAAATCCTTCTCGATTTGGTGCATGGCCATATCTAAAGCTTTCTTTTTATCTGCATCCATTGTTCAAGCCTCCTAACTATGTTTATCTTCTGTGTTTATTATACAAACAAAAGTTTAAATTGTCAAGAAAAATTCAGTCTCATTTTTGCTCTAGCAAGTCCTGTATTTCCTTTTGTGCAAAGGTGTAGGTGCTGTTGCAGAATTGGCAATGAGCCTCGGTAACCTCGTCCTGAGCCAGCTCCTGCAGGGATTTTTTATCCAAACGACCCAGCGCAGACAAAATACTTTCCCTGCTGCAACGGCATTTAAAGTGTACGGGCACGGTTTCCTTGATGTCCACGTTTAAATCCCTGCCCAAAATGCCAATAATTCTTTCCGGCGTAAAGCCAATTTCCAACAATTGGGTAATGTAGGGAGTTTTGTTGACGTTTTCCTCCAGCTTAGCCAAAACCTCATCGCTGCAGCCCGGCATAGCCTGAATAAAGAAGCCGCCAGCAGCCTCCACCTCGCCCTCCTTATTAACGAGAACGCCCAAGGCTACACTACTGGGTGTTTGTTCGGAAACGTACAAATATTTGGTTAAGTCGCTGGCAATTTCGCCATCAGCCAGCTCGCAGTAGCCGGTGAAGGGCTCCGCATTTTGCAAATAGCGTGTCACAATAATATTACCCTGACCAATGCCTGCGCCCACATTCAGCTTGCCATCCTCACGCAGGGGCACAAAGGCATCGGGGTTTTCTACATAACCTCGCACGTTAGTGCCCTCAGCATCGGCGACCACGTCGCCCAAGGGGCCGTCGCCCTTTAAACGCAGGCTAATGCGCTCGCCATCCTTCATGGTTGCGGCTAAAAGCAGCGCGCCATTCATGGCGCGGCCCAGGGCAGCACTTGCTAAATGAGAGCAGCCGTGCTTTTGCGCCGCCTCCCTTACTAAATTTGTTGTACTCAAAGCATAAATACGCACACCCTCAGCGGTGGCCTTTGTTAAAACATCTTCCATTTTTCTTACCTCGTCGGGCGAGAACCCGCGCTTATCCTTATAACCCGGCCTCGCGCACACGCCCTTATACTACTAATTACTAGGAAGGGTGGCCTGGGCACCATCCATAAAGCCACAGCACACCTTTCCTGCTTAGAAAAACAAGCCCACTAACAACTTAGTAGGCTTGTTCTTAAACTTTTTCACAGGAGTCGCTCAGCGCACTCCCTCGTATGATATTATATAGCAAAATTAGTTAAAAAGCAATGAAAAATCAGCGGGCATATTTAGCTTACCAGCTTTTTAAGCAAAGTAAGCGCCCAGGCCCTTACTCCAAATTCTTCTCCTTAAAGGGGCAATCCTCTAGCAGCACACACTGGCTACAAAGTGGCTTGCGCGCCTTACAAATCTTGCGCCCGTGCCAAATAAACCAATGGTGAGCATCGCTCCATTTTTCCATGGGAATGGCCTTTTGCAGCTCCTTTTCCGTAGCTAAAGGGTCCGCACCCTTAGCCATGCCCAAGCGATGGGACACACGAAAAACATGGGTATCCACCGCAATGGCCGGCACATTATAAATCACGCTGGCCACCACATTGGCGGTCTTTTGACCCACGCCCGGCAGCTCCATCAGGGTTTTAATATCACTGGGAACGGTGCTATTAAAGCGCTCCACCAGCATGTGGCAGGCACCCAAAAGATTTTTGGCCTTGGCGTGATAGAGCCCGCAGTCCCGAATCTCCGCCTCCATTTGCTCCTGGGTCAGCGCCCCCATTTTCTCCGGCGTGTTCAAGCGCGGAAAAATGCGACCTGTAATTACATTCACACGCTCATCCGTGCATTGGGCGGACAAAATAACCGCCACCAAAAGCTCGAAGGGTGAATTATAATTGAGCGCCGTTTTCGTATCCTTATAGGTTGCTTCTAATTTGGCAAGAATTACTTGCTTTTGTGCTTTGGTTAGAGGGCGCGCCATTAGTTAGTCAGACTCCTTACCGGGGCCGGGATACGACCGCCACGGGAAATAAATTTATCAGCTTTGAAGGGGTTCACAGCGATAATGGGTGCATAGCCCAAGAGTCCGCCGAACTCAACCCTATCGCCCACGCCCTTGCCCGGAACGGGAATCAGGCGCACTGCGGTAGTTTTATTATTAATCATGCCAATGGCAGCTTCGTCTGCAATAATGGCGGAGATGGTGCTGGCGCTGGTGTCGCCGGGGATGGCAATCATGTCCAGGCCTACGGAGCAGACGCAGGTCATGGCCTCCAGCTTTTCTAAGCTCAGGCTACCGCGCTCCACAGCAGCAATCATGCCTGCGTCCTCGCTGACGGGAATGAAAGCGCCACTCAGACCGCCCACATAGCTGGACGCCATCAGGCCGCCCTTCTTTACAGCATCATTGAGCATGGCAAGGGTAGCGGTAGTGCCGGGGCCGCCGCAGCTTTCCAAGCCAATTTCTTCCAAAATGTGAGCCACAGAGTCGCCCACAGCCGGTGTGGGAGCCAAGGACAAATCAATAATACCAAATTGGGTATTCAGACGGCGAGCAGCTTCCTGAGCTACCAGCTGGCCCACACGGGTAATCTTGAAGGCCGTTTTCTTGATGGTCTCGGCCACCATGCCAATGTCACCATCCTTAACCTGCTCTAAAGCATGCTTAACTACGCCGGGGCCGCTAACGCCAACATTGATAACGGTTTCCGGCTCGGTTACGCCCAAAAAGGCACCGGCCATAAAGGGGTTATCGGGCACAGCGTTGCAAAAGACAACCAGCTTAGCGCAGCCAATAGCATCACGGTCCGCAGTACGCTCAGCCGCAGCCTTAATAACCTCGCCCATTTGCTTTACTGCATCCATATTGATGCCACATTTAGTGGAGCCCACGCTCACGGAGGAACAAACGATGTCAGTTACGTCCAATGCTTCCGGAATGGAGGCGATCAGATTGCGGTCGCCCTTGGTATAGCCCTTGTCTACAAGAGCGCTAAAGCCACCGATAAAGTTGACGCCCACCTGCTTGCCAGCTCTATCCAAGGCTTGGGCCAGGGGCACATAATCGCTAGCGTCACAGCTTTCGCCCACCATGGAAATTGGTGTCACGCTGATGCGCTTATTGATAATGGGCACACCCAATTCAACCTCAATATCCTCGCCGGTCTTGACTAGCTTTTCGGCCTTAGTGCAAATTTTATCATAAATCTTTTGCGCCGTTACCTTAATATCAGGATGGCAGCAATCACGCAGGCTAATGCCCATGGTGATGGTGCGCACATCCAGATTATTTTCGGTAATCATGCGCGTGGTCTCTAAAATATCCTGAACATTATACAGCATGGCGGCCTCCTATATGCGATGCATAGCGGTAAAGATTTCTTCGCTTTGCAGGCGGATTTCCACACCAATCTCCTTGCCCAGCTCGGCCATAACCTCGCGGGCCTTGGCTAATGTAACATTTGCGCCCTCCATATCAGCAATCAGCACCATATTGAAAAAGCCCTGCATGATATTTTGGTTAATATTGATAATATTGATATTCATATCAGCCAAAGCATTAGCTACCTTAGCGGTGATACCAACCTTGTCCTTGCCAACAATTGTTAAAACGACCTGCATCGCACAGTCCCCCTTAAAAAATAATTTTGCCAATCAAATACGCGCCCTGACTACAGCAAGAGCCTATTGCGCTAAAACATAATCTTGTTATGCATAAAAATACTTAACAATGTTATTGTATCACATATCTCCTTCGCTGTCTTGTATACATGCGCTCATTTTGGGAAACTTTAGAATAAATTCTGTGCCCTGCCCCGCCGTGCTATTTACTCGCACCGTACCGCCGTGGAACATGACGCCATGCTTAACAATAGAAAGGCCCAGACCCGTACCCTCGATGGCCTTGTGGCGGCTGCGGTCCACCCTATAAAAGCGTTCAAAAATATGGGGCAGCTCCGCTGCATCAATGCCCATACCCGTATCCGTAACCTTCACCACATATTTATTTTCGGTTTCGCTTAAAGTGAGGGCCACCCTGCCACCTTCATGATTATATTTGATGCCATTATCCACAAGGTTAAAGAAAATCTCCTCCATTAGGGAGGCAATGCCCAAAAGGTGGCACTGTCCCGCCACATTATTTTCCAAGCTTAGCTCCACCTTGGCTCCCTTAGCCTTATCCTGTAAGCGTCGCAGCGCACTTTGAGCCACCTCTACCAGGGAAAACTCCTCCAGCATATCGTGATTCAGCTCGTCCAGCTTGGACAGCTTCATCACATCATCAATAAGGCGCAGAAGATTTTTTGCTTCGTCATAGATTTTTTGCAAAAAGCGAGGCCTGTCCTCTGGCTTCACTAAGCCGCTGAGCATAATTTCCGAATAACCCAACACAGATTGCAGGGGCGTTTTTAGCTCGTGGGACACGTTGGCAGAAAATTGGCGGCGCAGCTTTTCTGAAGCAGTGCGCTCCGTCACATCCATAATCAAAAGCACAAAGCCCTTGTCCGCAATGCGGCTACCATTAAACTGGTAATAGGTGCTGCCGAGGTTAATCACCAAACGACCCTTGCCCATCAGCTCAATTTGCTGCAGCAGGCGTTTAATCTCCTCACCATGCACCAGCTCCAAAATATGCTTGTGCAGAAGCTCCTCCTTATCCTTGCCCAAGAATTTGATAGCACTCTTATTCAAAGAAGCAATCTGCCACTGGGTATCCAAAAAGAGCATGCCCTCATCCATATTATTAGTAACGGCCTTCAGCTCCTGCTTTTTACTCTTATAGCGGCGCATTTCCCGATTCAAAGCCGCCTGTTGCTGGGCAAAGCGCTCCACAATGGGCGCTAGCTCCGGATAGATATCCTTATTATCCTTAGGCTGCTCCAAATCCAATCGCTCCAAGGGCTGCAGGGCCCTGCGAGTGATGCTGCGAGCTGCCACAAAGGCCCCGCCCAAAATCAAAAGCAGCACCAACGCTATATAGCCCACCAAAAACTGGGCCTGCTGGAACACGGCCGCATTGGTGCGGGCCAAGCGCAGGATATTGCCATCACCCAAAACAACGGCATAATAAAGAATATCCTTGCCCAAAGTGTCTGATGTACGGCTGGCAAAGCCCTCACCCTGCTCCAAGGCCTGCTGTATTTCCCGGCGCATTAAATGATTTTCCATTGTATCGGCCATGGTGTAATTGTCAAAAAGCACCTCGCCCGTGGGAGTAATTAGCGTCACCCTGTCCGCCAGCTGTACCCGATGCAGCTGCTTCACCGTAATACGCCCGTCTTCATCCGTTTCCAGCAGCAGGGATGCCTCCCGCTTTAAGCTTTGGTAGCTGTCATTAGTAATATAATGCACGCTAAGCCAAGCAAAAAGTGCCACCACCAGCAGCACGCTGCCCATGGTGAGCAGCAAAAGACTGCGAAATAATTTTTGCTTCATTTGTTAGCCGCCATTCTGTAGCCCACGCCACGAATAGTTTCAATCAAATCGCCGGCACTGCCCAGCTTTTGGCGCAGGGTGCGAATATGCACGTCCACAGTACGGGTTTCGCCGGTAAATTCGTAGCCCCAAATATCGTTGAGCAGCTTGTCACGAGAAAAAACAATTCCTGGATAGAGCAAAAATTTTTTGAGCAGCTCAAATTCCTTTAAAGTGAGCACCACTTCCTGCCCTGCCACATGCACCTTGTGCTCTAAAAGATTTACCGTGAGCTCATTTTTCGTGATTACTTGGTTAGCCGGCGGCAGGCTCTTGCCCTCGCAGCGACGCAATACAGCCTTGATACGGGCCACCATTTCCAGCATGCCAAAGGGCTTAGCAATGTAGTCGTCGGCACCGCAGTCCAGGCCCTTCACCTTGTCAAATTCCGTGCCCTTGGCGGTGGCCATAATTACGGGGATATTGGCGTAGCGTGCATCGCCCCGGAGGCGGCGCAGAATGCTGAGGCCGTCCTCGTCAGGCAGCATGATGTCCAGCAAAATCAGCTTGGGCAGCTCCTTTTCCAGCTCGGCATAAAGCTCCTTGCCGCTGCTGCAGCCCTTGGCCTCCAGCCCCACGGATTGCAATGTATAAACCTCTAATTCGCAAATATTCACTTCATCTTCAACGCAATAAATCATGATAGCACCTCACTATAATAGCAAACGTTATGTAAAGTGTTCACCCTTATATTATATATCATAGCGGATTTTTCCTGCGTCTGCTGTTAAATTTGCGTAAAAAAATAAAATTTTTAAGTCTTTGACAGATGGCAAAATATTTAGTACAATGATAATACATAACGAATGAGGATGGTATCCACTATGAAATTCTTTGCTTATCTCAAAAAACTTAATAAACTAGGCGTTGCTATGACGGAATACGCCGTGCTGTTAGCCTTTGTGGCAGCCATCGGCGCTGGCTTTACTTCAGATAGTGGACTTGGTAACAGCATCTCCGGTGCGGTAAATAAGGCGGTTGAGGCCATTGGGCTGGTTTCGGGGGATAAACAAGCTTCTGTAAAAGATAAGGCGTTTAATCTTTTTACAAATCAGTTATATGGCTATAGCACAAAAGGTCAACCCTATGATAGCTTTGCTGCTGAAATTATGAATGGTGGCACGAAGTATATAGAACAATTTTTAAAAGATAATGGAATAGATACTATATTTGGTTTTGATAACATGTATCTTGGCACTAGAGAAGCTGATTTAAAAGCGATGGGGTTATTACCAGACGATATGGTTCCATATAGTGCAAAATTACTTACTATTGCGAATGAAAATGGATTAGATGCAACTCATAAAGAACCATTTTCCGCTACTCAATATTTGTTCTACAAAAAAGATGATAAGCTCTATCTTGCTGGAACTAGACAAATAGACTATGTTCAGAATTATGTAGTAAACGATACAATAACTGGCTCCTATAAAGATAAAGATTACACAATTACGAAAAAACTAAACTCTGCTTCCTGTGTAATAGAAAAAGATGGTACCATAAAAACCTTTAAACCTTCAGTTGTAACTGACGATTTTGTCCGCTACGAACCCAAATAACCCACATCCTACAACAAAACAGCCCGCCCTTCCACAAAGAAGAGCGGGCTGTTCTTTTGCCTTTTTCCACTATCCGTAAAATGCGTTAGAAGTGCCAGAAGCCGAGGAACAGAGTAATTTGTGCAGCGCAGGCGTACTTATGGTACGTCAAGCAAGCAAATTGCTCTGTGACGAAGGATAATGGTGCTTATAACGTATTTTACTCTTGAGAGAATTGGTCCTTACCAACTGCGCACAGGGGGCAAACCCAATCTTCGGGAACATCTTCCCAAGCGGTGCCTGCTGCTACGCCGTTATCAGGATCGCCAACCTCAGGATCATATACATAACCGCAAATATTGCAAACCCATTTAGCCATTTGTAACAACTCCTTTCGGAAAAATATTTTTGTGATACCTTTATTATAGCACATTATAGAGAAATGCAAACGAAAAAATG
>JBJDXD010000059.1:0-10359 GCA_051866495.1 Phascolarctobacterium sp. | reverse complement strand
CGCTGATTTCCTTCACAATCTCCACATTGGTGGGAATCTGCTTGGTTTTTAGCACACGACGATATTCCAAGCCGCGCACCAAAATATACTTGTGCTGGCCGTTGCGCAATGCCTCCGGCAGCGCTCCCGTCTTAGGAATCATCTCAATACCGGCCTTGCCAGCGTAATACATAAAGCCAGGACGCAGGAACTTATCTACGTAAATAGGCGTATCCTGATTGCATTCCTCAAGATAAACACCACTCATGGTTTTCACGCTAAAGCGATCCGCAATCACAGGCAATACGAAGGCAAAGGCCACGCACATGGTCATCACACCTACCAGAGTGTGCAGCCAGCAAGCCATCTCAATATCACGATAATACCACAGCGTAAAGACTGCACCACCACCGATAATCAAGGTCAAAATGCCCAGCATAATCAGGCTAAAGGATGCCTCCGGCAGGAACTTGCCGCCCACAATCCAGCCAGCGCCCAAAAGCACAAACATCAGGCCGCTGCCAAACATCCACCCATAAAAGGTTGTAGTATGTCGCATCTTAGCAATCATACGAGAAATATTCCAACCAATCACCACAGCCAAAGGTGGGAACATGGGCAGAATATAGCTCACAAGCTTAGTCTGGCATACAGTGAAGAACAGGAATACAAAGGCCCACCAAACATGGTACAGCAAAAGCTGACGCATATCGTCGATACGGCTTTCGCCAATGGAAGCCTTCACAGCCTGCACCAGCATACCAGTCCAAGGGAACATACCCAAAATCACAACAGGAAAATAATACCAGAAGGTTACGCGATTGGCGTGCTCCGGCGTGGTAAAGCGTGTTACATTGTGAAACCCTAAAAAGGTATTGATAAAATCCATGCCATGCACAGTGTACATTGCATAATACCATGGTGAAGCAATTAAAAAATATAATAAAAGGCCTCGAATCACATGCATGCGGAAAATTTCACGCAGCTGGCCCACAACCAATAGATATAAGAAAATGATTGCCCCTGGAAATACAATACCGATCGGTCCCTTGGTTACCGTTGCTAGCGCCATACAAGCATACATGAGCCAATATTTTTTATGAGCAAAGCTCAAAATCGCACCTGTCATAAAAAACAGCAGGGTTGTGTCCGTAACAGCTGCCTTACCCATATAAAAGAACTGCACGCAGCTTGTTAAAACGATGGCTGACCAAAAGCCTGCCTTTTCGTTGAACATTTTTGTTGTAGAAACATAGATCATAATCGCTGTGCCACAAGCCATCAGCGCTGCCGGAAAACGCGCTGCAAACTCGGTGTAGCCAAACAGCATTTGCGAAAAAGCAACCAACCAATAGTACATGGGCGGTTTATCGTACCAATAATGGCCAAAAATACGAGGAGACAGAAAATCTTTGAATTGAATCATCTCGCGAGCAGTTTCAGCATATACCGGCTCATCGGGGTCTAAAAGCGGCACCCCGCCAATACCAAACATAATTGTGAAAAGTACAAGACCTGCGATAATTAGCAGGCTATTTTTTTCCAATTGCTTCATCGAATATCCCCATTCTTTTGTAAATAATCAGCGTAGGTACGAGCTACGCCTACCTTTAAATCCATCCCAGGGCAAAAGTCCAACAGCTCACGACAACGACCATTGCTCAGCACGGAGCGGAAAATATCCCCCTCTCGCACAGGTCCATAGGTCACGGGAAAATCCCTACCCACTGCCTTTTTAAAGGCGGCCAATAATTGGTTAACTGAAGTTTCCTTTTGCGTAGAAATATTGATTACATGATGACCATCAAGTTTAGTAGCTCGCCACAATGCTTGAGCAATATCACCAGCATAGACAAAATCACGAGTTTGCTCACCATTACCAAAAACGGTAACACCCTGCCCTGCCGCCAAAAGCTTGCAAAAGATGCTCACTACGCCACCCTCGCCACCAGCGCCCTGACGCTCGCCATAAACATTGGCAAAGCGCAGCACCGTGGTATTGATGCCATATAAATCATGATACATGCGCAGATAATGCTCGCTAGTCATTTTGGTAATGCCATAGGCAGAGGTCGGCATGGGCTTTTCGTCCTCATGCAGCGGAATATTGAGATTATCGCCATAAATCGCCGCGCTAGAAGAAAATACTATATTTTTTACATCGTACTTGCGACAGCACTCCAGGATATTGATAATACCCAATAAATTAACCTGGCAGTCCTCATCAGGATGCTGTAAGGAATAGGGCACCATTGTTTGCGCTGCCAAATGCACCACGGCATCAAATTTTTCAGCTAAAAAAAGGCGTGCCAAGCTTTTTTCATCTCGCACGTCGCCTTCACACAGGCGCACACCACTCGGCACATGCTCCCTGCGACCACTGGAGAGGTTGTCATATGCCACAACCTCAACATCCTCTTTGCTAGCCAAAAGCTGTAGCAAGTGGGAGCCTATAAAGCCGGCACCGCCTGTAACTAATATTTTCATAAAATTCAACTCCTAAGCTGTGTATCCCAAGATTTTAGCAAAACAATCTTAATTATGCCTTATTTTTTGGTGGTACCACCTTGGTTTTGCTCTTAACAGAGGCAACATTAATAACATCGCTACCAAAGGCCCGAATCGTTACCACAGCGCCCAGCATAAAGGGCAAGTATTCCGCCGTAAAGCGCCACAAAACGGCCAAAATACCTTCCAAACCACCTGGAAGGATATTGGCAAATAGCATAACAAAGCCAGCCTCGGCGATACCACTACCACCGGGAGTTGGCGAAAAATACAGCACCAGATTAATGAGCACCATACGTCCCATCACCTGAGCTAAATCAAAATCTACATTTAGGCCAGTCATATATGCCGGCACAGTTGCATAAATAAAAAGCAGACTAAGCCCAGACTCAATAAAGGCGCGCAAAACCATTAAAGGATTGCGTCCCATGACAATGGCTGCCTTTTTAAATTGTTGATACCAAATATAACAATTTCTACGGGTAGTATAAGACAGCTTGCGCGTACAATAAAAAATAATCTTTTCGGGATAACGAGTGCGCATCAAACAGATGGCAATCATGGGAAGTGATACAAAGGCCACAGAAACGATAGTAATTACTGAAGCAGGCATCCATTCCACAATGTCCTGATCACAATGCAGCACTACCGGCACTAGCAAAATCAAAAAAATAATAGACATAATGGTGCGTACAAGGATAACCACTGTTGACTTCGCCACCGGTACTCCCGCCTTACGCATAAACATAACCTGCGCAATGGCGCCACCGCTGGCACCCGGAGTCACCAGCGCAAGAAAATAGTTACTCAGCACCACGTTTACAATTTGACGCATGGTTAGCTTCTCCTCGGTGATATCCGCCAACGTAATTAGGCGCAGACCATCGAATAAAAGACCAATAGCAAGACAGCCCAGTGCCAAGAGAATGCACTTAGGCTCAAACATGGTCAAATAGTCCAGTGTCCGTATATCGAATGTAAAGTAAATTACTGCTGCCGAAATTAGAAGCACAAACACAAAAAGTGCGCCTAAACGCAGCAAAAGCTTTTTATTCATTAATCTAAACCACCATATTTTTTGGTTTAATTACAAATCGCCAAAATTAGCAAGCTGCACATTATATTGCTTAAGCAGCTCTTTATTATTCTCATCCAAATAGGAGTCAAGCTCTGTTTCCCAAGTATAGCTCCAATCGTAAAGCTTGGCCAAGGGAGCGGTCTCAAGGCCGGGATGAGTCATAATCTCGCTGACGCCATTTGGCAGTACACGAATGATATTGCCCACAAGCTGAGCATTTAAATGCCCCCCAGCCAGCATACCAAAGAAACAATCAGGATGCTTGATGCCATCATTATTGGCAGCCATAGCTGCCAAATCGGCACAAAAGCTTAGGCCGGCACGCCCAATTTTACGACCAATACCAGCTTCAAAGCCACCACTAAAGGTGTAGCCTTCTTTAGGTATACGCTCTCTTTTTATATTATACTCATTACAGAGCTTTCTGACAAGTCCATTTATACCTGGCAGCACATGGGTATGCTGGTGACTATCTATATGGGTTAGATTAAGCTTGCTAGCCAAAGCCTTTTCGATTTGAGCGCGCAGCTCCGCCTCAAGCTCGCTTATTTTGACACCGCCTGTATAAAAGCGTTTGGCAAAGGCCACATAATCAGGCAAAAAGCGCCCTTCCCCATCTAAAAGGCTAGCAATTTTACTTTGCGGCAGCACGGACTTGACCCCGCCCACAAGGGTCAAATGAATGCCGATACCTAGCTGAGGATTATCCTGTGCTAGCGCCACAGCCTCATCAAAGGCGTCAGCGCTGGGCATGATGGAAGTGCTTGTAATAAAGCCTTCTTGATGCCCCTTGATTATACCTTGATTGATTAAAGTATGTAAGCCGAAGTCATCGGCGTTAACGATTAGCTTTTTCATGGCAGAAGCCTCTTTTTTCTAAATTATTATTTGCTCCATAAACACAAGTATGCCTGCAAAATATTTTATCATATTTTGCAGGCAAATGCTATGCTTTTTACAATATGTAGATGTCAATCGCGCAGGCAGCACTAAATATTTGCAGTTGCGCAAGCAAGTGCAACAGGCGAAGACTGCTGACACAAGCTAGATACGACTGAAATTGGCAAAGTGCAGCTTTACGAAGCTTGCCAGCTCGGCCTTGCCGAGCCTTGCCGCCAGCTTGCGGGCGCAAGCTGTTGCTCCCTCGCCGCCGCCCTTGGGCAAGGCGGCTTCCCCGGCAGCGTTCGCCAGCTCAGCCATAGTACGCAAAAAGCGTGCTCTAGCCAACACAGAGGCTGCCGCTACCGCTAGATTGCTCTCAGCCTTGGGCTGCTGCTTCACGATACACTGGGGAAAACGTTTGGTAAGCTCGCGTACATTCACTGTAGATGTGGTGAACTGATCAATCAAAGCAGCGTGACAATCAGGATTACGCTCCAAAACTTGACTTAAGGCTGCAACGTGACCAAAGCCAAGCAGTTGATTCAACTTGCCACCTTGGGCCAGAACTTGATTATAGCGCAGATTATAAACCTTGGGTTTAAGCTCAAGCACACTAAAATCCACAACAGTGGATTTAATGGTATCCTCCAGCTCCAAAATTTTTTTGTCGCTAAGCAGCTTGCAGTCCTTAACTCCGGCAGCGGACAGCTTCACCGCAGTATTATCGTCCACCACCACCGCGGACACTACCAAGGGTCCGAAAAAGTCGCCCTTACCAGACTCGTCGCTACCGGCCCACTTGCCACGCGGCAGCGCCTCCGCGCCTGCCGCGTCAGCAATGCCCTCGCCATATCTAGTAGAGCCACCAATACCAGCAGCACTTTGCTTGGTCTCGCCTAACAGCTCCCGCACCTTCTTCTCCAGCGCACTATCTCCGGAAAACACATAGGTCAAGCCCTTTTTTCCATTATAGACATTCAATGTTAACTTAGCCTGAGCCAGCTCTACTACAAACTGGTGACCATAGTTAATATCCTTCTCTTTTGTGATATCTAAGACTTCACTTATTCTGTGATGAACATCGTTCAAATAACTCTTGAACTCTTTATCCGTTAGTTTAGTCATCCCTACTCCCCTTTAGGCGTATAATGCTTCAGCTTCCAATCCTCAAAAAGCAAATACAACAGCGGAATAACAATTAAGGTCAGCATGGTCGACGTAGTCAAGCCACCCACCAAAACCACGCCCATGGACTGACGTAGCTCCGCACCCTCGCCAATGCCCAAGGCAATGGGCATCATACCTAAAATTGTGGACAAGGTAGTCATGAAAATCGGGCGCAAACGCAGGGAGCAGGCCTCCAAGGTTGCTTCCTTAAGCCCCATGCCATGCTCACGAGCCTGATTAGCATAGTCCAAAAGCAAAATCGCATTCTTCGTAACCAAGCCTAAAAGCATGATGAAGCCGATCATACTCATCATATTAGCCGTCTGACCGGATACTAAAAGCCCCAAAACAGCGCCGATAATCGCAAAAGGCAAGGACGCCATAATAATCAAGGGCTGGGAGAAGCTTTCAAACTGTGCTGCCAAGGTCATATATACCATAACGATTGCCAAAACTACAGCCTTAGCAATTTCTCTAAAGGAGCGGGCCATATTATCAGCCTGACCAATCATCTTATAGTTATAGCCCGCAGGCATATTCAGCTCAGGAATGAACTCTTCCCTTGCCTTAGTAATTAAATCGCCGGGAGAAATGCCCACAGTATTAGCATAAACCACAATCTGACGCTGCTTATCCTCGCGCTCGATACGAGTAGGACCGCTTCCATAGGTAATGGTTGCGATATCACCCAAGCGCACAAAGGTACCACTGCTATTAGAAACACGCAAATTGGCCACAGCATTGATATCATTACGCTCTGCCAGAGGCATTTGCAAAATAATATCGTAGTCATTATCACCAATGGTATAGCTGTTAGAAGTGCTCTTGCCCATAAAGGCCATTTGCACTACCTTGCCTAGCTCGGTAGCATCTAGGCCCAGCTGGCTAGCCTTAGCATGGTCCAAGCGCACGATAATTTCGGGCTCTTCCTCGGAGTCAGAAATATCTACGTCGGTAGCACCGGGCACGCTCTTGAGCTTATCAGCCAAGTCCAAAGCATAACGCTTCAGCTCCTTAATATTGTTGCCACGCAGACCAATCTGTACGGGACGACTGTCGCCACGGCCACCGCCCTGGTTGGACACAACGCTAACTTTGAGGCCTTCCGTATTGCCAAACTTAGCACGCAGCTCGTCCATAATCTGCTGCATGGAGCGAGAGCGTTCATTAGTTGGCTTCAAGCGAATATCTAAAGAGCCCTGATTAACAGGGTTCCGACCATTACCAATGTTTAAGGCCACAATTTGCACCTCTGGCAACTGACTAATATATTGCTGCATAGGCGTTGCCAGCTCCACAGTCTTTTGCAGGCTGCTGCCTATGGGTGCCTTCACATTCACAGTAAATTCGCCGGAGTCATAGGTTGGTTGAAATTCAGTACCCACAAAGGGCAACAATAATAGGTTAATACCCAAGGATAAAACACTGACCAGAACAACCTTCTTAGGTCGATCAAGACACCAGCTCATCAGGCTGTTATACATCTCGCGCACGCTCTGAAAGCCTGCCTCGAATTTATCCAAGAAAAGCTGCAAATACTTATTACGACTCTTGGCGCTTTCCTCCTCCGTCTCCACCTTAATCCAATAAGCGGAAACCATGGGAGTCAAGGTAAAGGCAACCAAGGTTGAAAAGGCAATAGCAAAGGCAACTGTCAGGCCAAATTGCTTAAAGAACTGGCCAACAATTTCACCCATATTGCCGATGGGCACGAAAACGGCAAACATAACAAAGGATGTTGCCAAAATTGCCAAGGTCAGCTCCTCCGTAGCTTCTCTAGCAGCCACAAAGGGAGTTTTACCCATTTCGATATGACGGAAAATGTTTTCGATAACTACGATTGCATCGTCGATAAGCATACCAATAGCCAATGACAAAGCCATCAAGGACATATTATTCAGGGTGAAATCCATAACCTTCATCATAAAGAAGGTGGAAATTACAGCCGTAGGAATACACAGACCGCCTACAATAGTAGCGCGGAAGTTGCGCAGGAACATATAGGTTATGGCTAGTGCTAAGAAGCCACCAAATAGAATGGTATTCCACACGTCCGCAATATTATCGCGAATATATTTTGATTGGTCGCGCACCTTGGACACCGTAATATCCGGCGGCAGATTGGACTGACGCAGCTGCTCCATTTTGGCATTAATATTATCGGTAACATTAACGGTATTGGTCTTGGATTGCTTGCGCACGAAGGCCAATACACTGGGCTCGCCATTAGCGCTAGCATAGGTATCCTCGTCCTCCCAATCGTCCAAAACATCGGCCACTTCGCCAATATACACAGGGCGACCATTATGGTTGGCCACAACAACCTTTTTAATATCGTCCACAGTATTATACTTGGCCAAGGTACGTACGGTAATTTCCATTTCCTTGCTACGAGCCTTGCCACCCGGCGTATTATAGTTATTTTTGTTGACGATATCACGCACAGTTTGGTAGGAAATACCATATTCCTGCAGCTTTTCCGGCTTCAGCACAATGCGAATAGCACGCTGGCTGGCACCAACAACAGTAACCTCGGATACGCCCTCCACCATCTGTAGCTCATCCTTGATATTATCCTCGATAATACGACGAATCTCTCCACGGGAGCGGGAGTTAGAAGAAAAGGTCCAAGCTACAATAGCTCTTGCGTTCAAATCTACAGTTTGGGTCGTAGGCTCATCAATATCATCAGGCAAGGATTTGCGGATACTGGAAACCTTCTCGCGCACCTCGGAGGCCTTTACCTGCGGGTCCACGCCCAGATTAAATTCCAAAACTGTTTCACTATAGCCCTCTAAAACGGTTGAAGACAGGGTTTTAATGCCTGAAACCTGGCTGACACGGTTTTCAATGGGCTTGGTAACCAACGTCTCCATTTCTTCAGGAGAAGCGCCGTCATAACGCACACGCACGCTAACAATGGGCAAATCAACGTCAGGATTTAAATCCACGCCGATTTCCGGATAGCAGCGGATACCAAAAACCACCAACAGCAGCACGAACATGGTGGTGAAAACAGGCCGCTTAATAAATGTACCAATCATAATTATTTACCAGCCTTTTCCATCTTAATCTTAACGCCCTCGCGCAGCTTGTTCTGGCCTTCTACTACGATTAAATCTTCTTCAGTGATGCCATCGATAATCTCAGCAAATTTATCATCAGTAAAGCCCACAGTCAATACCTTGCGTTGGATTACACCCTTCTCATCGGCAACAAAAATAGTTTGTTGGTCGTCGCGCATAACAATAGCATGCAAGGGTACGGTAAGCACATTTTCCTTAGGCTCAGCCTTAAGGTAAACATTGGCATATACACCAGCCAAAAGGCCTTGGCTATTGTCAACGCTGACCTCGGCTGCAAAGGTGTGAGACGGCAAATCAGCCACAGGAGCAATGCGGGTGATTTTACCCTCTATTTTTTTATTGGGATAAGCAGGCAGCTTAATCTCTGCCACGTTGCCCACTGCCACGCCAGCAACCTGGCCTTCGGGAATATGAATCACAGTTTTCAGCATGCTGATATCTGCCACAGCAAAAATCGCAGTGCCAGCCTTGGCATAATAGCCCTCCTGGTAATAACGCTTGGAAATGATGCCATCAGCAGGAGCAACCAAAATCGTGCCTGCAGACTTGGATTCCATGCCCTGTAAATTACCACGGGCAGCTTCCAGCTTAGCTGCTGCATTATCACGGGCAAAGCGATAATTATCTACTACCTGCTCAGAAACAGCTCCATTAGTAAAAAGCTTTTCATAACGCACCAAATCTCGCTCTGCCTTGCTAAGATTAGCTTGGGCATCTAAATAACTACCACGGGCATTAAGTAGATTCGCATCTGTATCAGTTTGCTCTAATACGGCTAAAACTTGGCCCTTGGTAACGCGATCGCCTTCTTTGGCGTAAACCTTTTCCAAACGACCGTCCACCTTGGCAGCTACCTCAGCCTGCCACTCAGGGTCCAAGCTACCGCTAAAGCTCATAGTGGGGATAATGGTCTGGCGGCTGGCATGACCGGTGGTTACGGCCACAGTTTTCACGCGAGACATCTTCTCTGCTCTAGTCTTGTCCCTTTGAATATTGCTATAAATGCGGTAAGAAATAATCAGGCACACAGCAATCAAAACACCTATAACAATCCTTACCTTTTTATTCTGTAGATTCATATTGCACGCTCCTTCACTATTTGGACGCTATCTATACTATCAACAAATGCTTTAATATTGCTTAAACATATGCTGAAATCTCAAATAAATAATAGACTAATGAGTCTAGATAGATATCTTATATTATACAGTGTCAATTTCTTGCACGCAAGAAAAAAATTGATAGAAGCACTCCTTATAACTATATTACTTTTGATTCTCATGTATTAGATGTTCTTCTTTGTCAATTACCAGCATACTCCCCTAACGAAACGGGCTAGGAAACAAATGTTTGTCAAAATTGTGACTCAACAAGACACAAAAAACGCAGGCCGTTAGACCTGCGTTTTAATTATAATGTTCGCAATAATAACAAGTTGGTGGGCCCAGTAGGGTTCGAACCTACGACCAGCCGGTTATGAGCCGGCGGCTCTACCACTGAGCTATAGGCCCACGATAACAACTCAACAGTAATATTCTATTATATGCACTTGCTTCTGTCAAGGACTATTCCAAAAAGTCCTTCAATTTTCTACTACGGCTTGGATGACGCAGCTTGCGCAGAGCCTTAGCTTCAATTTGGCGAATGCGCTCACGAGGT
>JBJDXD010000058.1:0-10364 GCA_051866495.1 Phascolarctobacterium sp. | reverse complement strand
ACTCGTTGGCGCGCTTACGGAAGTTCAAGCTTACACAAATAATTTGCTTGGGCACACAGGGCGCCAGAAGACGCACCTCATCCATTCTATAAACATCCTCAGTGATTTGCCAAAAGGTTTCCAGACTACCCTGCACCCTAGTAATAGAATCACCATTGATAAAACCAATGCCTATAAAGCCGGTTTTTAGATCCTCGAAACGTACACACCTCATTTGGACACCTCCATAATCTGCATCTTTCTCTTTTTAAAATATACAGGCGTCAGTTGGCAGGCAGCAGCAATCGCCAAAGCCTCCTTAAGGCGACGGCCCACATGCTCAGCATAATGGGCATCACTGCCAACAGTACAATATCTGCCACCCAAGGCATGATAGCGTTTATACAACGGCAAGAGCCCTTGCACAGCTGCTTCATCATCCAAGCGACGGGTATTGATTTCTATAGGGATATTTTTCTCTATCAACAGCTGAAACAGCTTGTCGAACAAATTAGGTGCATCTTCAAGGCGCAGCTCACGCTCTAGGCCTTCATAGGGCCAGTAACGGCAAATATAATCGATATGAGCAAAGGCATCAATATCTCGATTCTGCTCCAGGCAGGTGATGGAGTCCGTCAAAAACTCCTCCACAATCTGCTGACGGGTGCGTCCCTCATAGCAGGTGGGCTCGTACAAATCCCTTCTACTGATGCAGTGAATGGAGCCTAGCACAAAGTCAAAGTCATGACCCTTGGCAACCTTTTCATCCTCGCTAGCAGTATGGGTCTGCATACCGATTTCAATGCCAATCAGCACCTTATCATTGCATAAAGGCTTTAGGCGAGCAAAATATTCATCTATATCAAAAACAAAGGAATCACGATTAGTCGGATAATCATAATCCCAATGCTCGGTTACAATCATACCAATTCCTTCCGCTCCAGCCGCAGTTATAGCATCAGCAAACTGCATATGGCTGTCACAGGAATAATCACAGTGCATATGGGTATCAAAAAGCAAGCAAAACACCTTCTTATGGACTAAGCGTCCTTAAAACAAATCTTATACATTAAAGCGGAACTCAACCACGTCGCCATCCTGCATAACGTAGTCCTTGCCCTCTAAACGGACCAAGCCCTTTTCACGAGCAGCAGCCTTGCTACCGCAGGCTACCAAATCATCATAGGAAACTATCTCAGCGCGAATAAAGCCACGCTCAAAATCTGTATGAATCTTGCCTGCAGCCTGGGGAGCCTTAGTATTTTGTTTAATAGTCCAAGCGCGGGATTCGATTTCACCGGCGGTGAGGAAGGTCATCAAGCCTAAAAGCTTAAAGCCTGCCTTAATCAGGCGGTCCAAGCCAGTTTCCTCCAAGCCTGCCATGGCCAAAAATTCAGCAGCCTCCTCAGCGTCTAATTCGGCAATTTCGCTTTCCATTTTAGCAGAAACTACGATTACCTCGGAGCCTTCTTCTGCTGCATATTTTTTTACTGCCTGTACATGGGGATTAGCACTGCTATCGGCAACCTCACCCTCAGCCACATTGGTTACATACAAAATGGGCTTCATGGTTAAAAGATGCACTTCGCCCAAAAGCTCCTGCTCTTCTTCAGTGAGACCCACGCGACGAGCGGGCACACCCTCGGACAAGCCTGCCATGATTTTTTCCATCACAGCCTGCTCCAGCTTCACCTTTTTGTCGCCGGTCTTAGCCAGCTTCACCAAACGCTCCTGGCGCTTTTCCACAGTTTCCATATCAGCCAAGCACAGCTCGGTATTAATAATATCAATATCGCGCAAAGGGTCAATGCTGCCCTCCACATGGGTAATATTGCCATCCTCAAAGCAGCGTACTACCTCGGCCACTGCATCAACCTCACGGATATGGGCCAAAAATTTATTACCCAGACCCTCGCCCTTGGAGGCACCCTTGACAAGGCCTGCAATATCCACAAAGCGCATGGCAGCAGGCACAATTTTGCGAGATTTGAACATATCGCTCAAAACCTCTAAGCGTTTATCAGGAACATCTACAACACCCACATTGGGCTCAATGGTGCAGAAGGGGTAATTGGCAGCCTCAGCGCCTGCCTTAGTAATAGCATTAAACAAAGTGCTTTTGCCAACATTGGGCAAACCCACAATACCAACCTCAAGATTTGTACTCACAATCATCGCTCCTATCTTTATATTTCGTCTAAGCGTTACTAACTCTTTATCTAATCTATTTTACAATAACAAGTCCATTTATGCAAGAATCCGAGCCTGTTACAGCTCGGATTTAAGAGTTTTATTTATTTCTTCTTTCCATCAGACGGTTTGCAAAATTACGCATTGCCGGGTCAGCAACCTGCTTGTATTCAGCAGGGGGCAGATTGAAGACAGCCTCATCCACCACATTGGAAACCTCTACAACCTTGAACATGGGCAGATAGGCAGTTTCGTAGCCAACCCAAGTATCGGTGCCCTTTTCAAAGTAGAAGCTCAGTGTATTATTGCCCTTGGTCATCTTGTCATAATCATAGCCCTTAGCTTCATCAAAGCCACCTACGGGG
Organism: Phascolarctobacterium sp.; assembly: GCA_051866495.1. Lineage (GTDB taxonomy): Bacteria > Bacillota > Negativicutes > Acidaminococcales > Acidaminococcaceae > Phascolarctobacterium_A. The sequence continues at coordinate 7,830 of JBJDXD010000058.1, read as the reverse complement.
CGCACGTTGAACCAACCAATCAAGGTTTCTGCAAAGGGTACGCTCATGCCCGGCAGCTCCGGCACACGGTCATAGGTCTTATGCAGATAGTCAATGGCATACCAATAACCATCCCTACAGAAATTCACCGTATCCTTGATAACCTTGCCATCGCCGTCCATAACGGTAGCACGCTCGGCGCTGATACCATTGCTTTCGTTGTACTCGGTGCGGCTCACGCGTCTTTTTTGTGCTTCGGGCAGCTTGTTATAGGCCTCAGCAGTTAACAAATCGCGCATATCAATGGTTTGGGTCACTACTAAATGCACAGGATGATGGTCGCTGTTAAGTGTTTGTCCCAAAAGCTTAATGGTGCGCTGGCCGGGATTATAAGCTAGAGCCACTGCTGCGCACATCAAAGTCAGCAAAAAGGTTAGAAATAAAACTCGCAAGGATTTACGCATCTAATTCACCTCTTACAATAGTGTATGTGTTTATTATAACACGCACTCATCAATTTAAGCTAGTAAAGTTTTTAGGAAGTAGTATTTTTGCATATAAAAAGACCCTGCATATTGCTATGCAGGGTCTAGCATGCCGATTATTCGCAAGTGAACGGCAGCAAAGCAACGCAGCGAGCGCGTTTGATTGCTACGGTCAATTGGCGTTGATGCTTAGCGCAGGTGCCGGAGATACGACGGGGTAAAATCTTACCACGTTCGGTAACATAACGGCGCAGCTTAGCTACATCCTTGTAATCGATTTCTTCAACTTTATCAACACAGAAGCTGCAAACTTTTCTTCTGGGTCTTCTGCCTCTTTCACGTTTCATTGCATAACCTCCCTTAAATTAGAATGGAATCTCTTCATCAAAGGGAACAGCTTGACCGAAAGACTCCATGCCAGCGCCTTGTACAGGTGCTTTAGGAGCTGCCGGAGCACCGGAACGAGCGGCAAAATCACTCTTACGCTCGATGAACTCGAAGCGATCTGCGATAACCTCAGTTATCCAGTGTTTATTGCCATCTTTTCCGTCGTAGCTGCGGATTTGCAGGCGGCCTTCTACCAGCGCGCGCTGCCCTTTGGTGAGACTATTTCCGCATGTTTCAGCCTGTTTACCCCAAATTACTACAGGGATAAAGTCAGCCTCTCTTTGGCCTTCTTGATTGGCAAAAGGTCTGTCTACTGCTAAAGTAAACTGGCACACAACCTTTCCGGTATTAGTGTAGCGCACTTCCGGATCCTTAGTTAATCTGCCCAATAAAATAATCCTATTCATTGATTATTCACCTTTTCTGATAATCATATGGCGCAGTACTTCATCGGTAATTTTCATAACACGATCAAGTTCTTTTACACAAGCGGCTTCAGCTTGGAAGGTTACGAGAACGTACAGGCCTTCAGACAGGTCTTGGATCTCATAAGCAAGGCGTTTTTTGCCCCAACGATCGGTTTTTTCTACATTACCACCGTTATTGTTGATCAGGTTTTCAAATTTAGCAACAACTGCTTCAAATGCTTCCTCTTCAACCGGTTTAACGATGTACATGACTTCGTATGCTTTCACGAAATCACCTCCTCCTTTGGACTTTGGCCCCCATAGGGAGCAGAAGAAGTATATAAATATATATACAAGCTTAATGATTATACCACGGCAAAGGGGCAAAAGCAAGTGTTAACGTAAAATTTTTAACATTTTTTCACAGCTTCTTCGCTTCTAGCACGCTACTTGCTTTTTCTTTTTTGGCATTTTTTCTACGCTTGTGATAAGATATAATTAAAAAATTAGAAGGAAGGAATCCCTATGAAATGTAAATGTGCTACCTGCCCCACCCACGCCTGCTACACCAAGGGCGTAAACTGCACCGGCGTTCCCCACGAAGAGGTTAAGGCTGCCTATACTGAGGAAGAATTAAAGCTAATGCATGCTGCAGCCTATGTAGAGGGCACCTTTTATAGCAATATCTGTCGTCTGCAGGAAACAGCTGAATTTGCCAAAGCCATGGGCTATAAAAAGCTGGGCATGGCCTTCTGCATCGGCCTTAATGCAGAAGCACGCTATATCGCTAAATATTTTGAGCAGCAGGGCTTTGAATTCTACAGCGTGTGCTGCAAAAACTGCAACTTCCCTAAAAAGGAGCTGGGGCTCAAGCAGGTTAAACCGGAGCTGGACCACGAAGCAATGTGCAATCCCAAATTCCAAGCCCGCTTCCTAGCAGAGCAGGGCGTAGAGCTCTTTATCTCCTGCGGCTTGTGCGTGGGTCACGATGCAATTTTTAACATGAATTGCCCCGGACCCGTAACCAATCTGGTGGTTAAGGATAGACTCTTAGGCCACAATCCATTAGCTGCTATTTATTCTCGCTATTGGAAGCGTAAGCTGGGCATTATGGATGAGGGCGAGGTTTAAAAAACTTTAAATTACATAGCACATACAAAAACCGCTTACTGGCTATTTAGGTAGCTAGCAAGCGGTTTTTCTTTCTGGTTTACTCTTTCTAGGCCGCTTTTCTTTATCTACGCCGCCTTTAGCGAAAGGAGTAATGCTTTCCCTTATTTTTAAAATTTAACCTGAATTATTTCTTTTTCAGGAAGGACATCATGCTGCGCAGCTTAGCACCAACCTCTTCAGCTTGGGTTTGAGCAGCGTGACGACGCATAGCGTTGAATTGAGGACGACCGCATTGGTTTTCCAACAGCCATTTCTTAGCGAAGGTACCGTCTTGGATTTCCTTCAGAACCTTCTTCATTTCAGCCTTGGTAGCGTCGGTGATGATGCGAGGACCGGTTACATAATCGCCATATTCAGCAGTGTCGGAGATGGAATGACGCATTTTAGCCATGCCGCCTTCATAAATCAGGTCAACGATGAGCTTCATTTCATGTAAGCATTCGAAATAAGCGCTTTCGGGCTCATAGCCAGCTTCTACCAGAGTTTCGAAGCCTGCGTTCATCAGAGCGCAAACGCCGCCGCACAGAACTGCTTGCTCGCCGAACAGGTCAGTTTCGGTTTCTTCACGGAAGGTAGTTTCCAAAGCGCCTGCACGGGTGCCGCCAATGCCCTTAGCATAAGCCAAAGCGAGGTCATGAGCTTTGCCGGTGGGGTTTTGGTAAGCGGTTACCAGTACGGGAACACCACTGCCTTCGGTGTAAGTGCGGCGTACCAGATGGCCAGGGCCTTTAGGAGCAACCATGAATACGTCTACATCAGCAGGAGGAACGATTTGACCGAAGTGAATGTTAAAGCCATGAGCAAATGCCAGAGCCTTGCCAGCGGTCAAATTAGGAGCGATATCCTTTTTGTAGGTAGCAGCTTGCTTTTCATCAGGAATCAGCATCATGATAACGTCTGCTTTTTTAGCAGCTTCAGCAGCGGTCATAACGGTGAGGCCAGCAGCTTCAGCCTTAGCCCAGGATTTAGAGCCTTCATACAGGCCTACAACTACGTCCACGCCGCTTTCCTTCAGGTTCAGGGCATGAGCATGACCTTGGGAGCCATAGCCGATAATAGCTACGGTTTTACCTGCTAATAATTCCAGATTTGCATCGCTGTCGTAATACATTTGTACCATTGTTAAATTACCTCTTTTCTTATTTTTGTGTTTATATTTTTATTTTAAAAAAATAGCATATTGCTTTGGGAGCTAGCTCCCGACTTCCCTTATTTTATAACTGCCATTATAGCTTATTACAGCTTATTTAGCAACCTTAACAAAATCATCCAGCACTGCGCCGGGAGCAACCATGGGCTCCACCATATCGCCCTGTTGAATAATGGCCTCAATGAGGAAGGGCTGCTCCGCAGCCTTGGCCTTTTCTAGAGCTGTGGCAAACTCCTCGCAGGTTGTTGCCTGCATACCATCGGCACCGCATGAGTGGGCAAAGCCGATAAAGTCAAATTCGCTTAGAATCGTGGAAGAATAATGGGCAGGTCGCATTTTTCAGCCAAAGCTACCAATTCTAGCCCGGCGTCGCTGTTCAGCGCGCCGCCACCCACTAGCAGCACTGGCTTTGTGGCCTTGTTCAGCAGCTCCGCTGCTTCTAGTAAATTCCCCTCATTGGCCTCTTCTAATGCGGAAGCATCTTCAGCCTGAGCTTCCATTTCTTTTTCTAATTCAGGCCATTCCAGCTCTGCAGCCTGCAGATTTCTGGGTACATCCACCAGGACGGGTCCCGGCCTACCCTCTTTCGCTATGGCGAAGGCCCTGCAAGGTTTCATCATTTTGCCCAGTTACATACAACTTTTCAAACATTCTTCTTCCTCCATTCAAGTACATTTTGATGGACTAAAAAAGCCCCTGCTCGCTCATGCAAGTAGGGGCGTAAATACGCGGTACCACCCTAATTTATTACTCTAGCACCAGTCCATCAACCGGCTCGGAAATAACGCATCCGCTGCGCATCAGTCTACTCACACTTGGCTTTTGCTGACGAGTTCATGGGTGATTTACTCAATAAGGCTCTGTACCGGTTTACACCAACCACCGGCTCTCTGTGGCATCACGCTTATCTTTAGTCCCAATCATCACCTTTAAGGGTCGATTTGAAATTACTGATACTATACTCCTTTTTTTATAGGTTGTCAACTCTTTTCTCAAAAAATTTTAGAAATTTCTTTTTTATACATCTACAGAACACATTTTGTGATTTTTGTATATCACAGATAAACAAACAGAGTGCCCTAAAATTTTACGCTTGAATTTAGTAGACATATATGCATCTAATCTATTTACAGGAGACAATCAAAGTTTCTCTTTTTCTTAGAGTGTGCGTTAAAAAGCCTGCTGCAAGTGTGCAGCAGGCTTAATTATTACTATGCTTAAAGATTTTTCAAGAAGTTACCCACATTGGTGCGCACAGCCTCAGCATATTCTGCTTGGTGTGCCTTAAGGAAGCCCTTAATTTCCTCAGCTAAATTGCCTTCCTTAGGGTTGAGTACCTTGCTGTAACTCAAAGCAAAGACTTTGCAGGCGTCAGTGCCGCAAATAGAGTCCGCAGGCACGGCCTCCACACCAGCTGCAGCAGCCAGCTTAGCATATAGCTCAGCATCGGTAGCAGCAATCAGCTTCACAGCACTCATCCACAGAATATTGTTCAGCTTAAAGTGCACCTTACCCTTAGTATATTTCAGAGCGGCAGCGGGGTCAGCGAGACCAATCTCCGCATTGCGCAGGCTCAGACGATATTCAAAGGCAGAAGCAATATCGCAGTGCAGCTGCAGATTGTCTGCCAGGGCTTCCTTCTCATTAAGCGGGTCAAGGCAAATAGCTGCCAGCTTAATACCATTGCGCTCCAGCTCATTGGCAATCAAATAATGCTCTTGGGGAGTGAGCAGCTTGCCAGGCTTGGACAGGGTCAGCTCAAAATCAATATCCCAAGGAGTATTCTTCAAATAGGAATTATAGATGAACTGAATATGCATAATAGCTTCGCCATATTCCAAAACAATACGGTGCAGCTCTTTTTCTTCAAATTTTAACTTATTATTGCCCACCTTAAATTCTACATTTAAGTAGGATGCATTCACAGCGGCACAAAAGGCTTCATTGAATTGATAAAAACGTTTTTCTACTTCCTCATCGGACAACTTCTCAATGGATAGATTAATCTTCTCACTGCAATCAAAGCCAATCATGCTGTAGCCATAAAGCAACGCCTTCACGATTTCTTCTTCGGATTTTAAGCCTGCCGCGTTTGCGCCATAGCCTTCTTTATAGCCTGCCTCTAGCACTCCCCAAGTAGCAGTATCCACTGCCTCTAAGAAATTGCGATTCAGCGCAGCGCTATCCTCAGGAGTATAATCCACCAGCACGGGCTTCATTTGACGCTTAGCAAATAAGTCTACAACATAGGCATCGGCACAGCCAAGCCAGTCACTAAAGCCCACACTGGTGCCACGGGTACCGCAAGCGCTGGGCGCAGCCCATTTTACAAAGCGACGCACTACAGCGGCGTTATTAGCATTTAATGCGGCCAAGATAACCTTGGCTCCTGCTACTTCCTTGACCTCTGTTTCCTTAAGCATACCGGTCATAGCTGTATCTTTATCCACAACCACTGCCAAGCGCTTACCTGCTTCAGTATTGACCAAAGCTAGCAATCCGCCATCCACAGCACATACAGATGCCTTTATAACTTCAGCTGCAGCCTCCTGCAGCGCGTTCATTGCTACTACTTGTTTGATAGCCATATTCTTGCCTCCAATTTTGCACATAAAATGTCATACTACTATTATCGCTAAAAATTGCTTCTAACGCAAGCCTAAACTGAAATCTTTACGAAAAAACCCGCGTTTGTATACAAAATGCAGTCATGAGCCTATTATTTATTTCTTACCATTTATATAAGTTTTAGCTACGTAGGGGATATTTAGTGGGATGTTATCAACAGTATTCACAGAGTTATCCACAGTTTTTGTGTATAACTTGCAGCTATCTACAGTTTATCCACTATTTTTCCACATGCAAAAAGCCTTATTCATGCACCTTTGCCCAAATTATCAACAGGTTATGCACAATCTGTGGATAACTTTAGGCACATTTTCTCACAGCTTTCCACAGCCCTATATATAGTATTTCCACATGTTTTTAGCACAAATACATAGGGTCATATGCTCATTTTTAGCCCTGTCAAGGATTATTTTTCTTCGTTTTCAACTGTTTAACGTTAATTACTCACAAGGGTCAAAAAAAGGCTTAAACAAGCGGGTAAAGATTTCTGAAAATAAAAATGTGACGCCAAATTTTCATCTTTAGCGTCACCTGCAAATCTAAATAAAAACTGAACAGATTGTTAGTATCAAAAAACTTGTGGATAAGTATTATCAATTAAACTATTAAATGCGCCTTAGCTGGGAAATGGTAAAGAAAACAAGCCCCACCCAAATACAGCCAAAGGCCAGAGCATGAGTAAATGTAAAAGCCTCACCATACATAAAAATACCTATCAAAAGCGTTATAGAAGGCGCTAAATACTGCATAAAGCCCACCATATAAAGAGGTAAAAGCTTAGCGCAGCCCGTGAAAAACAGAAGTGGAGTTGCTGTAGCCACGCCTGCGCCCACAAGATAGCACAAAGTCCTTGTATCACAGCTTTGATAAACATTACCACCATGCTGGCCCAAATAATACAAATAATAGAGCATGAGCGGAGATATGAGTAATGTTTCCAGCATGATGCTAGTCAGAGCCTGAGCCTTAATAAGTTTCTTCAACAGACCGTAGAAAGCGAAGGTAGCCGCTAAGCTTACAGAAACCCAGGGAAGACTGCCATTTTTAGCAATAACCACGCCAATACCTATAGCAGCGCAGAGTACAGCTATTTTTTGCAGCCCATCCAGCTTTTCCTTGAGAAAGACCATGCCAAAAAGAACACTTACCAAGGGGTTTATATAATAGCCCATACTCGTTTCCACGATACGGCCGACCTCAACGGCCCAAATAAAAATGCCCCAATTAAAGCTAATGGTTATGGCAGCTAAAATCATACAAATACTGGTTTTCCAAGTGCTAAAGATGGCCTTAGTTTCTTCTACAAATACTTTAAGCTTGCCTGTGCCTAAAAGCAGTAAAAAGACGAACACAGCCGACCAAATAAAACGGCTAGCCAATATTTCCATTGCGTCCACATGCTGTATTTGACGCCAGTAGATGGGGAGCACGCCCCAAATGATATAGGCCGACAGACCATATAATATCCCTAATTTATATTGCTTATCCAAAGTAATCACCCTAAAAATAGTATAATAAGTAATATTATAGCGCTAAAGGAAAAACTCCGCAACATTTGTTGCGGAGTTTTTTAACCGGCAGCTATCTATCCTCCCAGGCCGCTTCCAGCCAAGTACTTTCG
>JBJDXD010000057.1:0-10371 GCA_051866495.1 Phascolarctobacterium sp. | reverse complement strand
GGCCTTGTAGATTGCCAAATGCACCTTGGTTTCAGAGGAAGGGATATGCTTCCCTGCCAAAGCCTGACCTTCAGCGTCCACCAGCACGATATCTGCAGGTGTTAATTTTTCGTAGCCCAATCCAGAGGGCGTAATCGCAATCCCCTTACGGGTTAAGGTGCTAATATTACCCCAGGAGCCTGCTACGAGATGCTTATCTATCAGCTTATGCCCCATTTCAACAATGGCAGCACAGGCTGCTTTTTTCATTAAGAGCTTTTTTTCCATAATTATTCAGCAGCTAAATAAGCCTTCTGCTCCTCGCTCAAGGTGTCGATGCCGGCGCCCATAGCCTGCAGCTTGAGGGCTGCAACCTCGGTATTCAGCTCTTCCGGCAGCACATAGAGCTTGTTCTCCAATTTACCTTTATTATCCAGCAAATACTTCATAGCCAGGAACTGCATGGCGAAGGATAAATCCATAATCTCGATGGGATGACCATCGCCACAGGCCAGATTTACCAAACGACCCTCGCCTAACAGATTCAGCTTGCGACCGTCAGCGGTGGTATAGGTCATAATATTCTTGCGCACTTCATAGGGAGGAATTACGGACAGCTCCTCTAAGTGATGCTTGTTAACCTCCACATCAAAGTGACCGGCATTGCACATTACAGCACCATTTTTCATCACCTGCATATGCTCTTTGGTGATTACATCCTTGCAGCCGGTTACGGTAACGAAAATATCGCCTTTCTTAGCAGCCTCGATCATGGGCATTACGCGGAAGCCATCGAAAACAGCCTCAATACCCTTAATGGGGTCAACCTCGGTTACGATAACATTAGCTCCCAAGCCCTTGGCACGCATGGCAACGCCCTTGCCACACCAGCCATAGCCAGCAACAACTACAGTGCGACCTGCTACGGACATATTGGTGGTACGCATAATGCCATCCCAGGAGGATTGACCGGTGCCATAGCGATTGTCGAATAAATATTTGCAATAAGCATCGTTAACTGCAATCATGGGGAAAGCCAAATGACCAGCCGCAGCCAAAGCCTTCAGACGATGTACGCCGGTGGTGGTTTCCTCGCTGCCACCGATGAGCTTGCCAATCAGGTCACGACGCTCACCGTGGAGCATGTTTACCAAGTCACCGCCGTCGTCAATAATCAAATCAGGCTCGCTTTTCAGAGCTTCGCGCAGGTACATATCGTACTCTTCATTGGAGCAGGCATGAGTTGCAAAAACAGTGATGCCGCTATCAACCAGTGCTGCCGCAATCTCGTCCTGAGTGGACAAGGGATTGGAGCCGGTAACAACCACATTAGCACCTGCGTTCTTCAAAACCATGGCCAAATAAGCAGTTTTCGCTTCCAAATGGATGGTTACGACCATATTTAAGCCTGCAAAGGGCTTAGTCTCGCTATATTTTTCATTCAAAATGTTCAGCAAAGGCATATATTCCTTGGCCCAGGCAATACGTTGATGGCCTAAGGGGGCCAGCTTAATATCCTTAATCATGCTTTCCATGTATCAAAAATCCTCCTTGCTTCTTTCTTGCAATTTTTGAATATTTTCTATATAGGGCGCTGTGATCACGCCATATTCCGTAATAATACCGGCGGTGAGCTCTGCAGGAGTCACATCAAAGGCCGGGTTAAAGGTGGCCACACCGTCGGGTGCGGTCTGCTCGCTGCGGAAGGATTTCACTTCCGACCCGGCTCGCTCCTCAATGGGAATTTCCTCACCGCTGGCGATGCTAAAATCAAAGGTGCTCACAGGGGCGGCAATATAAAAGGGTATACCATGAGCCTTGGCGGCCAGAGCCACGCCATAGGTGCCAATCTTATTAGCCGCATCGCCATTGGCGGCGATTCTATCGGCGCCTACGACCACGGCATTAATGCCCTTCTGCTTCATGGTCCAAGCGGCCATATTGTCCGTAATCAGCGTCACGGGAATTTTGTCCTCAAAAAGCTCGTAGGCTGTGAGCCTAGCTCCCTGCAGCAGCGGTCTGGTTTCGTCAGCGTAGACCATCTTGATTTTCCCTTGCGCATACGCGCTGCGGATTACCCCCAGCGCCGTTCCCCAGCCACAGGTGGCAAGGGCACCGGCGTTGCAATGAGTCAGCACCACCGCTTCAGCGGGCAGCACGGCTACGCCGTACTCTCCCATCTTTTTATTGCGAGCGATATCCTCATCATAAATCTTCACAGCCGCTGCTTCCAAAGCCTTGATAATCTTATAGGGTGCGTTCCCAGCCTCATGCAGCTCCACTGCCAAAGCGTACTGCTTCCTGCAGGCCCAGGACAGGTTCACCGCCGTAGGACGGGCGCTGATTAAATCATCCCGCACCCTGGCCAAGGCAGCCAAAAAGTCGGGCTTATCAGCGCACTCCTGCGCACCCAGCACCATGGCGAAGGCTGCCGCCGCGCCAATAGCCGGTGCGCCCCGCACCTCTAGGCGCTTAATTGCCAGCTTCACCCTTTGGTAATCCTTGCAGCTAATGAATTCACATTTCTGCGGCAGCTGCGTTTGATCAAGCACCTCCAGTGCTTGCTCCCCACTCTGCCAAAGCATTGTTTCAACCATAATTGCTCCTTACAGCTTGAAGCCACCAAATTCCTTCAGGGCGGTATGGCAGCCACAGGTAGCCTCAATAGGCTCGTTATCGTTAATGAAGGCAGCAATGAGCATATTCATATTGGTAATGCTCTTGCCCATGGCCTCCACCACCTCCATATGGGACAGAAGTGTGGGAGAAATGCCTGCAGCCATATTAGTCACGATGGAGCAGGTGCTGTAGCACATTTCTGCCTCACGGGCCAGGATGCATTCCGGCATATTGGTCATGCCCACTAAATCGCCGCCCAGCATAGCATAGGCTTTGATTTCGGCGGCACTTTCAAAGCGCGGTCCCTCAGTAGCCACGTATACGCCCTCTTTGTGGAAGGGAATACCCAGCTTCTCTAGGCATCTAATTACTCTTTCACGCACAGCGGGGCAATAGGGATAGGAAAAATCCACATGCACTACGCCGCGCTCCGGAGTATCATAGAAGGTATTGATGCGGCTCTTAGTAAAGTCCAAAACATTGGAGCACACTACGAAATGACCAGCCTTCATCTCAGGGTTCAGACTGCCTACTGCAGTGGTCGCAAAGATTTCCTCAGTGCCTAGGCTCTTTAAAGCCCAGATATTGGCACGATAATTAACCTTATGGGGCGCAGTCTTGTGACCTACACCGTGACGGGTAATAAAAACAACTTGGTTACCCGCGATTTCGCCGATATTGCACAGCGCTTGCCCATAGGGAGTGTCGATAATCTTTTCTGCAAAGCCCTGCAGAGCCTCAGGACTATAAATGCCGGTACCACCGATAATTGCTATTTTACGCATGATATGCCTCCTTCTATACCAGATTATACTATTTTCTTGAAAATGCTTCCTTATCTTATTTATTATAGCATAAACTGCGCCTAAAGGGAACGACTAGATTAAAAGTATACAATATGTTTATCAGTGTATACTGATTATTGTATAAAATAAGCCTGAGCAGCACACTCAGGCTTAATTCTCATTATATTAATCGTCTCTTGTGAGAATACAATCGGTTCGATTTAGACTCCTACTCGCAAACGCGGTAGGAAACAAACGTTCTCTTTAAAATTTACTTCTTACCTCTTACGAAAACAACCTCTTTAGGGCCGTCATTGACCGCATCCTCAGGAATGATCACATCATCAAAGCTGATGCCGCGGGTATGCAGAGTGTGATTCCATTCGTGCTCGTTGCGGTGCCACCAACCCAGAGCCGTAATAGGTACCCAGCTGTAGATAAAGAGCGGATACAACAGGAGGTACAGCCAGGATTTCCAGGAGGCACGAATTTTCCACAGCACTGCCACTGGGAAAATATACTGGCCCACGCCCACGATAGTCCATACCTCCAAAGGAATGATGGTATAAAGGATATTGGTATAAAAGGGCACAAAATTATAAATATAGCTGCACAGCACAAAGAAGGTGGAAACCATGAGGAAATAGGGCTGAATCAGGTTCACTGAGCAATCCAGCATGACAATATTTCTGGTCTTGATAGCCTTCTTAATCATGGGCCACAGATAGCGATCCGCCACGTCAAAATGGCCCTGGGACCAACGCTTGCGCTGATGCCAGGTCTGCATAAAGGTCAGGGGCTTTTCGTCATAGATAATAGCGTCATGAGCCCAGGTGGTAGGAATATTTTCCATCATGGCTTGAATGGTAAATTCCATATCCTCGGTGAGGCAGGTTGCACGCCAGCCATAGCGCTTCAAGACCTCCGTGTCGAAGCACATGCCCGTGCCGCCCAAGCAGCAGGACAAGCCCATATTATACTTGGCCAAGCTCCACACATGGTTAACAATCCAAAAGGAAATAGCAAATACGCCACTAACCCAGGTATCAGTGGGGTTTTTGGCATCAATATAGCCTTGGATAATGCGCTCACCGTTACACAGGCGGCTGTTCATTTCCTGTAGGAAATTAGGATGCACCAAATTATCCGCATCAAAAACACAGACAGCGTCATATTTTTTCTCTAATTTAAATAAACGCTCGAACATCCAGGCCAAAGCAAAGCCCTTGCCCTTACCTTCCTCGCTAAAGCGCTCATGGACAATGGCGCCAGCCTTGCGAGCCACCTCAGCTGTGTGGTCATCGCAATTATCGGCCACTACAAAAATGTCATATAAAGCATCGTTATAGTTTAAACGACGCAGATTATCCACCAATTGCGCAATAACCCTTTCCTCGTTATGGGCACAGGCAATGAGGGCGAAGGTTTTGCTTTCGTCATATATTTTAACTTCCTTTTTCTTGCCAAATAAACCAAACCAAGAAACGAAGAAATAATACAATGTGAAAAATATAATCAAGAGCTGCAAAGGTATCATGACTATATCAAAAATCGTATACATCAAAAATCTCCTTTACTCCCAATGATTGCTAGAAATACTTAGTAGTCACTAAGGGATTGCTAATTATTTATTCTTGCCAGTGGCAGCACGATAAACATGGTTAATAATACCGGCAATGGTATAGGTAAACATGCCGATAAAGGGCCAAGCACCGGGACGTTGGAAGAGCATACCGGCACCAATAACTAAAGCAATAATCACTGGAATACGATACATGGGATTACCCTTGCCCTTGAAATCAGGGAATTTAACCTCGCTGTACATAATCACAGCTATAATCAAGGTCATAATGCCGGTTATATAAGCGCTAAAGCTGTAACCACTTAACACATAGGCAGCCAAGAAGCAAGCACCTGCCGGAATGGGCATACCTTGGAAATAGCCGTGGACAACACCAGTGTTACAGTTAAAGCGAGCTAAACGCAGGCAACCGCCAACAGCAAACAAACCAGCAATAATCTGACCTACAAGCCCCAGCTCTTGCAAACCAAATTGGTAAATCATAATGGCAGGAGCAACGCCAAAGGAACACATATCGCAGAGTGAGTCCATTTCCTTGCCAAAATCACCGCCACCAACACCCAAGGCACGGGCTGCACGTCCATCCAGAGAGTCGAAAATAACGGCAATAACTATGAAAACAGGAGCATAGAAAAAATCACCCTGAATAGTCTTAAAAATGGATAACACGCCAAAAATCAAGCTGGCAGAGCTGATACTATTGGGAACAAGACGACGATAATTCATGCTTTAATCCTCCCCACTACAGTCACACCGCCGACGACGGATTGGCCTTTTTTAACGCATATTTCCACATTACGAGGTACAATCAGCTCTGTGCTAGAGCCAAATTTAATCATGCCGTAGGTTTCGCCCTGCTTAAGCTCATGACCCACGGTAACCCAGCTCACAATACGGCGAGCCAAAAGACCTGCCACCTGGATAACGAGAAAGCGAATGCGACCATTGTCAATGCCCACTGCGTGACGCTCGTTTTCAAAGGAGGCAGATTTTTCGTAGGCAGGAACAAATTGACCACAGGTATAGCGTTGGTACTTAATCTCACCGTCCAAGGGACTACGATTAGTGTGTACGTTAAACACAGAAAGGAATATGGTCAGCTTTAAAGCAGGCTCATTTAAAAATTCATCATCGTAAATTTCTTCCACGCCCATTACAGTACCATCAGCGGGAGAATACAAAATATCGGGGTCATAGGGCATGCTCCGATGAAAATCCCTGAAAAAATATGCAAAATAGATTGCCAAAACTACGGGAATCACTGCCCAATAGGCACCAAACAAAAAGTACACAATGGCAGCTACAACCAAAGAAACTATAATGAAGGGATAACCTTCTTTTACTATAAACATAAACATCCTCGCTTTCCAAATTCCTAAAACTCTTAAGTGGGATAATATTAGCACATTCATACGAAAAAAAGTGATGGAGCTTTTGGTAAAGCTTATTCCATCACTTTATTATAATACAGCTTATGATTTTTGTCCACGATAAGCGTTAAATATTTAACAAAAAATCTAGTTACTTAGAAGAAGAAAACATCACCTTCAGGGCAAATTTAGGCAGTGCCATCATCCTCATGAAGCGGCTAGGCTGCTTATACAGGCGGAAGGCCCACTCCAAGGACGCATCCTGCATCCATTTGGGAGCACGCTCCATTTTGCCGGCCAGCACGTCAAAGCTGCCGCCAATCCCCATCAATATGCGTGGCCTTAGCTCATGGCGGTGAGCTAAAATCCACTTCTCCTGCTTGGGAGCACCCAAGGCCACAAAAAGCATCTCCGCGCCGGAATTATTAATTTCTTTGATAATAGCAGGAACATCAGCGTCGGTAAAATAGCCATTGTGACAGCCCACAACCTGAACTCCAGGATACATTTCCTCACTCTTAGCCTTGGCTGCCTCGGCAATTCCGGGGGAGCCACCAAAAAAGTACGCCTTATAGCCCTTTTGTGCTGACAAAGCCAATAATTGGTTGTACAAATCAAAGCCAGCAACACGCTCCGGCACCTTATACCCTAGGTGACGCCCTGCCCACACAGCACCGGCGCCATCAGGCAACACCAGCTCGGCCTGCTTGCTAATTATATTATTATACTCAGCGTCATCCTGGCACATCATGATAATCTCAGCATTAGCTGTTACCACAAATGTTTGCTCCCCTCCAAGCATGCGCTGCTCTAAGGAGTTCACAGCCTCTGCCATAGTCATGGGATGCACGGGCACACCCAAAATTTTTATTGGCTCTATCATATTCTAGCCTCGCTTTATCTTATTGAATATAGGCATTCAAAACATCGCTTTGCTTATCCAAGCACAAGTATTTGTACACAGGACGCCCTACGGAGCCACGATGTAAATCTAGCTTTAATAAATGTAATGACTTCAAAAATTCAAGATACTTACGAATCGAAACACGGGAAATTCCCACCTTGCTGGCTACCTCTTCAGTAGTAAACATGCCCTCTAGCTGGCAAATGCACTGCCAAACTGTAGCCAAGGTATTCTTATCCAAGCCCTTAGGAAGGCTCACAGCTACTTGCTCTTCACGGCGAATAATAGTTTGGTCCAAATCGGACTGCTCCAGAATGCTTTGCTCCGAAACAATATTATAACGCTTGAGATAATTATTCAAGGCTAAATTAAAGCGCTCAAACTCAAAGGGCTTAATGATATAATCCACCGCTCCCAAGCGCAAAGCCTGTTTAATTTTATCCTTGTCATTGGCGGCAGACACAATGATTACGTCCACATCAAAGCCATGCTCGCGAATCCTTGCCAAAAGCTGCAGACCATCCATGGTGGGCATAAAAATGTCGAGAATCAATAAATCATAGCTTTTTTTGCTTAAAAGCTTGAGCGCCATATCCCCATTATTAGCCACATCACAAAGCTGAAAACCTTTAATTTGACTTAAATAATGCTCATGGAGCTGGGCTACCATGGGATCATCCTCAACAACGAGAACGTTGATCATGCTAATCTACCTCCTTTTTCACGGGCAATCTTACGGTGAAGACAGTGCCCTCACCTACACTGGATTCCACGGAAATGGTGCCATTTAAGCTATCCACACTCTGCTTAGCCAGAAAAAGACCAAAGCCATGGCCGCTATCTCCCTTAGTGCTAAAGCCGCGGTGGTAAATGCGCTTAATGGTATCCTGACTCATGCCGGGGCCTGAATCCTCCACCACAATGACAATTTCCTTATCGAAATCCAAAATAGAAAGATTAACAATTCGCTCCCCATCAAAATTCTTTAAAGCATCAAAAGCATTTTCAATCAAATTACCCACTATGAGCACAATATCATGCACAGAGGGCACATCCAGCTCACCATGCAGCTCGCTTTCATCCGTTAACGAAAAATCAATATCCAGCTCGCGGCTGCGACTGATCTTGCCCAAAATAAAGCCGGAAAGGGTGATATCCTTCAGGCGGGTAACAATATAGGATACCTCGGACTGCCGATTATAAGCAATCTCCTTAGTATAATTCTTTAGCTCGTCATAAGCCTTCATATCAATAAGGCCCATAATAACGTGCATCTTATTCATAAACTCATGGGTCTGAGCCCTAAGTGCCGTGGCATAATTTTTAAAACCCGTCAGCTGGTTAGCCATTTCCTCAACTACTGATTTTTTACGGAAGGTAATTACTGCGCCCAAAATTCGCTCGCCCCCATCCAATCCTAAAAGGGGCACAGCGGTCATCACGAACACAGTATTACCAAATTTAATGGAAGCATCAGCAAAGCTTCTTCCCTCTTTAATAATATCATGCAGAGGAACGTGTTTCAAGACATCCATGGCAGATTTACCGCACAGGTCATCCGTATCGGCAATATTAGCCTGCTTTAGCAAGGTGCGAGCCTCAGAGTTCACCACGGTAATTATACCTTGGTCGTTAATATTGATAATGCCCTCCCGCACGGAGTTCAAAATAATATTGCGCTCCTGCAAAAGACGAGCAATTTCCTCTGGCTCATAACCAAAAAGGACCCTTTTGATACGCCCTGCCAAAAAGATGGCACCTAAAATACCAATGATGAGGCCGAAAATCGTGGTCAACAACAAAAACAGCACCGCATCGATGGTTGATTTATTGAGAATATCATCGGAGTAGCCAGTTACAACATAGCCAATTGTTTCGTTAAAACTATTTTTGACAAAGCCAAAGGCCTTATTGGGAATGGCATAATTTTCACGCCAGTTAATAGTATTTAACTGGGCGTACTTCTTCATTAAATCCCTGGCGCTCTCCTCAAAATTAGGCAGCTGGCCCGGATTATACATCACGCGTAAGCGACCATGCTTATCATAAATGGCAACGCCCGCCTCATCGGAATGGTCAACCTCGTTTACATAGCTTGCCATCATCTTATCCACTGCAGGATTCACATGAAGATTCTGCGAGGTTAAACCCCTTTGAATCTCATCCGAATTACAAAGGATATTATTGATACTCACTGCGTTGATGCTAACGCGGTCATAAATAACCTTCGATACCCTGTAAGTTGTAAACATAGATGCGGGTAGCAAAGCAATGCACACAACCAGGGTAATTAAGATTACGATTTGTTGGGATAGGGTATATTTTTTATTTAGTTTTAAGCTATCAAAATTAAATCTTTTCCACATCTGCAGGCACCGTTAAAAACTGAATGCCGGGATTGCGGTCCAAAATCCAATTTAAGGACCATTCATTATTTACAAGGATAACGGGACGGTCTTTTTTGTCATAAACAAGCATACCATTATCCAAGCCTTTAATATTTTCAATCAGCTTTTTATCCTCTGCATAAACCCAACGAGCAACACTATAGGGCAGCTGGTTCATCAAGAGCTTAGCGCTATATTCGTTGAGCAGCCGGTATTCCAAAACCTCCAACTGCAGCACACCAACAACACCCACAATATAGCTTTCCAAGCCCACACCCTCTTGGCGGAACACTTGAATAGCACCCTCCTGGGACAGCTGGATAATGCCCTTTTCAAACTGCTTACGCTTTAAGGAGTCCTTGGGCTGCACGCGGGCAAAAATTTCCGGAGGAAATACAGGGAAGTCCTCAAACTGCAGCTTAAGGCTGTTGTCGCTTAGGGAATCACCTATGCCAAAAATACCAGGATCAAAGACACCGATAATATCACCGGGATAGGCCTTCTCCACAATGGTGCGCTCCTGAGCCAAAAATTGCTGGGGCTGCGCCAGCTTTACCAGCTTACCACTTTGCTTATGATATACGCTCATGCCCTTGTCAAAAACACCAGAACAAATGCGCATAAAGGAAATTCTATCGCGGTGAGCAGGATTCATGTTAGCTTGAATTTTAAATACAAAGGCAGAAAAATTTTCATTCTCCGGCATAATCATTGTACCATCTTGTAACATTCTTGGCTGTGGCTT
>JBJDXD010000056.1:0-10777 GCA_051866495.1 Phascolarctobacterium sp. | reverse complement strand
TGGCCATGGTAGTGATATGGGTATCAAATTTAAACTTTTCAATGATATCCTGCACATTTTCGGAAAAACCATTGAGATAATCACGGAAATTGGCCTCAATATTATCAGGATCTGCCAAAAGCTTTTCAAAAGTGTATTTGCTTGTATTGTAAAAGGCCTTGCCAGAAGCCTTGCGCAACAAAACATCCTTCATGGGCAGCTTCTGTACCTGCTCGTATTTAGCCAACACCGCGTCCTTGGTATCTGCCAAAATACAGTCAAAACGACGAATAACGGTCAACGGTAGAATAACCTCGCCATATTCATGAGGCTTATACACACCGGTCAATTTATCAGCAATGGCCCAAATCAAGGCCGCCTTTTCACTCACATGGGAACTCAAGCTCACAATCAATTCCTCCAATACATTTATTCATAACTAAATTGTGGTTATAATTTCTGCTTTTTGCCTTGCCCTAGCCCTATAAAGGGTTGCAACGCCAATGTTAGTAAGCTCGGCAACCTTGTTATAAGAATTACCTGCATCCACCAAAGCCAACGCAGCATCAATCCTATTTTTCGCAATGCGTGGGCGTCCATCCTTAAATCCAGGTTTTGTTTTGGCTACTTCCTTGCCGGCTTGGGTGCGCTCCATGATCATACTGCGCTCCAGCTCGGCAACAGCCAGTAAAGTGGTGATAAAGAAATTGCCCATAGGGGTATCATCCAATAAGCCCACATTGAGGACGTGCACCTTTATGCCGCTGCGTAGCAACTCTCGAACTAATGTCACGCCTTCTACAACGTTTCGAGCGAGTCGATCAAGCTTGGTAACTACCAAAGTATCCCCCTTGGTCATTTTGTGCATTAGAGCCCCTAATTCTGGCCTGTCCGTGGTTTTGCCAGTGTACTGCTCTACAATAATCTCCTTACAGCCTTGCTCCTTTAAGGTACTGTATTGTTCCTCTATGCTGTTGCCGCTTAACTGTTTCTTAGTGGAAACACGAGCATATCCGTATATCATTTCATCACCTCAAATGTATGAATCTATTAATTCTATTATACATCTTTACCGTGATTTTTGATAGTAACTTTTGATAGCATGCAAAGGCCCATTTTTTGGCATATTCGCTAAGCTATCAAAAGTTGAAAGTTTTGATAGCTCATCTAGCTTAAGCCACTAAAACATTCTCCTCTATCATCTTTTTCATGGTACTTCTAAAACTATTGTTACTAATCTTCTCAACCCAATAAACAGGAGGATACCCATCTTCAGATTCCATGGCAAGTATAGCTCGCGAAAAAACACATTAATTATAGTCATGCTAATAATACGTTATGCGTCATAAAGCTCAACCACTTTATCAATAACAAGCAAATCCTCTGCGCGCAAAGGTCCATGGACCACATCTACATTAAGTTGCAGTAACTCCTCAAGACGTAAACGCACCCTTGATAGCATTAGTAATGACACGGGAGCACTAAACTCTATAATAAGATCTACATCGCTATCTTCTCGATTTGTATTATTAGCCCTAGAACCAAATAAAGTAATCTTCTTAACCGGATATTCCTTGGCCACCTTGCAAACAATAGTCTGTATTGTTTTGATGTCCATGGTTTCACCTCCTCGCATAGTACTGTGTAACAATCTTACCTTAAGCTGCAACTATTCCTAAATCCAAAGCTTTTTGCAGAGCATCTCTGATGCTGCTTTTACTCATTTTTAAGCCATTACTACCACATCTTATAACACTAGGTGAGCCAGGTCTTTGAGTAATAGCCTCAATAGCGCTGCTATAATCACCTGTACCGCATGTTTTGTGTGGCATTGGGCCAACGAGAACCAAAGTGTTTTCCGGTCTCCAGAATAACTTTTCGAAATTGAACCGCTTGACATCATCATACTCAAGACAGAACTCAAAGCGGTTCTTATCAAATCCCATACCTTTTATCAGGCCAAGTAATTGGTTCATCTTTACTTCACATTGTCCAACAATGAAAACTTTGCCCGTTTTGTAAGGTTTGTATGCGCAATCATCTGCCAATAAATCTGCTAGTCCTAATAACTCTAGTACTTCTTCCAATTTTCCAGCCCTATTTAGTTTTGACAAAATCTCTTCCGACTTTTCAGCTATAGCTTTGCGAAACTTCTCTTCCAATTCCATCAATTCTTCAACATTCAGCAATTCTATTCACCATCCTCTTCGTCCAAGATTCTGGCCAATCTATCATTGGCCCTATCAATCTTAAGCTTCAACAGAGCGATTTCATCGCTAATGGCTTTATATTTCTCAGTGATCTTTTTCTGCTGCTCCAGGGGAGGCAGCTCAATAGGCATATTCTTTAAGCTTGCCAGATTTACAACTGGAATAGTAGTTCCGGAAACAACGCTCTTCAAGAGTGCAATGCCTTTAGAGCTCTCCAAGAATGCCTTTAGGTACACTATATCAAGCTTATCTTTATTTACCTTTAAGACATACATATTGCCCACTGGTAAGATTTTCTCACCCTCAGAAACTTTTACTATGGCAACTTTGAAGGGATATCCATTCTTAGAGAGCAGCATATCGTCATTTTCCAAGAAGTACTTTTCATATTTTTTATCCACAGCTTTTAAGTAAGGTAATTCTTTGTTAACCATATTATCCTGGACATCCGCCAATCTAACATACTTAATATCAGTGGGCTCATCAGATGCCAATTCGTCAAGTTGTGCTGCATTCAACGGAGCTGTACGACCAAAAGTATCAACCACACTAGCCAATGGTGCAGGATTTTGCAGTTCGATAGTATCTACAGCCATGTATCTTTCAGGACTCAAGGAGTAGGAATTAGGCTGGATATCGCCGGCTGTAATATCCACGGTATATTTACCACCATTGTGGTAAGCATCCATGATTTTAGAGATATCCTCATCGGACATGATATTTTGTCTTCTGCCCGGCTGATAGAAATTTCTAGCATTAACCAAGCGGGTATATTTATTACCTTTGCTCAAGACCAGCAAGGATAGATTTACACCAATTACAGAGAATAGCTTGGGTGGCAAGCTAATAACAGCTTCAAGCAAGCCATTCTCTACAAAGTATCTCCTAGGCTGCTCATCTAGGCCATTCATTAAACAACCATCGGCAACAAGCAAAACTGCTTTACCGTTGTCTGCCAATGCCTTTTCCGCGCCTATAGCATAAAGCCAATCTAAGGAGGTGCCGCTTTTCAAAATAGGGTAACAAAACTCATTATTGATAGCTTCAACATACCCTTCCTCAGTTAAGCCACTAAATGCAGCCCGTAACCCTAGAGGATGCATGGAGAAGATTTTATCATAACAAGGCTTTGCATCAAGATTACGCTTGTGTTCCAAATGTAAAAATGGTCTATTAATTATTGTACATGCCTTATTCAGCAAACCATATCTAATACTAGCTATACCTTTGGCCATTGAATTAACTTCGTATGCAGTGAATTGGCAGTCATACTTTTGGCTCAAAGCAATCAAGGTATCTCCAATACCACAAGAAGTCTCTAAAAACTTTTCACCATCGTGAATGTCTAGAATCTCTTCTAAAAGCTCCATAAAGCACTTAGGTCTATCAATGAACCCATAGGATCGACCAAATTTCTCGTCATCTGTATTCAACAGTATTTGAGCAAAGACTGCAGGCGTATACTTTACAGACAATCCTTTGACTTGTTCCCAAATTTCAACTTCATGATTACGTAGGAACATTGAATCCATTACAACCATTCTTTCATTTTCATTTAAAGTTGATAAAACATCGTTATAACTTAAATCATGGGAATCAATTCTGATACTTGCCTTATAGAGAAGGAATACAATAGAACTAAAAGTAAAGTAGTTGTCTTGGAGGCCAGTAGTTCTTAGGATGTTTTTGATTTCTAAGGTTGCCTCATTAATCTTTTCTTTTAAAATATCGTTAGCCAATTTTATCCCTCCGATTTGTTACTCATTTTACTATCCTAACTTAGTATGTCTTAATTATATACCCACTATCTTATTTTGTCAACGGTTTTCTATAACCATTTTTATATTTCAGTGGTTATCTATAATCATTTTTCGAGAGTCAGCATAGTTTTGGAAAAGTATAGCCTCATATAGCCCCTAGTACCCATAAATCCTCCAGTACATATAAAAAAGCACCAGCCTCTAAAAGACTGATGCTCATATGTACACGAAAAAAGGGCATGGCCAATACCATACCCTTTCATTCGTTAGTCTTCCAACCTGAAAAAATTAATTTCAATTCACGCACCTCAATGTTGAGGCGCGATCCTAGTGCATATCATTGTCATAACCTGCACCGATAACCAATATCAAGGTCTTAGGATAATTCAATCGTGATTGTATCTGACGATCTAGCTTCAGGTTTTACTTTATTCAAATCCAACGCATGAGTTGGCGCCAACCCACGCGACACAGCCAATGTTGCAATCACTGACTATACATATTATAACATACCAATCTATAAAATTCTATATCACTTTGTGAAATATACGTAAATTTTAGCTTATTTTTAATTATTTTAAACTTCTAATTATTTCACGTTGGTATAGGGTTCTTTCACTAGCAGGATTAGAGAAAATATGATACAATTATACTAAACGTTAGAAAGATGTCAATATAATGATACCAATCAAAACTGTCGCAACTTTTATTTTGAGGTGTATCATCATGACTCGATTAAAAGATTTCTCCCTACGTTTTAGTATTTTAAGGCCTGCCTACAAGATTTCCACTAGAACTTTAGCAGCAATATTGGACATAAAAACAAGCGGCAACATTACCATGGTTGAAAAAGGGCAGTGTTTCTTTTCAATGGATATGATTTATAAAATCACTGAACTTTTTGCTATAGAAGCAACTTGGTTAATGAGACATTCAAATGTTCCATATACGGAACATTCCATGCCTAGATTTGAACAGTTAATTCGCGATATCCCAATTACTAAGGATAAAAGATTTATAGAATATGCCCCTGAATACTATTCTAATTATGAAAAAAGGGTAAAATATTTCTCACTTCAAGATAGAGCTAACATTGTATTTCTTGTGCATTACTATAACTCAATAATAAGCCAATATCCCTGTCTCATGGTAGATTCTTCAAGTTTAAAGAGTAAACTAACTTTAGTATGGGATAAAATCAGAGACACCGTTGAGGCACGTTCCTCTTCATTTCGATTCCAAGACCCACTGAAAGAAGTAACCTATATTCGCCAATCTTTATCTTATATTTTATTTAATCCTGATAGGACTCGTATTGGTCCCGATGGAAAGATATCTCATTCTTCTATATACATACCGCCATTGTATAAAGTGTATGATTTTATTGATGGAGAAGAATTAAGAAACGAATGGTATCACAGGACTGGAGATAAATAATATCAAAATAGATGTAACTAAACGGAGCGAGAGCTCCGTTTTTTTTGTAATAAAAACTGTTGCAATAGGTACCAATAGGTGATATAATATTTATGGTCAAACTATTAGAACATAGATTATAAACAAGGAGGTTACATTATGAACAAATATATGCTTGATGTCAATGATGTTTCAGCCTTACTTTGCATACGCACAAGCAAGGCTTATGGTGTTATTCGGCAATTAAACAGCAAATTAGCCCAAAAGGGATATATGACGGTGCGCGGCAAAGTGCCACGTAAATACTTGTATTCAGCCTTTGGTTTAACCGATGAGCAATTAGGAGGTAATTAATTATGCTTTACAATTATGATAAAAACAGCTGGATGGTTGCAATATATTATACCGATGCAAACGGCCGTAGACATCACCTTATCAAGCGAGGGCTCAAATCTGAAGCCGACGCCAAAAAGTTCGAGGAAACATTTTTGCACGAAATGAATCACGACACTGCGAAGGATAATAAAGGTGAATGCTGATGCCTGTCTACAAGTATGAGGACAGCAAACATAGAGTAAGATGGTTGGCTTCATTTTATTATTACGATGCCTTTAAAAAACGGCACCACACAACTAAACGAGGATTCTTGCATGAACGTGATGCTAAAAAATATGAGCATGATTTTCTTGCTAATCAAACGCAAGATCCTACAATTTTACTTAAAGATTTAGTGGTGGAATATTTAAACTACTTAAAACCCAGACGAAAGCCCAGCACATATGATAACAAGTGTTATCTTCTCAAAAAACACATACTACCAATACTTGGTCACATGGAGATTAAAGATATTAGTCCAAAAGTAATAATTAAATGGCAAAATATTCTTAGTAAGAATAATTATAAACCATCATATTTATACCAACTCTGCACATTATTAGGCGGTCTATTAGCATACGGGATGAAAACTCAAGGATTGCGAACAAACGCTATGTGGCAAACAGGAAAAATAGGCAAAGCTCGTACTGTACGAAATAATACTTGGACACTAGATAATTTCCAAACATTTATCCAAACTTTAGCCAATGACGAATATAACCGCAGCAAGCAGATAAAAAGGATGGTCGATACAGATAGCCTAATTGTTGCATACCATATATTGTTTTTTACAGGCATAAGGCTTGGCGAACTACTAGCATTAACCAGTGATGATATTAATTTCAAAAGCAATACTATTGTTATCAATAAAAGTTTTCAACGATTACATCAAAGAGATATCATTTCTGAACCCAAAACTCCTTCAAGTATCAGAATCGTCGATTTACCGGATAAAGTAATGCATCTATTGCATGAATATATTCGAAAATTGCCACCTGATTATCCATCTGATGCACGAATTTTCTTCAACCTAGGGAAAAACAATCTAGGACGTCCGCTAAAGAGTACCGCAAAACTTGCGGGGGTGCCTGAAATTTGTATACATGATTTACGCCATAGTCATGCTACACTATTATACACTTTGGGTGTATCAGCAAAAGAAGCAAGCATCCGTTTAGGGCACGCAAAAATACAGACAACCCTGGATGTCTATACTCACATTTCTCATGCGGGGCAATCAATAGCTACACAATTAGACAATCTGATCAAATAGTTTCTATAATCTCAAATTAATCTCACTGGTGTAAGCAAAAAACCTCTATGCACTAGATATAGTGCATAGAGGTTATAAACAGAAGACTTTAAACAATATGTAGTGCTGGTATCCCAGCGCCGCAATTATTTAATTTCTACGGTAGCGCCAGCTTCTTCCAGTTTAGCTTTCAGAGCGTCAGCGTCAGCCTTGGAGATCTTTTCTTTTACAGGAGCGGGAGCGCCGTCAACCAGAGCTTTAGCTTCTTTCAGGCCCAGGCCAGTAGCTTCACGAACAGCTTTGATAACGCCGATCTTGGAAGCGCCAGCGGAAGCCAGGATTACGTCGAATTCGGTCTTTTCAGCAGCAGCTTCGCCAGCAGCAGCCGGAGCAGCAGCAGCAACAGCTACAGGAGCAGCAGCGGATACGCCAAATTTTTCTTCCAGAGCCTTTACCAATTCGGACAGCTCGAGTACGGTCATAGATTCAATAGCTTCGATGATTTGATCTTTATTCATTATTGTTACCTCCAGTAATAAGTAATTTTTAAAATTTTATTTAAGCTGCCTTATGCAGCATGCCGCGATTGATTATGCGGACTCTTTTTGTTTGCGTACAGCATCCAGTGCGTATACAACGTTGCGGATGGTACCTTGCAGTACATTGACAAAGCCGGAAATGGGAGCATTCATGCTGCCAAGCAGTTTTGCAACCAACACTTCCTTCGGCGGCAGAGCAGCCAGTGCTTTGATTTCGTCAGCGCCGATAACCTTGCCGTCCAGCACGCCAACTTTAACTTTCAGTTCTTTGTTTTCTTTTGCGAAATCGCAAACGATTTTTGCAACTGCTACAGGATCTTCCGGAGCAACAGCGATTGCGGTGTTTTTCTCCAGAGAAGGCTCCAGACCTTCAATACCAACTTCTTGTGCAGCAATGCGCAGCAGAGTGTTCTTTACTACATTGTAGTGAACGCCAGCTTCACGCATTTTGCGACGCAGAGCGGTATCCTGAGCAACAGTCAAACCACAGAAGTCAACCAAAATAGTGCATTTAGAAGTAGAGAGCAGCTCTTTAATCTCAGCGATTTTGGCAACTTTTTCAGGTCTAATAACTGCCATTGGATTGCACCTCCTTTTTTGAATGATTTTTATTAAATCAAAAAGACCTCTCGGCCGTAGCCGGAGGTCGGAAGGTCTAAATATATCTTCACGCTCCAGCCTCGGCAGGCGTAGTTAAAACTTACGCACGGTGGCACCTGCTGTCTATGGCCCGATTATCTTCTGATTTAGTAAAATTAAGTAAAACTACAATTATTTGTTGCTGTTAGCTTTCAGGACATCGATGGAGATGCCAGGGCCCATGGTTGCGGACATGGTAACAGACTTAATGTATTGGCCTTTTGCACCGGAGGGTTTAACCTTAACCAGAGTGTCAGCCAAAGTGATGTAGTTTTCCAAGAGAGCCTCGTCAGTAAAGGAAGCTTTACCAATCGGGCATTGTACGTTGCCAGCTTTATCAGTGCGATACTGAATTTTACCAGCTTTAGATTCTTTTACGGCACGAGCTACGTCCATGGTAACAGTACCAACCTTCGGGTTAGGCATCAAGCCACGGGGACCGAGGATTTTACCGATGCGGCCAACCAGGCCCATCATATCAGGGGTTGCGATGCAGACATCAAAGTCCATCCAACCTTCTTTAATTTTGTTAACGAACTCTTCGCCGCCAACAAAGTCTGCGCCAGCAGCTTCTGCTTCAGCAATCTTGGGGCCTTTAGCAAAAACTAAAACGGTCTTGGATTTACCAGTGCCGTTCGGCAGAACCAATGCACCACGAACTTGTTGGTCAGGGTATTTAGGGTTAACGCCCAGACGGAAAGCAACTTCGATAGTGCTGTCGAATTTAGTTACAGCGGTTTTCTTAACCAGCTCTACTGCTTCTTTCGGAGAGTAGAATTTGTCAGCTTCGATTAATTTCAAAGCGTCAGCATATTTCTTGCCCATTTAAATATTCCTCCTATGTGGTACTTGCGGCTTTTGCCTCCCACGAATTAAGAAAACTGCTTAAAATCAGTCTTCGATTACGATACCCATGCTACGTGCAGTACCTTCTACCATTCTCATAGCAGCTTCTACGCTTGCAGCATTGAGGTCAGCCATCTTGCTTTCTGCGATTTCGCGAACTTTGTCACGACCCAGCTTAGCAACTTTCTTTTTGTTAGGTTCACCAGAAGCCTTTTCCAGACCAGCAGCCTTTTTCAGCAGAACTGCAGCCGGAGGGGTTTTGGTAATGAAAGTAAAGGAACGATCCTCAAAAACAGTGATCTCAACAGGAATGATGAGGCCAGCTTGTTTTTCGGTGCGTGCGTTAAATTCCTTAACGAAGGCCATGATGTTAACACCAGCTTGGCCAAGTGCAGGACCTACAGGAGGAGCCGGGGTTGCTTTAGCAGCCGGTACCTGTAATTTTACCATTTTAACGACTTTCTTCGGCATTTAATTACACCTCCTTCTTATTCAGCTTCTTCAACTTGTGTAAAATCAACTTCAGCAGGAGTTTCGCGACCAAAGATATCTACCAATACCTTCAGCTTGCCACGCTCTTCGTTAATATCGGAGATCTTGGCCAGCTGACCAGCAAAGGGACCAGTCTTGAGGCGAACTGTCTGTTGTAATTGAAAATCAATGTGGGGTCTTTCCTCTTCCATACCCATGGAGTGCATGATCTGACGCACTTCTTCATCGGTGAGAGGAATGGGTTTGGTTCCGGATCCAACAAAGCCTGTCACACCCGGAGTGTTGCGAACTGCGTACCAGCTGCGGTCGTTAACAATCATCTCTACCAGCACATAGCCAGGAAATACCTTGCGCTCAACCAGTCTAGTTTTGCCGTCCTTTTTTTCAACCTCTTTTTCCATGGGAATAATAACATTGAAAATTTCATTTTCCATGCCCAAGGATTGAACTTTACGTTCCAGGTTAGTGCGTACTTTATTCTCATATCCAGAATAGGTATGAATGACATACCAATGTCTTTCTTGCTTTTCTTCTTCCATCAACAAGCGGAAAGCAACGCTTCCCCTACCCTCCTTACTTAAGTCCTACTGCTTTATCGCAGAATCATACGGAACAGGATACTGAAGATTGAATCAATAATCCAAATCAAACCTGCACACAAACAAACTGCGATAATAACCACAATGGTGTGAGCAATAAGCTCTTGTTTGGTAGGCCAGGTTACCTTTTTTAACTCTACTTTTGTTTCACGAAGGAACTCAGAGATACTAAATCCCTTTTCCTCTGTTTCTGTAGTTTCCGGAACGGCCATCTCGTCACATCCTTGCTATTACTACCCAATTATACCTTAGAAGCCAAAATTACTTGGTTTCTTTGTGCAGAGTGTGCTTTTTGCAGAACTTGCAGTATTTATTGAGCTCGATACGATCAGGATCGTTCTTTTTGTTCTTGTTGGTTTGGTAGTTTCTTTGTTTGCATTCAGTGCAAGCCAAAGTAATCAGGTTACGCATTTAGTTACACCTCGCTTACGTACATAAAATAAACCAATCACAAATTGTCGCTAATATAGAGTAACACAGTTAACACTTTATGTCAACTAAATTCCTGCATAGAATGTGAAAAATTTTACATTTTTTGCATTTGTCGGCGGCTTGATAAAAGCTAGGACCGGCCAGGTTAGGCCGGTCCTGATTTATGAGTTTTCCGCTGGGATTTTTTAAGAATTAAACTTCTTCAACTTCGGAAACAACGCCAGCGCCAACGGTACGA
>JBJDXD010000055.1:0-10782 GCA_051866495.1 Phascolarctobacterium sp. | reverse complement strand
TCCTTGGCTACAATGGAGAAGGAGCGCAGACGAGGCGCTTCAAAAAGCCAGCTTAGGGTATAGCCTAAGAGCAGGCCTACGCCAATCCACATTTGGCCCAAGCCCAAGGCATAAACAGAAGCAGGCAGACCCATCAAAACCCAGGCGCTCATATCAGAAGCACCCGCACTAAGGCCAGTAACCCAGGGACCCATTTCGCGTCCACCTAGAAAATAAGTTTTTTCACCACCATTTTTATCCTTTATGAAGAACCATACGCCAACACCAATCATGCAAGCGAGGTAAATCACAAAGACGATTATCTCAGTATAATTCATAGGACATCCCCTCCAAATAATAGATAGTAACATTATATATGCTTTAGCGTATTAAAACAAGAGAAAATGCATAAGAATACAAAAAAACAAGTTTCAAAACTGTTTTTACGACTTTTCTTGACGCAATTTAGTGCCTGTTATATAATATTGAAGAATATGAAGGTCGTTTTTAGTGCCAGCTTCAAGGGGCATTAGATTGACAAAAATCCTACAGGGCTTGCAACCTTTCGATAAGATCGCTAAGCAGTGTTTTTGGCGTAAAGGAGCAGGCTCTAGTCGTGTTTACGGAGAAGCTTAATGGAACCTGTTAAAATTCGTATTTTTAGTATGATTAAGGACGAGACTGGTGAATCCCAGACTACGGAGCAAAGGTATTCAGGAACCATGACGGAGCGCAGTGGTAAGTATTATGTGATGTATCATGAGGATGCGCAGTCAGGCTTGGAGGGAACAAAAACCACGGTAAAATGGGACCAAAACCGTGTTATTATTATGCGTAACGGAGCTGTGGACCATAGGCAGGAATTTGCTAAGGGCTACAAGGATAAGAGCATTTACCGAACACCCTATTTGGAAATACCTCTTTTGACCCATACCCGTTACTTATATAACTATTTCCGTAAGGGGAAATGGCATTTGGAATTAGAATACACCCTTTATCATGGGGAAGCGCCCTATGGAGAGATGAAGCTTTTAATTGAAATCGAGGAAGTGTAGTATGAAAATAGGCTTTGACAATCAAAAGTATTTAACTATGCAATCCGAGCATATTAGGGAGCGTATTAGCAAGTTTGGCGATAAGCTCTATCTTGAATTTGGTGGCAAGCTGTTTGATGATTTCCATGCCTCCCGTGTACTGCCTGGCTTTGCTCCCGATAGTAAGCTGCAAATGCTGCTGCAGTTGGTGGATCAAGCAGAGATGATTGTTTCTATTAATGCTGCTGATATTGAAAATAACAAAATGCGGCATGACCTTGGCTTGACCTACGATTTGGATGTACTGCGCTTGGTCAATGTCTATCGCTCTAAGGGCCTTTATGTTAGTAGCGTTGTAATTACCCAATATAAGGGACAAAAATCCATCGAGGGCTTCCGTAAGAAGCTAGAGGCTTTGAATGTAAAAGTTTATTACCATTATCCTATCGATGGTTATCCTCATAATGTGGAGCATATTGTTAGTGATGATGGCTATGGCAAAAACGACTATGTTGAAACCACGCGACCCTTGGTAGTTGTGACTGCTCCAGGACCTGGCAGTGGCAAGATGGCTACTTGTTTGTCCCAGCTTTATCATGAGAATAAGCGTGGCATTAAGGCTGGCTATGCTAAGTTCGAAACCTTCCCCATTTGGAATTTGCCTCTAAAGCATCCCGTTAACATGGCTTATGAAGCGGCTACAGCTGATTTACAGGATGTGAATATGATTGACCCTTTCCATTTGGAGGCTTATGGTATTACTACAGTTAACTATAATCGTGATGTAGAAATTTATCCTGTTTTAGCAGCAATTTTCGAGGGTATTTATGGTTACTGTCCTTATAAATCTCCCACGGATATGGGCGTGAATATGGCTGGTAATTGTATTTGTGATGATGAGGTTTGCTGCGAGGCTTCTCGTCAGGAGATTATTCGTCGTTATTACCAATCCTGGAATCGCATGGTGAAGGATGAGGCTACTAAGCAGGAGGTTTATACTCAAGAGCTTTTGATGAAGCAGGCTAGGGTGAGTGTTATTGACCGAGCTGTAGTAACAGTGGCTAAACAGGTGGCAGAGGAGCGCCAATGCGCTGTAATTGCCTTGGAGCTTGCTGATGGAACTATTGTTACGGGCAAAACCACCGATTTGTTAGGGCCTGCCAGTGCAGTGTTATTAAATGCCATTAAGGCATTGGGCAATATTGCCGATGAAATGCATCTTATTTCCCCAACCTACATCAACCCCATTCAGGGCCTTAAGACTAAGTTCCTAGGTAGCAAGAATCCCCGTCTGCATATGGATGAGGTGCTCATTGCTCTGTCCATGTGTGCTGCAACGGATAGTCTTGCAAAGCTGGCGCTGGACCAATTGCCCAAGTTAAGAGGATGCCAAGCACATTCCACGGTGATGCTTACTGAGGGTGATTTTAAGATCTTTAAGAAGCTGGGCATCGAGCTGACTAACGATCCTGTTTATGAAACTATATAAGTAAAAAAGAGTAATAAGGAGAGGCTTTACTTTGGATATAAAAGATATTTTAGCCGCTGCCATTAAGGATGCAGCGCAAAAAGCAATTGATAATGGTGCTTTGAAGCCGGGTGTGCTGCCCGAGGTAATGCTGGAGGTTCCGCCGCAAAAGGAATTTGGTGATTTTGCAACTAATTTTGCTATGCAATCCGCTCGTAGTCTGCACTGTGCCCCGCGCCAGATTGCCCAAGCAGTTGTAGATAATTTAGACTGTGCTTCTGTAGAGAAAATGGAGATTGCAGGTCCTGGCTTTATCAATTTTTATTTGAAGCAAAACTGGACTGCGGATTTGCTCAAAAGTATTCTTGCTGCCGGCGAGAACTATGGCAATCTTCCTGCTAATGACTTAGGTCGCATTCAAGTTGAATATGTTAGTGCTAACCCCACTGGCCCCCTGCATATTGGTCATGCTCGTGGTGCTGCTGTGGGCAGTGCTATGGTGAACCTGCTTCGCGCAGCCGGCTATGATGTGGAAAGCGAATACTATATTAACGATGCTGGTAACCAAATGAATAATTTGGCTGCTTCTGTCAATGCTCGCTATCTGCAGCTGTTGAAGCTGGAGGAAATGGGTGGCGTGCCTGCTGATTTGACTGTAAAGCAATTGGATGAAATGCCCACCGGCATTGCTTTCCCGGAAAATGGCTACCATGGCTATGATATTATCGAAACAGCACAACGTATTATTCGTATTTACGGCAATGAATTTGTGGCCTTGGATGAAAAAGAGCGTCTGGGTAAGTTCTTAGAGATTGCCTATAAAGAAAAGCTGGCAGGGCTGAAAGAAGACCTAGAAGCCTTTGGCGTAACCTTTGACGTATGGTTTAGCGAAAAGTCCCTGCATGAGGCCAATAAAATCCATGAGGCTGTGGACTTCCTCAAGGAAAGAGGCTATATTTACGAGCAGGGTGGCGCTCTGTGGCTGAACTCCACTGCTCAGGGTGACGATAAGGACCGCGTTGTCATTCGTGATAACGGTGTACCCACCTATTTTGCAGCAGACATTGCTTACCATCGCAATAAATTCGAGCGCGGCTTCGCTCGCGTCATTAATCTGTGGGGTGCTGACCATCATGGCTATATTGCCCGTGTGAAGGCAGCTGTCAATGCTCTGGGCTTCGATGCCAATAATTTGGAGATTATGCTACTACAAATGGTACGCCTTTATCGCAATGGTGACATTGTGAAGCTGTCCAAGCGTACTGGCGAGACCATTACGCTGCGTGAGCTGATGGATGAGGTTGGCACCGACGCAGCTCGCTACTTCTTCTGCATGCGCTCCCTTGATAGCCAATTGGATTTTGATATGACTTTGGCTACCGAAAAATCTAACGAAAATCCTGTTTATTATATCCAATATGCTCATGCACGCATTTCCAGCATTGGTCGTCAATTGGCCGAGGCAGGTATCGAGGCAGTGGCAATGGATGAGCTGAATCTGGGCGCTTTAGAGACTCCTGAGGAGCTGGCCTTGATTAAAAAGCTGGGTGAGTATCCGGAGCTGATTGCTAGAGCTGCGCGTGAGCGCGCTGTGCACAGCGTTGCTACCTATGCTTATGAGCTGGCAGGGCTTTTCCACTCCTTCTATAACCAATGCCGTATTTTGGGCGTAGATACTAATTTACAACAAGCTCGTATCGCATTGGTTAAGGCTGTGGGTCACACTATTCGTCATGCTTTGGGAATCTTGGGCGTATCTGCTCCGGAAAGAATGTAAGCTTGGTAAATACGTTGCTTTGGCAGCGAATTTATAGATAATTAAATATTGTTGTTTGTCGTAGACATTTTTGTGTAATCTTGAGGGGGATTAATATTATGACTACTAATACTAAGTACATTTTCGTAACTGGCGGTGTTGTTTCTTCTTTGGGTAAGGGCATTACTGCTGCATCCTTAGGACGTCTTTTGAAAAGCCGTGGCTATAGGGTAACTATTCAAAAATTTGACCCGTATATAAATATAGACCCGGGTACCATGAGCCCTTACCAGCACGGCGAGGTTTTTGTTACTGATGATGGTGCCGAGACCGACTTGGATTTGGGACACTATGAGCGTTTTATCGATATCAACCTGTCTAAAAACTCTAATACCACTACCGGCAAAATCTATCAAAGCGTCATCAATAAGGAGCGCCGTGGTGATTATTTGGGCGGTACTGTGCAGGTTATTCCCCATATTACCAACGCCATCAAGGAGCGCGTATTCATAGTTGGCCAACAGGACAATGCTGATATCGTTATAACTGAAATCGGCGGCACTGTTGGTGATATCGAAAGCTTACCCTTCCTGGAGGCGATTCGCCAAGTGAAGAAGGAAGTTGGCCGTAATGATGTGCTTTATATCCACGTCACTTTGGTGCCCTATATTTCGGCAGCAGGCGAGCTGAAAACCAAGCCCACCCAGCACAGTGTTAAGGAATTGCGCAGTATCGGTATTTCTCCTGACATTATTGTGTGTCGCAGTGAAAAGCCTATTTCCAAGGATATGCGCGAGAAAATGGCCATGTTCTGCGACGTTGACCCAGATGCCGTAATCCAAAACTTGACTGCTAAGAGCATTTATCAGGTTCCTATGCTAATGGAGGAGCAGGGCTTAGATAGCATTGTGCTGCGTAAGCTGGAGCTGGAGGACAAGCCCAAGGATATGAGCGGCTGGCACGATATGGTTGCTCGCATCCTGAAAAAATATGAGCGCAAGGTTACTATTGCCGTGGTTGGTAAATATGTGGCTTTGCAGGATGCTTATATCAGCATTACAGAGTCTTTGCGCCATGCAGCTGTTGCTAATGAAGCTGAGCTGGAAATCAAATGGGTTAATGCTGAGGAAATCGAAGACGTAAGCACCGATATGGATAAGGTGATGGAGGGCGTTGACGGCATTTTGGTGCCCGGCGGCTTTGGTAATCGCGGTATCGAGGGCAAGATTAAGGCCATTCAATATGCCCGTGAAAACAAGATTCCTTTCTTTGGCATTTGCTTGGGCATGCAATGCGCTGTAATCGAGTTTGCGCGCCATGTATGTGGTATGGCCGATGCTAATAGCTCCGAGTTTGCTCCCGAAAGCACTCATCCTGTTATTGATTTGATGCCGGAGCAGCTGGATGTGGAGGATATGGGCGGCACCATGCGTTTGGGCCTGTATCCCTGCAAGGTTTATCCTGATACATTGACAATGAAGGCTTATAAGCAGGAGCTGATTTATGAGCGTCATCGTCATCGTTATGAATTTAATAATGCCTTCCGTGAAGAAATCATATCCAAAGGGCTGAAGCTGGGCGGAACCTTGCCCAATGGTCGCCTGGTGGAGATTGTGGAGTTGCCGGAGAGCGAGCATCCGTGGTTTTTGGGTGCGCAGTTCCATCCGGAGTTTAAGTCCCGTCCGACCAATCCGCATCCTCTGTTCCACGACTTTATTGCGGCTGCTTTGGAGGAGCAGAAATAATAGGAGGTTTGCATGTTAAAGAAAATTTTTATCAGTGCTGTTTTGTTGTTAGCAGTGCTGAGTTTTGTAGTTTCTCTGTTAAAGGGAAATAACAATAGCGAAAAAACTGTTACCGTTCCTGACCGTGTTGCTGTTATTAATATCGAGGGTACCATTGTATGTGGTGCTGACAGTAAAGAAAATCTCTTTAATCAAGCTAATGGTGTTACCAGTGGCAGCATTATGAAGCAGATTCGAGAGGCTGCAGCTGATGATAGCGTTAAAGCATTGCTATTGCGCATTGATAGTGGCGGAGGTAGTGCTACAGCGGCTGAGGAGGTTGGCAGGGAGCTGATTCGCTTTAAAGAGGAAGCTAAAAAGCCCATTGTGGCAACTATGGGCAATACAGGCGCCAGTGCTGCTTATTGGATTGCAGCCTGTGCCAGTGATAAGATTTATGCTAATGCTACGACTTTGACCGGCAGTATCGGTGTTTATATGCCTTATATGAACACAGAGGAGCTGTTCAAAAAAATTGGTATCACCAGTGATAAGATTAAAAGCGGTCCTTATAAGGATATCATGACTAATGATCGTCCCATGACGAAGGAAGAAAAGGAAATCCTGCAAAATATCGTGGACGAGATTTATGACCAGTTTGTATATACCGTATCCGCTGGCCGCAAAATGGAAACTAGCAAGGTGCGCGCCATTGCCGATGGTCGCATTTATACCGGTCGCCAAGCAAAAAATATTGGCTTGGTGGATGAGCTGGGTGATTATTATGATGCTTTGGCTGCCGCGGGTGCCTTGGCAAAAATCAAGCCTGGCAAGGATGGCTTGCCCCCTGTTAAGGAAAGAGAAAAACAACAGCCTTGGGAATATTTCTTGAGTGCTGAGCTTGCGAATATGATTAAAGGCCAGCTTTTGCAGCAGCTTCAATCCGGCTTTGTGGGGAATACTCCTGCAGTGCAAAACGTAGCGAGGTGATAAGCTATGCGGCGCAAAACCTATGATGTGCTCTTTGATCCGGGAGTGGGTATGGCCGCTTTGGTCAAACAGCCCTGCCTGTGGCGCAGTGCTTTTTACTTCACGCTCAGCGTGGGCTTTTTCACTGGCGTAGTAACTAATTGCTGGCTTATAGAGCAGTCCCTGCAAATTCGTTTTGCCATTATCATCTGCACCGTGCTTATTTCGGCAACTGCTTTGGCTTTGTATGGGTTTTTAATCCATGGAATTATGGAAACCTTTGGAGCTTTGGCAGGTGACCCGGTGGGCTTGATTTGTCTTTTGGGTTATACGACTCTACCGTTTTTGTTATTAACACCGGGGGCGCTATTGGCAGGAAAAATGGGCTTGGGTGGCCTACCACTTTTAGGTGGGATTTTTCTTGTTGGCTGTGTGTGGATGCTTTACCTTTTGGTACGCTCTTTAGAGGCAGTGTATTTGGTGGACTGCCTTAGAGCAGCTATAACCTTGATTTTTAGCCTGCTTTTGCTGTATATTGTGTTTGTTCTACCATGGCAAATTGCTTTGCGTATGCTTGTTTTGAGCTTTTAAGGGGCACCGATGTTAGGTAAAGGTATTTTGTAGTTGCTAAAATAGAGCGAAAGTGTCATAATAAGGATAATAGGGAATAGTTTTTCTTGTACTTAATATATTAAGGAGTGATGAAAGTAATGAACAGAGAGCTTTCTATGGAATTTGTACGCGTTACTGAGGCAGCAGCTATTGCTTGTGGCCGCTTAGTTGGTAGGGGCGATAAAAATGGTGCTGACGGCTTAGCTGTTGATGCTATGCGTGCTGCTTTTGATACTGTGAATATCAGCGGTACAGTTGTGATCGGCGAAGGCGAAATGGACGAAGCACCGATGCTCTACATTGGCGAAGAGGTTGGCGCGGGCGGACCTGCAGTGGATATTGCTGTTGATCCTGTTGAAGGTACTAATCTGGTAGCAAAGGGTCAACCCGGTGCTATTGCTGTTATTGCTATTGCTCCTCGTGGCTGCCTGTTGCATGCTCCCGATATGT
Source organism: Phascolarctobacterium sp. (assembly GCA_051866495.1). Taxonomy (GTDB): domain Bacteria; phylum Bacillota; class Negativicutes; order Acidaminococcales; family Acidaminococcaceae; genus Phascolarctobacterium_A. Next base: position 2,790 of record JBJDXD010000055.1, on the reverse strand, counting down.
ATATGGATAAAATCGCTGTAGGCCCCCGTGCTAAGGGCTGCATCGATATCGATGCTCCTATGGCAGTAAACCTGGAGCGTATTGCTAAGGCTATGGACCGCAAGGTGGCTGACTTAAATGTCGTTTTGTTGGACCGTGAACGTCATTATCCTTTGATGAAACAAATTCGTGAGGCTGGTGCTCGCATTTCCTTAATTACTGATGGCGATGTTAACCCCATTGTCGAATGCTGCATCGAGGGTAGCGGTGTGCATATGTATGTTGGCAAGGGCGGCGCTCCTGAAGGCGTTTTGGGCGCTGTTGCTGTTAAATGCTTGGGCGGCGATATGCAAGCACGTCTGTGCCCTGAGGATGACGCTCAGGTACAACGTTGCTTGAAGATGGGCATTGCTGATGTCAATAAGGTTCTGACTTTGGATGACCTTGTTAAGGGTGATGACTGCATGTTTACTGCAACTGCAATCACTAACTGCAACATGCTCCGTGGCCTGAATTATTTCAATGATGGCGTGCGTACCCATACTATTTCTGCTCGCTACAAGACCGGCACTGTGCGTTTTGTAGATGCTATTCATAGCTTGGATAAGAAGGTATTGGCTGTAAAGCTTTAATAAGTAGAGTATTTTAAATGTTTTATAAGGGTGTAAGGTCAGTCTTACACCCTTCTTAGTGTTTCTGTTAGCAGCGCATGGAAAATTTATTACTTGAACAGGTAGTGCGCATTGACGAGGTGCAACGCGCTGCCGCTTGGCAAAATGAAAAACGTTCCTGTATCTTAACCGGGTTGGCTCAAAGTAGCAAGCCGGTCTTTTTTGCTGCCGTGGATAAAATTTTACAGGAAAAGGGCAGCTTAGCCTTTATTACTGCTTCTCGGGAGGAGATTCGCGCCTATCGGCGCGAGCTAAACTATTTCTATCCTAACTTGCCCATGCAGGAGCTATATCCCATGAATTTGCCTCGTATTCAGGTGGAGACCCAAAGCCTGGAGCTGCAGGCCGGTCGTGCTGCAGCACTGCGCTTTTTGCAGGGCGAGGAGCGCGGTATCGTTTTTATTACCGCGGAAGCACTGCAGCAAAGGCAGCTGCGTCCTAGTGGTCTTAGCGGCCAGCAGCTTGTGCTGAAGGTGGGCGAGGAGCGAGAGCAAAAGGATGTGCTCACTGCTCTAGTTGCCTTAGGCTATGAGCGTACGGACCAAGTTGACGCCATAGGGCAATTCTGTCTTAGAGGTGATATTTTAGATATTTTCCCCATTAACTGTAATGCGCCCGTGCGCGTAGAATGGTTCGATAATGAGCTGGATGCTATGCGCAGCTTTGATGTAAACAGCCAGCGCAGCTTACAAGCATTGCAGGAGATTAAAATCATGCCCCTGACTGTGGAAGGGGATGCCATTTACGATGCTAGCGTTTTTGATTATTGCGCAGTTAGCACGCTAGTGGTTCTTGATGAGCCGGTGCGCACCTTTGCAATGCTGGAGAAGCTGGATAAGGAAAATAAAGCTGATGCAGCAGATTTGTTTACCAAGGACGAAATTATAGAGCAGTGTGCTGCCAGCGGTGTGCAGCTGGTTTCTGCTTTGGCTCATAGCTATTTATCGAAGCTGCCTGGTTTAAGCATTCCAGTGCGCTCGGTTTCTCCTTACAATAAGAATACTAATTTGCTGGTGGAGGATCTGCACAATTGGCTGGCGGATGGAATTACGCCGGTGGTCATGCTATCCAGCAGTATTAAGGCGCGTGGCTTTGCCGAAAATTTGCATAATTACGGCCTTAAGGGTATTTACTCCCAAGAAAGCTTGCAGTCTGGCCAAGTTAATGTGATGTTTGGCGATTTGGACCATGGCTTTCGCTTTTGGGACACTAATTGGCTGCTTTTAACGGAAAATGATATTTATGGTATGCAAAAGCGCAAGCGCTTGCATAGTAAAAACCAGGGACAGCAGCTACAATATTTTTCGGATATCAAGGTTGGCGATTATGTGGTGCACAAGGTGCATGGCATTGGTCGTTACATTGGTGTAGAAAATGTTGAGGTTGGCGGCATCCATCGTGACTACCTTTTGTTGGCATACGCCGGTGACGATAAGCTTTATGTGCCCGTGGATCAGGTGAGCCTTTTACATAAATATGTGGGTAGCGAGGGCGCTGTACCACGCCTGTCTAAAATGGGTGGCACCGATTGGAAGCGTACAACCTCCAAGGCTGCCAAGGCCATTACCGAGCTGGCAGAAGAGCTTTTGCGTCTTTATGCTCAGCGCCAAATAGTTCCTGGGCACGCCTTTAGCCCGGACAGTGATTTGCAGCATGAGTTTGAAGAAGCCTTTCCCTATGAGGAAACCCCTGACCAGCTCAAGGCCATTGCCGAAATTAAGGCAGATATGGAAAAACCGCAGCCCATGGAGCGCCTACTTTGTGGTGACGTGGGCTATGGCAAGACTGAGGTAGCCATTCGGGCTGCCTTTAAGTCTGTGCTGGATGGCAAGCAGGTGGCGGTGATGGTGCCGACTACAGTGTTAGCCCAGCAGCACTATTTGACCTTTAAGGAGCGTATGCGCAATTTTGGCGTGAATGTGCAAATGCTCAATCGCTTTTGTACTGCCAAGGAGCAAAAGCGCATCCTGCAGGATTTAGAGGATGGTAGAGTTGATATATTGATTGGTACCCATCGCCTTTTACAGGCTGATGTGCAGTTTCCTAATTTAGGTCTTTTAATAATCGATGAGGAGCAGCGCTTTGGTGTAGCTCAAAAGGAAAAAATAAAAAAATGGCGCACGGGTATAGACGTACTAAC
>JBJDXD010000054.1:0-10841 GCA_051866495.1 Phascolarctobacterium sp. | reverse complement strand
GCGCGCAATATGACAGCGAGCTTGTGTATCACAATGTGCGCAAGGAGGTTGAGGAACAGGGCGTTGTTTATACCGATATGGAAAGCGCACTGAACGGCCCCTATGCGGACATGGTGAAGGAGCATTTCATGAAGCTTGTTCCCCCTACGGACCATAAATTTGCAGCGCTCCATGGTGCAGTTTGGTCCGGCGGCTCCTTTGTTTACGTTCCCAAGGGAGTAAAGGTTGCCATTCCTTTGCAATCATATTTCCGCTTGAATGCTAAGGGTGCGGGCCAATTTGAGCACACCCTGATTATTGTGGACGAGGGTGCTGATTTGCATTTCATCGAGGGCTGCAGTGCTCCCAAATATAATGTGGCCAATTTGCACGCAGGCTGCGTAGAGCTGTTTATTGCTAAAAATGCCAAGCTGCGCTACAGCACCATTGAAAATTGGTCCAAGAATATGTATAACCTGAATACTAAGCGTGCCTTGGTAGCCGAGGGTGGAACCATTGAATGGGTATCCGGCTCTTTTGGCTCCCACGTTTCCTACTTATATCCCATGAGCGTTTTAAATGGCGAGGGTGCTCACAGCGAGTTCACCGGCGTAACCTTTGCAGGCCACGGCCAAAATCTAGACACGGGCTGTAAGGTAGTACACAATGCGCCTCACACAACTAGCCTTGTTAACACTCGCTCCATTTCTAAGAGCGGTGGCATCAGCACCTTCCGCAGCAGTGTTGTAGTTACCAATAAGGCTAAGCATGCCAAGAGCTCTGTCTCTTGCCAAAGCTTGATGCTGGATAATATTTCTCGTAGCGACACTATTCCGGCTATTGATGTGCGCACTGCAGATGCGGATATCGGCCACGAGGCTAAGATTGGTCGCATTAGCGATGATGCCGTGTTCTATCTCATGAGCCGTGGCATTAGCGAGGAAGAGGCCAGAGCTATGATTGTCAGCGGCTTTGCGGATAATGTTTCCAAGGAGCTGCCGCTGGAGTATGCTGTAGAGATGAATAATCTAATCAGACTTGAGATGCAAGGCAGCATCGGGTAAGGAGAATAAAATGGACAATCTAAATTTAATCGTTAACCAGCTGCCTGCACCCACCTGGAACCGCCTGCGCATGAACGAAAGTCGTGTGGCTGTGGCTGTTCCTAAGGATGAGTGCGAGCCCAAGGTGGCTCTGCAGGGCAGCGTATGCTTAAATAAACAACAAAGCACCCGCATCCCCGGCAAAAACTGCTGTGGCTGCGAGCAAATGGCCACCTGTCCCGTGAACAGCATGAATTTCGCAGCTATGCCCACGGGCATGGGTTATGAAATGGCACAGCTGGGCGAGGGCAAGCGCATTCATTTAGTAGCTGACGCTGGCAAGAGCACTGCGGCAGTGACTTTGCGTTACGATGATGGTCAAGAATGCTATAATCGCTTGGAGATTGAGGCTAAGCCGGGCAGTGAGCTGACTGTGTTCATGACCTATATTTCCACTGCTTCTGCCAAGGGTATGGCAGCAGTGCAAACTAAAATTGCCGCTGCTAAAAATGCCAAGGTCAAGCTGGTGCAGGTGCAGCTTTTGGGTCATGAGTTCCTGCATTTAAATGATGTGGGCGCTGATTTAGCGACGGATGCCAGCTTTGAAATACTGCAATTGCAGCTTGGCGGAGCACAAATTTATAATGGCGTGCGCACTGAACTCACCGGCGATGGCGCTAATTTTGATGCAGCTATCGCTTACTATGGTCGCCATAGCCAGCGCATTGACATGAATTTTATAGCTAATCACTACGGCAAGAAGACCACCTGCAACATGACTGCTGACGGCGTCTTGCAGCAGGGAGCCTTTAAAATTTACCGTGGCACCATAGATTTCAAAAACGGCAGTGCCGGTGCTCTCGGCGACGAGAAGGAAACCGTGCTGCTTTTGAGTGACGATGTGGTGAACCAGTCCATTCCGCTGATTTTGTGCAGCGAGGAGGATGTGCAGGGTAACCACGGCGCCAGCATCGGCAAGCTGGATGAGGACTTACTTTTCTACATGATGAGCAGGGGCTTCAGCGAGAGCGATGCCATTGATATGATGGCCAAGGCTAAAATCGAAGGCATTTGCCGTCGTATCGAGGATGAGGAAACGGTCCAATTGGTGGAGCGTTATTTGGAAGGAGTAATTGCCGATGGTGAATGAGGATATCTTGGCAATCGATTATAAAAAGGATTTTCCTTTGTTGGCTAAGCTAGATGTGGCATATCTAGATAATTCTGCTACCAGCCAGCGTCCCCAGTGCGTTATAGCTGCCGAGAGCGAGTTTTATCTCAAGCATAATGCTAATCCCCTCCGCGGCCTATATCAGCTGGCTATGGAGGCTACGGATGGCTATGAGAACGCTCGCGTGGCAGTGCAAAAATTTATCAATGCAAAGAGCGAGGAAGAAATTATCTTCACTCGTAATACTAGTGAAAGCTTAAATCTGGTTGCTTATAGCTACGGCTTAAGCAATCTTCAGGCTGGCGATGAAATCGTCACCACTATTATGGAGCACCATAGCAATATGCTGCCCTGGCGCATGGTTGCAGAAAAGACCGGGGCTGTAGTGAAATACATCGAGTGCGCACCCGATGGCAGCATTTCTGACGAAGCCTTGGAACAAGCTATTACGCCCAAGACGAAGATTGTGGCTATGGCTCAGGTAGGGAATGTTTTAGGTCGCTTGAACCCTGTGGAAAAAGCTATTGGGCTGGCTCACAGTGTGGGAGCGGTGACCGTCATTGACGGCGCACAAAGCGTACCACATATGAAGGTAGATGTGCAGGCTCTGGATGCGGACTTTTTGGCCTTCAGCGGGCACAAGATGTTCGGCCCCATGGGCATTGGCGTACTCTATGGCAAGAAAAAGCTGCTGAAAAAAATGCCGCCCTTCTTATACGGCGGTGAGATGATAAACTGGGTAAGCCGTGAAACTCAGGAGTATGCACCCTTGCCACACAAGTTCGAGGCAGGCACTGTCAATGCGGCGGGAGCCGTGGGTCTGCATGCGGCTATTGACTATATTCAAAGCGTAGGCTTTGAGAACATAGAAGCCCGCGAAGCGGCGCTGACCAAAATCGCCTTTGAAGGTATGCAAAAAATTGAGGGCGTGCACATTATTGGCTCCGACAAATGGGAGGAGCACAAGGGCATCATTACCTTCACTATTGATGGTGTGCATCCCCACGATATTGCCGCTATTTTTGATGCGGACGGCGTGAATATTCGCGCCGGTAACCACTGTGCCCAGCCCCTGCTGGACCATCTCGGCATAGGCGCTACAGCGCGTATGAGCTTGGCTTTTTATAACACAGTGGCCGATGTGGAGCGCTTCTTGGCTAGTCTTAGTACGATGAGGGAGAGAATGGGCTATGGCAGATAATAGAGCATTTTATAACGAGATTTTGTTGGATCATAATATGCATCCGGGCCATAAGCACGAGCTGCCCGATGCGGATATGGAGATGCGCGGCTATAATCCCACCTGTGGCGATGATATTACCCTGCGACTGAAGGTGGCAGACGGCGTGGTTGTGGATGGCGCCTTTACCGGCAGTGGCTGTGCCATTAGCCAAGCCAGTGCCGATATGATGCTGGATTTGGTTATCGGTAAGCCCAAGGATGAGGCGCTGCGTCTTGCGGACATCTTTTTGCGCATGATTAAGAGCGACGCCAGTGACGAGGAAATCGAGGAGCTGGAGGAGGCCGGCGTGCTGCAGGATGTGAGCCATATGCCTGCCCGTGTAAAATGCGCTGTGCTCGGCTGGCACACCTTAGAGCAGATGCTGGACGAGGAGGAGGAGTAACCTCTCCGCATAGCATACTTAGCATCTTCAGCTAGACGTGAATCTAGTATAAAATAAGCACCTACATTATCGTTTTGTGTGACGATGGTGTAGGTGCTTTTTGTTTAGCTGCTCTATAAAATTTTCTATACAAATTGAGTAAAAAATGAGCACATAGAACGTTTTTAGCAATAAGAAAAGCCTTCAGGCAGAGCCTGAAGGCTTTAGTTAGGGACTATATGAAGTTGAAACTCAAGGTACTAATTATTTGCCGGGGAAGAACGGCCATACCATGGGGATTACAACCAAGGAGATTACGAAGCAAACAATGATCAAGCCAGTGCCTGCTTTTACGTAGTCCATGAATTTGTATTGGCCAGGGCCAAGTACCAGGGTATTCGGAGGAGTACCAACAGGGGATGCGAATGCGCAGGATGCTGCAACAGCGATAGCCATCAATACGGCACGAGGGTCAGCGCCCAGGTTCTTAGCGATAGCGATACCGATGGGGCACAGCAGAGCTGCGGATGCAGTGTTGGACATGAATTGGGTCAGACCGCAGGACAGAATGAACAAAACTGCAGTTACAACCAACGGGGAGGGAGAACCGCCCATCAGGCCAACAGTCCAGTCAGCAATCAATTTGCCAGCGCCGGTTACGTCCATAGCTTTGGATACAGGCATCATACCTGCGAACAGGAAGATGGTTACCCAGTCGATGGAAGCATAAGCTTGTTTTTCAGTCAAGCAGCCGGTCAGAACGCAAATCAGAGCGCCGATTACAGCAGCCATTTCCAGAGTGATGCCTTTAATGCCAAGGCCCATTACCAGAACTACAGCTACCAGGATAGCGCCGGAAACCATCATCTTGGTGTTGTTGGTTTCGTTAGCTTCGATTTCTTGCTCGATTTCTTGGTCAGCGTCCAGTTGAGCTGCCGGCAGCAAGTATTTACCTACGAACATCATGTAGAGCATACCAGCTACGGAGATGGGAACACCGATCCAAGCGAATTCGAAGAAGCCGAAGGAAGGCAGACCTACGTTGCTCAGAGCGCCAGCAGCGATGATGTTAGGAGGAGTACCAACCATGGTGATGATGCCGCCCCAACCGCAAGCGAATGCCAAAGGCATCAATTGACGGGAAGCAGGAATCTTAGCAGATGCGCAAATGCCCAGAGCTACCGGCAGCAAGCAAGCTGCGGTACCAGTGTTGGACAAGAATGCGGACAGAACGGTACCAACGGTCATCAGACCGAACATCAGGGAGTTTTCGCCAGTACCAACAGCGCTAACTACCTTGTTGCCGATGAATTGTGCCAGGCCAGTGTAGAACATAGCACCACCAACAACGAACATACCTGCAAACAGAACTACGGTAGAGTTGGACAGACCGGAGAATACTTGTTTAACAGGGATCAAGCCGAGCAAGCCGCAAGCGATTGCGCCGCCCATAGCGGTAACTGCCAAAGGAATAAGTTCGGTTACGAAGAATAAAGCAATTACAGCCAAGAGAATAAGACATTTTACAGCTTTAGACATAATGATCCTCCTTATTAGATTTTTCAAGGAACAACGACTAAACTGTTAGTCTAGCTTTAGAAAGCTACCTAAACCTTGCTAAGTCCCAATAAACAAAGTTTAGAAACGCATTTAAAAAGTAAAATAACAGGAAGCCGCTATATATATTGTAGCGACCATGATGAATTTTGTCAAGAGTATGACAATAACAAATTTTCTGTAAATAATTATCAAAAAGTATCTAATACTAAATAGTAAAGGCTCTAGGACGAATCCTAGAGCCTTTATATTGGGACTTAGAAAGTTAAGGTATTATTATTTGCCGGGGAAGAACGGCCATACCATCGGGATTACAACCAGGGAAACTACGAAGCAAACGATGATCAAGCCAGTACCAGCTTTTACATAGTCCATGAATTTGTAGTTGCCGGGGCCCAGTACCAGGGTGTTCGGAGGAGTACCAACGGGGGATGCAAATGCGCAGGATGCTGCAACTGCAATAGCCATCAGAACGGCCTTCGGGTCAGCGCCCAGGTTCTTGGAGATAGCGATACCGATGGGGCACAGCAGAGCTGCGGATGCGGTGTTGGACATGAATTGGGTCAGGCCGCAGGACAGGATGAACAGAACTGCGGTTACAACCAACGGAGAAGGAGAACCACCCATCAGGGATACGGTCCAGTCAGCAATCAATTTGCCAGCGCCGGTTACGTCCATAGCTTTGGATACAGGCATCATACCTGCGAACAGGAAGATGGTTACCCAGTCGATGGAAGCATAAGCTTGTTTTTCAGTCAAGCAGCCGGTCAGAACGCAAATCAGAGCGCCGATTACAGCAGCCATTTCCAGAGTGATGCCTTTAATGCCAAGGCCCATTACCAGAACTACAGCTACCAGGATAGCGCCGGAAACCATCATCTTGGTGTTGTTGGTTTCGTTAGCTTCGATTTCTTGCTCGATTTCTTGGTCAGCGTCCAGTTGAGCTGCCGGCAGCAAGTATTTACCTACGAACATCATGTAGAGCATACCAGCTACGGAGATGGGAACACCGATCCAAGCGAATTCGAAGAAGCCGAAGGAAGGCAGACCTACGTTGCTCAGAGCGCCAGCAGCGATGATGTTAGGAGGAGTACCAACCATGGTGATGATGCCGCCCCAACCGCAAGCGAATGCCAAAGGCATCAATTGACGGGAAGCAGGAATCTTAGCAGATGCGCAAATGCCCAGAGCTACCGGCAGCAAGCAAGCTGCGGTACCAGTGTTGGACAAGAATGCGGACAGAACGGTACCAACGGTCATCAGACCGAACATCAGGGAGTTTTCGCCAGTACCAACAGCGCTAACTACCTTGTTGCCGATGAATTGTGCCAGGCCAGTGTAGAACATAGCACCACCAACAACGAACATACCTGCAAACAGAACTACGGTAGAGTTGGACAGACCGGAGAATACTTGTTTAACAGGGATCAAGCCGAGCAAGCCGCAAGCGATTGCGCCGCCCATAGCGGTAACTGCCAGAGGAATAAGTTCGGTTACGAAGAATAAAGCAATTACAGCCAACAGGATAAGACATTTTACAGCTTTAGACACTATAAATACCTCCATTATAAAATTTTTAAAGAACAACGGCACTTATGTTGATTCATTACGTCGTATCTCTTGCTTTGGAGCAAGTCCCAAGTAGCACCAGAACAAGCAAAGTAGACATAATTAGTCCACACAGCTAATGTCGTTAACTATATTGTAGCTAACAATAGTAACTTTGTCAAGAGTGTGAACTAAAGAATAACGCAATTTCTGTGATATAGGTCACAAAATTGAGACAATAAAGAAAATAATAGCTTTTTAAGCGAGCAAAAGTTAAGCTAATACTGTTTACTAAAATATTAAAATAGCTAACAGTGTTACCCAATAGGAGAACAAAAATGTTTTATTTAAGATTAATATTGTAATTAAAAAAAGCAACAAGAGCACTTGGTTAATGGTATAATGATAAATATAATAGTGTGGAGTATACCCTGGGAGAGGAGCGGGGCTTATGCACAAGGGATTATCGAGAGAAAAGATTGTCTTGGCAGCTAAAGAAATACTGCAAAGGAATGGCTTCGAAGGCTTTTCCTTGCGTATTTTGGCAGAGAGCTTAGAGGTGAAGGCAGCTTCCTTGTATAAGCATTTTGAAAATATGGATGAGCTTACGGTGGCTGTAGCACTTAAGGTGTATGAGGAATTTGACCAGCAGCAGCGTGAGGCTGTGGCCAAGGCCAAAACGAGGCAGGAAGCCTTGTTGGCTCTGGCTATGGCTTTCCGGGAATTTGCCGATGCTCATCCTAGCTTCCATCAATTATTGTTGACGCTACCCAAGCTGAAGGAGGAGCAGCTCAATGATGTGGCTGCCAAGCTTTATGCTCCGGTGCTGCAGGTTATAGGCCTGTATAAGCTGGATGAGGAGACCAAAGCCCATTGGACATATATTTATATGGCTACGGTAGTAGGCTTTATGGTGGGCAAGGGCTCCGGTATGGCTAATTGTTCTCTGGTTAATGCTTCGGCAAGCTTCCGCTTGGCCATCCGCAATATCATTTCCGCTCTGGAAAGCTTGGAGCGAGAGCAGCTGGCACGGGCTAGTTATTTACAGGTAGATAATGCCAATTAAATAGGTAGCTCGGCTGAGAATGTAATTTTAGAACGTTTGTTTCGAGTAACGTTTCGTTACTGTAAAAATTAAGTGTATTTGTTGTCGAATGGTACGCATGTTGTTTGAGAGGGTGCTGGCCTAAAAGCTGGCACCCTTTTGTCATCTTCGTAATTAGAAATTGTAAGAAGGTAAAAGTGTATGGTGTGTCGAATACACTAGTAAATACTAGTAATTTAAGTGAATTAAGTAGCTACGAAGCAGAAAGGAGCAAAAAATGGCTAAGAAAGTAGTAATTATCGGCGGAGTGGCCACGGGTATGAAAGCTGCTGCTCGTCTGCGCCGTCGTGATAAGGATGCAGAAATTATTGTTTTAGAGCGTGGGCCGGAGCTGAGCTATGGTGCCTGTGGCTTTCCCTATTATATTGGAGGCGAGGTAAAGAGCTTTAATAGCTTTGACCATACGCCCCAGGGAGCAAAGCGAGATGCAGAATATTTTCGGGCGGTGAAGGGAATTGATGCGCGCACTGGTTGTAATGTTGTTGCTATTGATAGAGCAAGTAAAAAGCTAATCTATGTGGAAGCTGGGGAGCAAAAGGAGTTGGGATATGATGTGCTGGTTTTGGGCACGGGTGCAACCCCTGTGCGCCTGCCCTTGGAAAACGCAGATGTCAAGGGTATTCACAGCTTCTGGTTCCCCTGGGATGTGCATGCTGTAGAGGCGGAAATTAAAGAGCGCAACGTGACTGACGTGGTAATCATTGGCGCAGGCTTTATCGGTATGGAGCTGGCGGAGGCCTTTGTGCATCGTGGCTTAAACACTAGCATCGTGGAGATGCAGGATAGGCTCCTGCCCCAAATGCTGGACAAGGAAATGGCCGACTTATTAAAGAAAAGCATCGCTAAAGAGCCTCTGAACTTGTATCTTGAAGAAAAAACCTTGGCCTTTGAGGCAATGGACGGCTGGGTAACCGGCGTTAAGACCGATAAACGCACTATTCCGGCGCAGCTGGTCATCGTGGCCGTGGGTGTGCGTCCCAATGTGGAGCTTGCCAAGGCAGCTGGCCTAGAAATCGGCCCCACAGGCTGTATTGCTGTGAATGAGTATTTAGAGACCAGCGACCCCAGCATTTATGCAGGTGGTGACTGTGCAGAAAATACCCATCGGGTGAGCGGAGCAAAAATCTTTACTCCCATGGGCTCCACTGCTAATAAGCATGGCAGGGTTATTGCTGATAATATTTGTGGTGATGGCATAAAATATCCAGGTGTATTGGGCACGGGCGTATGCCGAATTTTTGGCGTTAGCGCCGGTGCAACGGGACTTAATGAGCGCACAGCAGCTGCTGCTGGCTTCAAGTTTAAGAGTGTGGTAGCACCTGGCTTTGACCGCCTTGGCTATATGCCGGGAGCAGGGCGCATTGTGGTAAAGCTATTAGCTGAAGAAGGCACTGAGCGTGTACTGGGCCTGCAGGCTGTGGGCGCCAATGTGGACAAGCGCATTGATACCATGGTGACGGCCCTGAGCTTTGGAGCTACATTGGAGGATTTATCCAACCTTGATATTGCCTATGCACCGCCCTTTAACGGGCCCATTGATAATCTGGCTACGGCTGCCAATGTGCTGCACAACAAGATGACAGGGCAGATGCAGGGCATCAATCCCAAGGATTTCGAAGCCCGTCGCGCTAAGGGTGACTATCTTTTCGTGGATGTGCGTACACCTAAGGAAGTAGCAGCCAATCGTATTGCAGGCATCCCCAATAGAGTGAATGTGCCCTTAAATCAAGTGCGTGAGTGCAAGCTGGACTGTGATGAGAATACGGAAATCATTACCGCTTGCCAGATTGATCTGCGTGGCTACGAGGCGGAGGTTATGCTCCGTGCGAAAGGCTATAAGAATGTGAAGAGTCTTGAGGGCGGTATGAGCGGATGGCCTTATGCCACAGAAAGCGATAGAAAATAAAGGAGGCAGAAACATGAGTGAATTTAGTGAAAAAATGGGCATGGCAGCAGGTAATAATTTTAAGAGCGGCTTCAACTGCTGCGAGGCCATTGTCGAAACCTTCCGCAAGGAAGCAGGCGTAGAAATTGACGATAACGCCTTCCGCCTCTGCAGCGGCTTTGGCGGCGGCATTGGTCACGCCCGTGACCTATGCGGCGCTATGGCGGGCTGCACCATGGTTATCAGCACCTTGGCCGGACGCAATCATCCTAGCGAGAAGCCCCTGGCTGAAATCTATCCCCTGACATTGGAGTTCCATGAACGCTTCAAGGAGGCCTTCGGCAGCTGTGCCTGCGGCGATTTGATGCCTTACGAATTTAACACTCGCGACCATCTAAAGAACTGCCTGAAGCTGGTGAACAAGGTAGCACAGCTTTTGGCTGTATATCTGGAAGAAAAAGGTTTGCTGAAGTAAAACCCCTCAGTCAGCTACGCTGACAGCTCCCCTTTAAAGGGAAGCCAAAGTAAAGCTAGATATTATCTGTTAATAATGTAACAACGCACAAGCAGAAAGGGACAAAATCCACTTTTTGCTTGTGCATTTTTGTGGGCAGTGTTACAATATAATCTATATTAAAAATAAAAAGACATTATATGAAATGAGGGTGTAAACATGAAATTTGCAAAACGTATGGATGGCATGCAAGCCTCCGAAATCCGTGAGCTTTTAAAATTAACCGCAAAGCCTGATATCATCTCCTTTGCCGGCGGTCTGCCAGCTCCGGAGCTGTTCCCTGTTGAAGAAATCGCCAAGGTTTCCCATGACTTGGTGCTGAAGGAAGGCCGTCAATTGCTGCAATATGCAACCACCGAAGGTCGTCCCTCCCTGCGTGGAAGGTGCGTATTACGCATAGCACTATTCTTCCAACCACCGGCATTGGTACTGGAG
>JBJDXD010000053.1:0-2116 GCA_051866495.1 Phascolarctobacterium sp. | reverse complement strand
AAGCTGTTGATAAGGCACTGTCCTTAATCAAGATAAAATATAATGTTTTAGAAGCCGTGCTGGATTTTCACAAGGCACTGGATAATCCTATTTTGGTACATCCCGAAGACACTTGGGAGGCTCAATGCCCCGTTGGTGCCGATAATAAGCGCAATCTATGCGCTTCTGAAACCATCAGCGATGGTGATGTGGATGGAGTATTAGCTTCTAGCGATATTCTTATCGACCGCACCTATCGTGTGAAAGCAGTACAGCAGGATATGATGGAGCCCTTCTGCACCTATTGCACCATTGATACCTATGGTCGCTTGCATATTGTAAGCTCCACCCAAATCGTCTTCCACTGCCGCCGTATTATTGCTAACGCATTGCATATTCCTAAAACCATGGTGCGCGTAACCAAGCCCCGTATCGGCGGTGGCTTTGGTGCTAAGCAAAGCTGCGTTAGTGAAATGTATCCAGCCTTTGTTACCTGGAAGCTGAAGAAGCAATCAAAGATGGTTTTCAGTCGTTATGAGTGTCATGTTGCGGCAAGCCCTCGCCACGAGATGGAGGTTAGGGTACGCTTGGGTGCTACCAAAGAGGGTAAGATTCGTGCTATTGATTTATATACCTTGTCCAATACGGGTGCTTATGGTGAGCATGGTCCCACTACTGTGGGCTTGTCCGGTCACAAGTCCATTCCTCTGTACCGCACAGAAGCCTTTCGTTTTGGCTATGATGTTGTTTACACCAATTTACAGGCAGCGGGCGCATATCGTGGCTATGGTGCGCCCCAGGGCATTTTTGCCGTGGAAAGTGCTGTAAATGAGCTGGCTGCTAAGCTAAATATGGACCCCATTACCTTGCGTGAAATGAATATTACTCGCGAGGGTGATATGATGCCTGCATATTATGGCGCTCCCAATACTAGCTGCGCTCTTGATAAATGCTTGGCTCAGGTACGTGAGATGAGCGGCTGGGATGAGAAATTCCCCCTGCGCAAAATGCCCAATGGCAAGGTGCGTACCATGGGTGTTGCCATCGCCATGCAGGGCTCATCCATTCCATACTGCGACGTAGGCGGTGCTACCATTAAGGTTAATGACGATGGTTCATATACTTTGCTTATCGGTGCGGCTGATATGGGCACTGGCTGCGATACGATCTTAGCTCAAATGGCAGCTGAAGTCTTGGAGTGCAATTTTGAGCAAATCCAAGTATTTGGCGCTGATACGGATGCATCTCCTTATGATTCCGGCTCCTATGCATCCAGTACCACTTATATCACCGGTAATGCGGTGAACGAATGTGCTAAGCGCATTCGCGCAAAGATTTGTGCTTTGGGCGCCAAGAAGCTTGAATGTCCCGTTGAGGAAGTAGTTTTCAATGGCAAGGAAGTACGCAGCACTGTCAGCGATAAGGCTATTTCTCTTGTTGATATTGCGGTTGCTTCCCAATGCTTTAATAATATTGCTCTGCAGGAGACTGTGGAGATGGACAGCTTACTCAGTCCACCACCCTTTATGGCAGGTGTGGCCGAGCTCGAAACCGACCTTGAGACGGGCGAGACAGAGGTTGTGAACTATTATGCTTCTGTAGACTGTGGCACGCCGATTAATCCCCATCTGGCGAAGGTGCAGACAGAGGGCGGTATTTTGCAGGGCATTGGCATGGCCTTGATGGAGAATGTAACCTACAGTCCTGATGGTCGCATTTATGAGAACTCCTTTATGCAATACAAGGTGCCTACTCGTCAGGATATTGGGCATATTCATGTGGATTTTGCCTGCAGCTATGAGGAAAGCGGTCCTTACGGTGCAAAGTCTATTGGCGAGCTCGTAATCAATACACCTGGTCCGGCTATTGCGGATGCTGTATACCAAGCAACTGGCCATCGCTTCTTTACTTTGCCTATTACGCCGGAGAAGATTGCCTTAGGCGTGGAAGATGAGCTATAAGGCATCATCTTTGTGTTAATTGAGTATTAATTTAATGCGGAAGTATTCGCTTGCTTCCGCATTATTTTAGTAGAGCGTTATTCTTACTTAAGAGCAACGTAGAATTATAGTTTGGCGATTCGTTTAGGCGTTATCGCTCAAAGGTATACCTGTGAAGTGCTCCGGTCTGCGAATGC
>JBJDXD010000052.1:0-52206 GCA_051866495.1 Phascolarctobacterium sp. | reverse complement strand
TCATTGACAAGATTAACGAGAAGTATGGTACCGACTTCACGGAAATGGACAAGGTACTTCTTCAAATTGAAAATGATTATGCTAATCAGGAAAAATGGCGTAGTTATGCCCAAAGCTGTGGGTTTGAGACCTTTATGATGATGTTCAAAAAGGATTTTCCGGAGATGGCTGCTGGCCGCTATGAGCAAAATGATAGCTTCTTTGTCAAAATGTTCTCTGAGCCTGAGATGATGGAACAGATTATGGATACCATTGGTCAGGTACTGTATAACAAGCTGAATAAACCAAAGGTTGTCAAATATAAAGAAGCTCATGAGTTGGTAGATTTACCCATGGTTGCTGAGAGCAGGGACAACACTTATGGAAAAAAGAAAAACGAATAGGAGGGAGCCGTATGACTAGTACAACTCAAACTAAAATCAGCTCTAAACTCTACCGCGAGGCTGCGATAGATGCCCAAGTGAATAATATAACTGTAGATGAGCAGGTTGCCTTGTGGGCTAGAGTGGGTAAGGCTGCCTTGGATAACCCAGATTTACCTGCAGCTGCAATTAAAGATATTTTAATTGCCAAAAAGCAAGTTTCTGAACCCTTTTCTTTACGAGAGATTCACACCTAAAAAGACTTTTTTTCTGGATGCTGATTGGTAGTAGGTTGAAAAAATACTGATTTTGGGTGTAATTTGGTCGTTACTTATAATTGATACAAATAAATCGGGTGTAGATTTCTCGTTTTTTAAAAATATTGCTAAAAATAAAACCGTATGATACAATAACCTCAGTTGGATGCACCAACTCTCTTTATGAGGTTAGTATTGTCCGGACATACGATTGGTGGCATCTGTCGAGCTTGGCAGGTGCCATTTTTGTTAATAGGATGGAGGAGATAAGGTTGTACAGCGAAGAATTTCAAAAATTACTTGATGAAGAACTTAAAGAACAAGATAAAAATATAATTGTAAACCTAATCAAAAACCATGTGCAAGTTGAAGTAATAGCAGAAGTCTTTGACGTTGAAGAACAATATATTTATGATATTGTAAGCAGAAACAATCTACAAATCATTAATGTTGAGGAGTGATTACGTTGTACAGCGAAGAATTTCAGAAATTGATTGATGAAGAAGTTAATAAAGCAGCTATTAGTTGGAAACAAGAAACAGCACTTGAAATGCTAAAGGATAATATACCATTGAAAATTATAGTACGATGTTTAAATGTTAACAAAAAGTTTATCGATGAGATAGCCAAAGAGAATAATCTGCAGGTCAACGATGTTGAAAGCGTAGGTGGTGATTTATGATATACCCTTTACTTAGTTTATACGATGGTACGGAATTTACCTATACTGATTTACAGGATGATGGTAAGATTATTGTGTATGTAGAAACTCCTAATGCTATAGATGGCTTTCACAGCCTAGAATGTGTTTTGCCTAGCTTTCAAATTAGGAATGTCCAAGGGTATTCTGAATCAAAACAAGCAAAGATAGTTGAGATTATTAGGAATAACGTGGATAAAATAATGGCGCAGTGCGTTACTTTCAAAGAGTATGCTACACTGATAAACCAAATCGAAGAACTGACTAAAAAAGTTGAGTTCTATGGGGATTCTGTAGAATTGTTGTTGGAAGAAATAGAGGATTCTAGGCTAGAAAGCATGGGTGAAGGTAAAGCTAAGCCTTTTGAATTAAGCCCAGAAACGGAAGATTTAATGCAGGGGTTCAACAAAGTTGAAAGACCTGCCTCTAGGATTATTGATTTAAGGAAAAGCTCATCCAAAGAGTAAATCAGTAAAAAATAGGACCCTAAGAAGTGATATGGCTTCTTAGGGTCCGTTTTTCATATGCTGTTAGAAAATATATATAGGTTCAGCTTTATCTTTGGCCATGATTAGGTCGCGGAGCTCGTCAAAATTTTGCTTGCTGCGGCTGATATTGCTGAAATAGTCTCCGCGCTTCAATTGCTGCTCAGTGTTGGTAATATCACAGCGAATAAGCGTGGCCAAGGCTTTATGCAGATTGTGGATATAGTCTTCATCGTCAATAAAGTTAAACTGAATTGCGTATAGCAGAGCATCCACAAGGCAACAATGCATTAAATAACAGATATTAGCTCGCACCGGTAGGGAATATGTTGCTTCCCTTAGTTCGAATTGGGAGTATTCTTCCGGAATCCATTGAAAATCGTGGGCATTTTTGAACACCCCGAGGCTGTAGTACTCCAAGAAGTGGCAAATACTGAGGTGATTCTCTTCAATCAACATGAGTTGCACTTCGAGGTAGCGTGTTTCAGTATTGCCGAGCAACCAGTCCAAGGATACTCCAAACACTTTAGTGAATTGTAAAATTGCCTCCAATGAGAGTTTTTTATTACCGTTTTCTAATTCAGAGATGGCTGAACGGCTTCGCAGGCCTAGCAAATCTGCAGTTTCTGCTAAAGTAAGCTTATAGCCTTGGCGGACCATTTTGAATCTACCTCTAAAAAGATGTAGGTTATCTTCTTCAAAGCTACGAAATGTATAATCAGACATAGAAATCCTCCTAAAATGGCTTGACCAAGCCAAGACAAAGGGATATAATATAATTAAGTTCAATATAAGAGAACAAGAAAAACAGAACAAGCATTAGAAAACTGAGCAAATCAAACAAAACAAACAAAACTAAACCAAATTAATTATACCAAATTATACCAACGAATACAATAATATTAGGAGGTTTAAAGGTTATGGTAGTTGATAGCAGCAGTAAGAACGTTGATAAGAATACAAAGCCTCGATTTATTACCGTAAAACAGCTTTGTGACTATATTGGAAATGATGTAATCAAGCCTTATAGCATCTATGAGCTGATTAAGAAAAAGGAAATACCTGCTATTACCTTGGGCTCTAAAATTCTTATTCCGACCGAGTGGGTGGATGAGTATTTTAATATCGAGAAAATCATGGGTAGATAATGAAAGGGATGAGTTTTATGAGTCTTGATTTTAGCAAGGACAGCGATAGAATCAAGCGTATTTATCACCAACCTGTACCGGGTGAAGGAGTGTGGGATATTATTGCCAAGACTGGCAAGCTGCGCACTCGTGCTGATAGTCCCGAATATTTAGGCTATGTTGATGATGAGGAAGAATATCCTACCACTATTAAAGAAGCAAGTATGTATGGTTCTGTAGAAAATTGTAAATAATTAGGCTAGGGAGTGGATTAAAATGTTGAAAAAGATGCTAGCAGTTGCAGCAGTTTGTATGAGCTTTGCAAGCAGTGCGCTGGCTACGGATTTGGTGACCATGGGAAAGGTTAGTCTATCCCATGAGGCTTTTTCAAAACAGCAGGCTAATATACAGTGCTTTTTTGATGCCGATACTGTTAAAGTGGATAAAGCAAAAAACATGGTGTATTTCAATTTAGTCATAAAGCACCCTAATGGTGGTACTGTTATGAGCAACTGTACCGAGTATAGAGCAGCTTGGGCAAGGTTGACTAGTGATCCTAAAAACAGTGAAACACATCCTATAGTAACTCGCTTTGTGGACGATACTACAGGAAAGGTTACCCAATGGGAGGGGTCTACCTATGGATTTAGTGGTGCGGATAATCTCTCAGCTGAGGCCAATGGACCATATCATATCACCAACACCATCTATAGGGAGTTTGCTTATTTTTTAAATATTCCTAATCAAAATGGAAAGCCCTATGTTACTCCTAAATCTTTAGGGTTGACCTGGATTAAATCTACTGATAAGTTTGGTGTGTTTTATTACCCCAATTCAGTGAAGGTCAAAGGCAACAAAGTTGATGTAAAGGCCGTGTATTGGTATCCCAGCGAAAATCGCTATCAGGTGATGAAGGCTACTTTGGATTATGATAAGCAACTGTATAAGCCTAGCTCCAGTGATTTGCGTCGCATTAACACTGGCGAATCTGTGGAATCAGCGTCCAAGGGCTTGATTCCTGGCTTATTGGGACCCAAGTTCTATACCTTTAAATTTACTGACGCGGAAGAGTATAAGATTATCTCTGATTACTTCAGAAGTAAAGTGCAAAAATAAGGAGGGCGCAAAATGAAAGCTTTGAAGTATGTAGTAATGGCCGTATTATTGGTTTGTGCTTTTGCTATGGCAGGTTGTGGTGGTGACAAGTTTGTGGGCAATTGGTACAAGGTGGATAAGTATGGTGCTACTCAGCTAGCAATCGAAAAGAATGGCAAGGGATACATTATCAATGAGACTTACTTTGGGTATAAGGCCGACACTGTTATGGTTAATAAGAAAGAATATGAAGAGTCCTGGAAAGGACTAACGCCTTTTGGCAATAGTGAGCCGAAGCCTAAAAGACTCAAGCCAATATATGATGTAAAGCTAAAATGGGAAACATCAAAGGGAAAATCTTATACGGGAACAGAGAAGGATGGTAAGATAGCTATTGATGGATTTAATGGATTTGTTAACATTGTATATATCGAAAAGGACAATACTATAAGGTTTGAAAACAAAACATATGAAAAAGAGGGTAAGGTTAACGCCAAGAATCTCAAAGAGCTATTGAAAGAAGATGCTAAAAAACGGACTGTTGAGCATATTACTAGATATAAGACTCAAGAGGTTAGAAATGTTGAGTTTGTTGATGCCCAATAATAGGCATTAAATATATTTATTAAAACGAGGAGGGTTTTATATGAATTGTTACTATCATCCGCATGAAGAAGGGGTAGTTACTTGTGGGAAATGTGGTGTTGCCTTATGCCGTGAGTGCGAACAAAAAGCTTATTTCCGTACTGAAAATGGTAAGGGCAGAGCCTTGTGTAAACGTTGTAGCCTACAAGCAGCGCAAGAAATTGTTGATTATGAGGATAAGTGGCTTAAAAAGAGAGCTATTAAGCTAGGTGTGATGGGGGCTTTGATAGTCTTCGGCATTCTCTGCTTCAAAATTAGTAAAGATGGTTTTGGAACTATGATCATATGCTTCATATTGGCTAGCCTTGTGGCAAATATAGGTAATGGTGCAAATCCACAATCAATTAAATCGCAAATTGTTGATGCTGAACTGCAGGTTCACCACCCTATATCTCATTTGATTGGTTCTATTATTGGATATACTATATTCGCCCCATTTCTTCTAATCGCTAATGTTATTGGTTACTTAAGAACCAAATCCGATTATAAAAAGGATTTGGCAAATCTTGAAGAGGCTAAAGCTTTAGCAGCAGAGGAATAATATAATAAGGCTATTCTTTAAAAAAGCCGGACAGCGCAAAACTGTCCGACTTTATGCGTTACCTAGATAGCATTTTTAGAAAGGTATTCCTTTAGTGCTGTCCCCAAGGCATATGCATTGGCATAGCTGGTTTTCTCTCCGGCGGCATTTAGCGGAGAGTCTGATGCCCTGTCAGCGTTGGTGAAATTTGCCTCGTGACCAATTCCTACCAACACGGGAATTGAAGAGCTCCGAATTGCAAAATAAACTTCCTGGGAATCAAATACATTGGAAATTTCTTGTTCAGGTCCGCCACCGCGAACAATACAAATTACGTCAGCGCTTCTGTCAGAATTGAGCTTGGAGATTTGACTTGCAATATCATCAATTGCTTCGGCACCTAAAATTCTAGTATTAATGAAGTTTACAAGGTGCTCATTTTCTGGACCAATTGCTGTCATAAAATCTTTTTTTACCTCGCTGTCTTCGCTGGTCAGCAGAGCTATTTTATTGATTTTGAGAGGCAACCTTTTAGGATAACGGTTGATGGTTGGTGGTTGTTCTTGGCATTCGTCTAAAACATCGATGTGAATACAGTTAACCTGAAGAATAGGAGAAGAGATGCTATCGTTTTTTTCCGCAGCATACGCATTGATATAGCCAGCCACATTTAGTTTTTGGCCGCGCCTTAAGGTGTACCTTTCAAGGTGATCCTTTACTTTATTGGTGAAACAGGCATGAATGTGATGCCTTTCATCATAATATAGTTCGCAAGATTCGTTGATTGATACAATAGGCTTTTTACTATATGTGTTATATAGAGCGGCGGTAAAGCGTGTCAAGAGTTTTTCGTGGAATAAAATATTACGTACTTTTTTAATAGTGTTAACAAGGTCTTGGTTATTACCCATAGATTACTCCTTTCTGAAAATGAAAATCGCTCTACGGGCTTTCTAGCAGGCCTGTAGAGCAATTTTTTTTAGTGTAGTCCTAGTATTTATATTGAGTTAGATATTAGAGGCGTTCTAATCCATTTTTAAAACACTCCTTTCTTAAGAAATTAACTAAAACAAAACACACCTAGCTGGAGGGCAGTCAAGAGCAGAGTCCGGAGGAAAGCTCTTGATTGCCCACAGTAGGTGTGTTATGCTTAGAAAATTTCAGTCGTTTCCACGTACAATTTTGAGAGCATGCTGGTATGCTCTTATGCGACCAGATTGATACCGACGCTCGTATTCATTCTCTGCTTTAGCTTTTGCGTCTTCAGCAAGTTCAATTAATTCGAGAAAAGCATTTTCAGAATAGCAGAGCAATGATTCAAGTTGTTCTTTGGGTAGTTTATCGTATTTCATATTAGCCTCCTATTTTAATCGATAATTACATACAAATGTTACTATGCTAATTGCGGATACTGCTGATATTAGAAATTCATTACCCCAACTTTGGTACCTAGCGTAAGCTAACCATATCACAAAGGCAACTAGAAATATGTAATGCATCCACTGGTCAATATATATTCTTTGGTAAAGATTAGTAGTTGTGTTCAGTGCCGAGTCAACTGATTTAGCCGCTTTTGATACAGCGCACACCGCTTCGTTTAGGCTGTTTTGAATAGTTATTAACTTTTCTGTGGTATCGGTGATAGAGTTGGCTATGCGGTTATCATAGGCAACTTTATCTTGCATAGTTTTTGATAATGCAGAAACTGCTTTGGAGTAGGTATCATTAACTTTGTCGGGCAACATATCAAGCTTGTTATTTAAATCTCTGTGAGCTGCACTTGCAGAGTTGCTAATGCCATTGGTTGTTCGGGCCAAATCGACGATTGCTTTTTGTTGATTAGCGAGATGGTCTTGGATGAGAATCAAGGCACCCTGCAGTTGCGTAATATCCATTTGCTGAGATGGTTCTTCAGCGAATTGCTCATTTTCTAGTTCTTTCAGTAAGTCTTCAGTTTTCATTCAATCGCCTCCTCGTAATAATAATTACCAAGATAAAGAGTCATCTCTAGATTGCTTTTTATCATCATGGGATTTCAAATCTACTATCATCTTATTTGGCTTCGGTGCTGGTGGTTGAGATTGGGCAGCCTGTGCAGCCAATTGCTTGGCCAGATTGTTAGATGCTTCTTGTACTTTCGGTCCAATGTGGGAGTGCTTAGGAGCATATTCCGCATAATTTGGCACTCCACATGACTGCAGAATCAATTGTGCTGATAACATTGGGTTTCCGTAGACGTTGGCCATTACATTTGCTGAGTATTTTATGGGGCGGCCTGACCTGCGTTTAATATTCTTCCGTTCGAACACCAAATTGCGTTTGTAAGTTATTCTTGCTATCCAACCTTTTTCATCCATAGCCTGACAAAAATCCTCTAGTTTTTTTGGCTTCTTCTTTTCCAGAACCCACAGAATATCATCAGCACATTGCTGTCTCCAGGGTTTTGGAGTTCGCTTATAGCTTTCATAATCAGGATGGTTTAATTTCTTAAGAATATTGTATGGCGCAATATCAGCGTTATTATATGTTTTAGCCATCTTCGATAATCTAAAACTATATTGCTGTCCTTCCACCTTAAGATATCTAACGGAGATATCGGTGCCTCTAATGGTTGCTTGTGCTCCATTCTCCATCAGTTGGGACTGAAAGTCTTCCCAATCCTTGGGTTGCTCTCTGAGCGTTTTAATAACAGCATTAAAAGTTAACAGTCTGATATTTCTTTTAGGTACTTGCTTGGTACGCAAATATATCTGGTATGCATTGTTGTCATAGATTTGAGCTCTATCTCTGAGTGCAACTGCCTCTGGTGTTCTATCAATGACACCGAAGCCATATTCTTTAGCAATACTGTCATTAATATTACGATACAAATTGAGGTCATCTTTGCTTGAACGAATTTTACTGCCATCAATAATGGATACGCTATTAATTATTATGTGGATGTGCAGACAACCTCCGTTAGATCCATCCTCGCAATGACTTTCTACTCCATGACTATTAATGTGAAGTGCCAGAAATACTTGGTATCTTTTCCCCCATATTTTGCTCGCAAGTTTTATGCCATAATTCAGGGCCTCTTGATATACTTTGGGATTACCCTTATCAAATTCATTTTGAGCAAATGACAAGATATAATGCTGGTATTGGCGCTTCCCTTCCTTGCGGTACAGTTTTTTAACCTGTCTCATATCTGCAACTGCTTGGTCGGCTAAGCCGCTGCAGTTGATGCCAAAGGTTAGACCTTTGATGTCATTTTGATTACCTCTGACACCATCCATGTTGCAGTAATTAATTATTTGGGCTAAGTCACCTGGATGATTAATTGGTTTCAGAATGGGCATTTGTTACATCCTCCTTTAGTGATTGTGCTTCATCTCGCAGAGCAGTAAGTATATGGTATATTTGTTTGGGGCTTGCAGACGTCTTAAGACCATTGCATAAACGAGCAAGCTGATTAACATTGTTACCGACTTTGTAGTACAGCTCTTCTATCCGCTTGTTGCTTTGGTGGATTTTCACTAGAGCTGTTGAGGTTTCGTTGTTACTCAAAATCATAGTGCAGTACTCGCTGATTGACATGTTTTCTTCCGCTGCAGCATCAATGATCTTCTGCCTGAGTTTAGGACTAAGTCGAACCTCTAAACGAACCTTTCCAAGTGTGCTGTTTGGTCTCATTTTCATCACTCCTTTTGATTTAATGGGGTTAAGGGCTCTCCCTTATTTTTGTTTTGCACCGGTATATTACCGACAAAAAGGGACGCTGGCCTAGTTGCTATTTGATTATTGGGCGGGGGTCAAATTGGCATCGGCGGGGGAGCAGGACAACGGCGACAGTGCTCCCTTCGTTGGCCATATTTATGGTCAACAAAGGGTAGCATGCCTGGGATCATGGCCCCGTCGTTATCGCAGGTGTCCGTTCAGCCCTCCATGCATATTAGACGCATCATCCTGATGATACCAGTCCCATCTGTCCGCGTCCTACCCCGGCTATTGCCGCCTAGTAACCAACCCGCACCGTTATTATTGGTCGTGCGCACCACTAACATGTCATGGTTAGGAGGGGATACCATAGTGTCTGCTTTCTTAGGCATGAGACATGTGCGGGGGCTTGGGCGGTGTCCGCTACACCGTAGTTTTTTATTAGCGGCCATCGGCATAGCCACCAGTGTTATTCCTGTAACCACTGGATTAAGCATGCATGTTGGTTATATAATCTTAGAGGTATGCCCTTGATAGTTTGCTTGCAGTGATGTATAATATCTATGAGCGTTAGGGCAATGCTGTATGGTTGGCGATAACCATATGCAGTCCTTGGTCGTGTGTCAGGCGGCCTAGGATGCTTAGCGCTTATTCTTTTTTTTGAGATTAAAATGAGATTAAAAAATGCTGTAGCCGTTAATTTTAAATGTAACTGGTGTAAAAAATGGCGTAAAAATAAGCCTTGCACCAGCGTATGTTACTGGTGCAAGGCTTGTATAAAAGAAATTAAATAATTGCGTTGCTACACTAGTAGCTACATGTAGTTATTAACTGCTGAAATCCATCCCCTGATTACTAGATATAGTGGTCAGGGGATTTTTCATTTTGTGGGTGAGATTATTTTGAGATTGAATTTTAACAAATATCTGTTTTGGACAACGTTTCGTTACGGGAGTCTAAATCGAAGAAGTTTTAAATATCCTCATGAAATCTGCAACTGGTGCATGTTTTATCATCATGAAATCTGCACTAATTGCATATTTTGTGAGGATATTGTATTATAATAGGCAAGTGAGGCAGGTGATTTCTATGAGTATTGAAAAAGTTGTAGAGATGGATCAATGGTTAGATGATATAAGAGAGAAGTACAAGAAAATGCCTGTTGCTTTAAGGAATAGTGAGCGTATTCGTAGAAAGCCTAGATCTCCTGAAGAGGAAAGAACTCTTATTCTGGCGTGCAAAAGGGCTTGGGATGAATGGATTGCCTCTGGAGAGCTTGTTGAAACTAAGGATGGTTATAAATTAAACTTGTGATAAAGGTGGGAGAAGAATGCTTTACAATGTATTTTTCAGTGCAAATGGTAGGACTGGCATATGTGCAAGTTTTGTTGCTGGGCTATTGGCAAATGAGGCGGAGTCCTATAATTGGTTGTGGGAGGAATATAGAAAGCCCTTAAAAATGACAGAAGCAGATACATTACTGCTTGCCATGCCTGTTTATGGCGGTTATATTCCTAAATTTTGTGCTGAGCTTGTCAAAAATTTGGCGGGCAATAACACTCCGGCAATAATTATGGCTGTTTATGGCAATCGTCATTTTGACAATGCTTTGATACAAGCGAAGGATTTGCTTCAGGCACAGGGCTTTAATGTTATTGCAGCAGGGGCTTTTGTTGCCGAGCACTCTATCTTTCCTAAAGTAGGCTTTGGTCGTCCCAATGTGGATGATTATAAGGCAATGGAGGCCTTCGCAGAAAAGTGTAAGGAGCTGTTAAAGCGAAGAGATTGTTTACCTAATAAAGAAATCACAGTTTATGGTGACAAGAAATATGATGCGTCAACCTTTAAAGGGGTACCATTCTATCCTGATGGAGATGATACCTGTATCAGTTGCATGAAATGTGTAGCCGATTGCCCTGTACAGGCTATTGATGCAGCTGACCCCAGCAAAACTGATGCTGCTAAATGTATTGCCTGTGGTTCTTGCATTTGTGTTTGTCCTGTTGGCGCTAGAGATTATCATAGTGGATTATACAAAAAGGCTCAAGCAGGCTTTGAAGAGCGTTGTAAAAAGCCCATGCCTGCTTTTACATATTATCTGGAATAAGGATTGTTAATAAATATTAATCCCCCGATTGCTTGCAGTAGGGGGATTTTTTTGTTGTTCCATAATCGAATTGTAAAGCTTATATTTCTTGTTTTACAAGCTGCATCAAGAACACATGTTTCTACTAACGTTTTGCGGTAGGAGTATCAGTAGTAGACCCAATTAAACCGCATTATTCCACCACATCTACCCAGTCCTTGGCAGCAGGAAAAAAGCCTTCAGCATAGAATTATTATAAACAATCTTGATAACTCATTTTGTTATCATACTCTTAAGGAGGAAATGACCATGGATGCAAAGCTAAAAATAGATTTAAAAAAATTGCAGGCAAAGGCAATGGAGCTGGGGGCCAGCGCTACTAAGGTGGTAAAGGTGCCTAAAATTAAAACGGGTGCCTGGACTCGTATGAAATGCCAATTTGGTTGCCCCAATTATGGTGCTACGCTGTGCTGTCCTCCGTACACGCCTGATTATGAACAAACCCAAAAGTTTTTATCCGAATATCAATATGGAGTAATCGTTGAATATACTATGAATATTGAGGGCGTGCAGCCCCAGGATTTTGCTAGTGCTGATTTGAAGATGAGCAATGGCTTGCTAGAGATTTTGTTGGGCCTGGAGCGGGACGCATTTTTGCTCAATCATTATCGTGCCTTTGCCCTCAAGGCAGGACGCTGCCGCCTGTGCGACAAGTGTAATCTTAAAAAATGCGTAAATCCTACCAAAGCCCGTCCCTCCTTGGAGGCCTGTGGCATCGATGTTTTTGCTTTGGCCAATGACAATGGCTTTAAAATGGAGGTTATCACCGGGCCCGTTAAAGAGCTGAAGATTTATGGCTTAGTTTTAGTGGAATAGCACAGGCTTATTATTCCCGTAGATGAGCAAAGGAGATTTGCTGTATTATCATGAAGATTGCGCATATTGCGGATACGCATTTTGGAAAAGATTTGAAAAAGGTTAATTTTGCAGACTTCGACCAACCCTTTTGGATAGATAAATTTATAGAGGATATCCAAAAGGAGCAGGTTGAGGTGGTGTTGCTGGCCGGGGATATTTATGACGACAAAATTCAGCCCATTAAGGCGATTAATCTGTTTGGCAGCTTTTTAGAGAAGCTCAATGATTTGGGCATTACTGTTTTTATCGTGCCGGGCAACCACGACCAAGCGGATAGGCTAGCAGCCAATAGCAATATTTTAAAAAAGCAGCAGCTTTATTTTGCCAGCGACTTGGGGCGGGAGCTGCTGCACAAATCCCTGCCCTTAAACGGTACCAGCGAGGTTAATTTTTGGCTTTTGCCCTATGTGGAGCCTATAAATGTGCGCAGGGTGTTAGACCAGGACGATATAACCAGCTATGACGAGGCTGTGCGGGAGCTGCTTAAGGTGCAGCCCTTGGATAAAAAGGCTGTGAATATTCTTGTGGCTCATCAAAATGTGCTGGCAGGTGCCACGGAGCGTATTTTAAACGACCATGAGGTGGATATTGGCTACAGTGGCGAGGTGGATTACACTGCCTTTGCTGATTTTGACTACGTTGCCTTGGGGCACATCCATGGTATGCAGGCCATAGGACGGGACACGGTGCGCTATGCAGGGGCGCCCCTGCAGTACGATTTTTCGGAAGAGGGCCGCAAGAAGGGCTATCTATTGCTAGAGGTCAATGGTAAGGACGATATTAAGATTACCGAAAAAGAGCTGCCCCTGCTCCACGAGGTAATGGTTTTGCCTAAAGGCGCACCTGCAGCCACTCTGGAGCAGCTTTTAGAGCTGGGCAAAAATATTGAGCATAAAGAAAAGTATTATTTTAAGGTGCGCATTAAGAGCAGCTCTCTCGTGGGTAAGGCTCAGGAGCAGCTTTATGCGGTGTTCGGTAATAATAATTTATTAGAAACAGAGATTGTGCGTGAGGGCGCCACTAGCTATGCAATTAGCAATGCTAAGGGTAGCAACGAGCGCACCTTGGAAGAGAATTTTGCCTATTTTTATAAGGATAGAAATAAAGAAGAGCTTGGTAAAGGGGCTAAGCTGGTGGTCAAAAAGCTGATTGAGCAGCAGCAAAGTGATGGCTATGTGACCAATATGGGCACGGCTAATGAGCAAAAGGATTATAAGGATGCTGCCTTTGCCAAGCTTGTTGCAGCTTTGGAAGAGGAATTGGAGGACGAGGGATGAGATTTTTAAAATTAAAGCTGGCAGCCTTTTTGTCCTTCAAGGAGGAAACAGAGATTGATTTTGCCCAGTTTGGCAACAAGCTGATTTTACTATTTGGTGGTAGCGGTGTGGGTAAAACAGCCATTTTTGATGGCATCACCTTTGCCTTATACGGCAGGGGCAGCGGCAAGGACCGCTGCGCCGGTAAGGTGGAGGATTATCACAGCGACTTTGCAAAGGAACAGGACGAAGCTGGGAATGTGGTTTATCGTGCGCCCATGCTGGTTGAGCTGCACTTTGAGCATGATGGCAAAGCATATACCGTTGCCCGGGAAATAAAATGGGGCAAGAATGGTAAAACCAAGGGCTTTACCTATGAAATGGAGCTCAAATGTGGGGATGAAACCATTGCCTGCGATACCAAAAAGGCGAGCGATGGTACATTTAGTGGTAATTTCGAGGACAAGGTATCCACTCGCATCAAGGCGATGCTGGGCTTGGACGCCAACCAATTTAGCCAGGTTGTGATTTTGGCCCAGGGTGAATTTGCCAAATTTTTAAATGCTAACGCCCAAGAGCGGGAGGAAATCCTGACGAAGCTGGTGGATAACGAGGATTATGTGGATTTTCAGCTGCGGTTAAAGGAGCTGAAAAACTACCTAAAGCGTCTTATCGAAGGCATTGACGGGGAGATTAATCAGCATTTGCAGCTGCTCAAGGCACGTCCCACCATCAGTGAAGAGGAAAAACAGCAATACACAGTGGTGGATGACCAGCTTTTGGTAGCCTTGGAGACTAATCTAAGGGCTAAGGAAGCAAGTATCGACACCTTGCAGCAGGGGATTGCTACTCAGGAACAAAAGGTGAACGAGCTTAATACCCAAAAGGGTGCTGCAGATGAATATAATAATACCTTGGCTAAGCAAAGCCAACAGCTGGCAGATGCCCAAAGCCAGCTAGCTACTTTAAAAAGCAAGTTTGACCTTCGTCATTGGGAGAAGGTGCTGGCGTCTTTAGTAAAGCTACAGGAAATTTTGCCCCAATATGAGGCTTATCATACAGCTCAAGCAGAGCTAAGCAGCAATGAAGCTGCCATCAAAAGCCTGCAGCAGGCCATTGCCAAAAATAGCGTGCAGGAAGCCCATTTGCTGGCCACAAAGGAGCAGGTAGAGCGGGAGAATACTCCTAAAATTAGCGTGCTTGAGGGAGCTTTGCAAAGGCTGGAGGCGGCCCTTGCCCTTTATCCCAAGCTGCAGGCAGCAGCAGAGGCACTGGGCAAGTCCCAAAGGGCCTTAGTGGACGCCGAAGCCAAGATGTTGGCGGATAAAGCTGCCTATGAACAAGCCTTGGCGGATAAGGAAGCATACGAGAATAATTTGGCGGCCTTGGGCAATGCTCAGGCCCAAAGGGCCGTGCTAGAGTCCCAGCTAAAGGAAGCGCAGCAGCGCGTAGCCGAGCTGAAAAAGCTGCAGGCTACGGTGGCGGGGGCCAAGGAGAAGCTTGCGCTTTATGAAGCAAACAAACAAACCGAGCAGCAAGCAGAGACAGTAAAAAATGCTTGCCTCAAGGCCTATGACAACGCCCAGCAGGAATATTATTATGCTGAGCAAAAATTCCAAAGTGGCAGTATTGCCAATAAGGTGCGGGAGCAGGCGAAAACAAAGCAGCTTTTAGAGGTGGAATGCCCCGTGTGCCACAGCCTCCACAGGGTGGAGGCATTGGCACAGTGGGAAAGCTGCGCAGCGCTGCCCGAAAAGTCCGCCTTGGAGGAGGCCAAGGCGAAGTACGAAGGGGCGGCCCAAAAATTGGTGCAGGCGCAAAATGCCAGCTTTGCCAGCAGGGCTACCTTTAGCACTGTGCAGCAAAATGCCCTGCGCAAGGCGCAGGAGCTGCTGAGCACTGTTGTTTTATGGGATGAGCTACAGGACTTGGCTAACCCAGCAGCACCGCTGCTGGTGGAATTGAACCAAGGGGAGCAGCTAGAGCAAAAGCTGCAGCAAGATTTTGCTGCAGCCGAGGTGAAAGCTGCTCAGCAAAGCAAGCTGCAGGCAGATATGGAAAAAATTAAAACCGGCTTGCCCACCTTGAAGCAGGCTTGGGATGACAGTATGCTAGCCGAGGCTGCAGCCAAGCAGGCCATAGATGTGCAAAAAAATGAGCTTGCGAAGGTACAGGGCATGCTGGCAGGCTGCCCTGCCACCAAGGAGCAGGCTCAGAGTGAGCTGACTGCAGCTAAAGCTGAAAAGCTGCAGCTGCAGCAGGGCATAAGCAAGGCCGTTGAAGATTATAATAGCTGCGTGAAGGCCATCGCTAGTGCGAAGGGCAAGCTGGAGCAGGCCCAGCAGAACAAGCAGACCTTGGTGGACAAGGTGGCTCTTTGTAAAGATAATTATGGGGCTGCTTTACTGGGCTGCGGTGCTAGCGAGGAAGATTTTTTTGCCATGCACGAGGAATGCAAGGATAGAAATCAGAATAAGCTGACCAGCAATAATGTGGCTGCGGCTACTAAAAGCACACGCGATAGCGTGGAACGACATCAACAGGAAGAAGCAAGCTATCTGCATACTATTAACAGCCTTACGGAGGAGCTCAAGGGTAAGCACCGCATTGACACCAGCTCCTTAAAAAAGGAGCTGGCTGACATCAACGCAGCCTTAAAGAAGCAGAAGGAGGCCAAGGAAGCCCTGCAAACGGATAAGGAGTTTACGGAGCAGACCTTGCAAAAGGTTGGCGAGTGCTTTAGAAGCAGGCTCAAGAAGCAAAAGGTGTATCGGGTTATTGAGCCCTTGGCAGATGCTGCAAACGGTGCTATTTCCTTTAATCGCTATGTTTTAGAGGATTTATTCTGCGCTATGCTGGACAAGGCCAACGATAGGCTTAGCGTTTTGTGTAGCGGTCAATACGAGCTACGCCCCATCGAGGAGGGCCAGGCCAAGCGCAATAAGGGCTTGGGCTTTACTGTGTACGATTGCATTAACCAAAGCCATCGCGAAAGCGGAGCCAATTCCGGCGGCGAAAAATTTGAGATTTCCCTATCCTTGGCCTTGGGCCTTTCGGATATTGTGCAAAGCTGTAGCAAAAAAGCTAGCCGTATCGAAAGCCTCTTTATCGACGAGGGCTTTGGTACCTTGGGCAAGGAGGAGCTGGAGAAAACTAAGCGCTTACTGCTGGAATTATCCGGTGGCTCCCGCCAAATTGGCATTATTTCCCATAATCCTGTGTTAGAGGATGCCATTAAGAATCAGATTGTGGTGGAGCGGGACAAGCAAACTCGCGCTGGCAGCAGGGTTAGCTTTAATTTGGATGGTATTTAAGACTTTAGTAAAGCGGCCAGCTTTTTCCTGAAAAAATTAGCATAAAATTCGCGAATAGTCTTGAGGGTAAAATATATTATATATAGTTTCAAACGAGGTTATGACCTTTTGCGCTACTAATTTAGACTCAAGGCAATAAACGAAAATTTGGCGGTTTTCTTGATTTTATGATATAATCAAAAATTATATAGGATAAATTGACTGAAACAAAACTAGGGGAGGAGATTATCACGGCAGATGGGAAAAAGGTTAAGCTGAATGATGACCACATCAAGTCGCTTATTGAAAAAGGACAGCAGCAAAATAATAAGCTGTGTTTTGCTGATATTACAGATATGATAGCTGGTTTAGATAACTTTACTCCGAAGGATTATGAAAAGGTGATGGGTGCTGTTAATAAGGCCCATCTAGAGCTGGTGGATAAGTTATCTGACGAGGATTTAGCGGCAGCCAAGGCTGCTAGCAATGCTTTGCCCAAGGAAAAGCCTGTGGCGACTGTTGCTGCTAAGGTTGCTGCAGTGAAAAAGGAGGCTGGTGCTAGCAAAGGGGCAGAGGAGCTCGTGGCTGCGCCCATAGTCTTTGCTGCGGTGGATGGTGGTGAAGAGCCCACCGCAGAGGAGCTGAGCAGCATTATTGTTGATGCCGATGAGCCAGCTACTGATGACATCATTGACGAAATTGAAGCAGAGGATTACAAGGAGCATGAGGGTGATGAGCACGAGGAGGATGAGAGTGATAGCTTAGGCTATTATTCTGATGAGGGCATCGCCAGCACCTACACGGATGATCCTATTAGGATGTACCTTAAGGAAATAGGCAATTTTACTTTGGTGAGCAGTGAGGACGAGGTCAAGCTGGCTAAGCGTATCAATAAGGGCAGGGCGGCTGTGATGATTATCAAGGGCGAAAATTGCCCGGAAAACAGCATTGATTATGACAAGTGGTCCAATGCGGAAATCATCAAAAAGTTTAACGATGATATAAGAAAAGAGAAGGAAATCACCGGGCAAAGATCCATTGCCAAGCTGCTTTCTCGCATGAAGAGAAGAAAAGCAGCGGGCAATCCTTATTCCCTTGAGGAATATAAAAAGGCGGCAGCCCGCCTGACCAAGGCAGAGCATAAGCGCCTTTTGAAGTTTGCTCAGGATGATAATTGCTACATCGAGGGCATGGAAGAGGTTGATGTTGATAATAACGACATTGTGAAGGAGGTTGCCTACCTTTTCCAAATCAAGGCTTTGATGGAGCAAATTGAGCTGCGCAAAATTGAGGATATTGGCGGCTTTACTGTGCCCGAATCCAAGGCCCTTTATAAAAAGCTTTTGACTCATATCGAAAGACAGGGCGAGGACGCTAAGCATAGGCTGTCAGAGTCCAATTTGCGCCTTGTGGCCAGCATTGCCAAGCGTTTTGTGGGCCGTGGGCTACCCTTCTTGGATTTAATCCAGGAGGGCAATATTGGTCTGATGAAGGCCGTAGAGCGCTTCGACTTCACTAGGGGCTTTAAGTTTAGTACTTATGCTACTTGGTGGATACGCCAGGCTATTTCTAGGGCCTTGGCGGACCATGCAAGGACTATTCGCATTCCTGTGCACATGGTTGATACCATCAATAAATTTAATAAAATTAGAAAAGAGCTCACCATTAGCCTGGGCAGGGAGCCCAAGCTAAAGGAAATCGCTGCTGCCATGGAAATTCCCTACCAAAAGGCTGTGGAAATCGAGGAATACTCCCACGATACCACCTCCCTGGATATTTCCATCAATGACGAGGGCGATACCTCCATGGGTGACCTTATTGGTGACGACAAGGCTATCTCTCCGGAGGCAGCTGCTGCCCAAGCCATGCTGAGGCAGCACATTGAGGAGGCCTTAAGCGAGCTCAATCCCAAGGAGCAGGAGGTTTTGCGCCTGCGCTTTGGCTTAAACGATGGGCGCGAGCGCACCTTGGATGAAATAGGCAAGCAGTTTGGCGTAACCCGTGAGCGTATTCGCCAGATTGAGGCGAAGGCTTTGAAAAAGCTGCGCTCTCCTAAGCATAGAAAAAAACTGCAGGGTTACGACCTGCAGTAAAACGAGACAAAATAAAACTGATGGCAAGCCTGGCGAAGTAGTTTCGCTGGGAAGTGCCATCAGTTTTTTTGTTTTTATTTAAGCTAAAGGTGGAGCTTTATTTACCCATTTTGTCGCCAATCAAATAGCAAATGGAGGCCACAACCATGCCGTTGATGGATGCAATGCCAAAGGGCAATAAATTTGCTACCAGAGCACCGGCAATAACGCCGATAACGGAGCCCCATTCGATTTGCTTGAGCTCAACCTTGGCATCGGGCTGGTATTTTTCGCGGTGCATAAAATAGCTCAGCACTAGGATGATACCGATGGGCGGCAGGGTTGCATTGAGCATGCCCAGGAAGGGACAGAAATTATTATACAGCCATACAGCAAGCACAGTGCCCAAAGCACCGGAGAAGAGCACCATTTTCTTTTTGTCCATGCCGGTGATATTGGCAAGACCCAGGCCGGTGGAGTACAAGGCGTTATCGTTGGTGGTCCAAATATTCAGACCCAAAACCAGCACTGCAGTCCAGAACAGGCCCAGCTTGAGCATAACATCGAAGATATCGTTAGCATTGCCGCCCACAAAGATGGAGGAAACAGCGCCGAAGCAGAACATCAGGCTGTTGCCGATGAAGAAGGCAAGAACGGTGGTCCAAAAGCCGGTTTTAGCATCCTTGGCAAAGCGGGTGAAGTTGGGCGTAGCAGAGCCGCCGGAAACAAAGGAGCCCACAACAAGGCCGGCACCGCTGATGATGGTTAAATCGCCGCTGCTCTTGGCAAATTGCTCGGCAATGGTGCCTTCACCCTGGGAAATAGCCATGAACATGGCGGCGGAGCCTAAAATGGCTACGCAGGGAACTGCGATATAGCTAATAGCAGTTAAGCTTTTGATGCCGTAATAGGCGGTTGCTGTCATGCAAATTCCTGCCAGCACAACCATGGTATACATCACTGTTTGGCTGTCGCCAAACAAGGCCTTAGCTACCGGAATGGCAAACATGGCTAGACCCACTCCAAACCAGCCTGCTTGGGTGAAGCTGATCATGGCACTGGGCAGATAGCTACCCTTAATGCCAAAGCTGCGCTGAGCCAAGAGGTCCAAGGAAAGGCCGCTTTCTGCGCCGATGTAGCCCAAGGCACCGGTGTAGCCGCCTAGGATAATACCGCCCAGAATAAGTGCGCCAATAAAGCCGGACAGGTCCAAGCCCTTGGCCAGCTGCTGACCAACCCACATGCTGGCCGAGAAAAAGGTGAAGCCCAGCATGATCATAAACATGGTCAAAAGGCCACGGCGATTGGCGGCAGGCACCGCTGAGGTCGCAAAATCGGCATCAACAACTTTTGCTTTTGTACTCATTTTTAAATCCCCCTTAAAATAATAAAATAAAAATTAGAGACCCACATATTTTCCTACAGCAGCCTTAAACTCTGCTATACGACGAGTAGTAATTTCCTTCAGGGTGCGCTTTTTATTAACCTCTAAATAAGCAAGCTCCTGCGCATACAGCCTTTCGGTAACAGCCTTGTCTATTCTATGGTAGTGGTTTTCTTCCAGCCATTCCTCGTAGCTGAGGGGTGTTTTGTAGCCAAATTTTTCGTCTGTAAAGGCTGCAAAATCAATCTCATCCGCCAGCTCATCCAGCTTTTCCCAATATTCCATTACCTCGTGATAATGCTCCGGAATTTCGTAGCGGCGGGCACCACCATCATAAATGGTGCATTTTTCAAATAAGGCGTCATCATCAGCTAGGGTTTGCTCCCTATATTCGGGGGCTAGCACGCTGTCCTTCCAATAAAAGTCTACAAAGGGCAGGTTAATGCCGGTGATACCCTTTTCCTTATAGGTACTAAAAATACCCTCGTGGTATACGCAATAAAAGCCTTCAAATTGTGGCCAATATTCGCGCAGCTCCTCCGTTAAATTCTCCAGCACGGTGATGCCCATATTGCCGCCGATGGTGAAGAAGATGATGTTTCGTAAATGGGCACCGGCGGTGCGATATTCCTTCACGATATGCTTGAGGCATTTTACTAGGGTATCGCCGGTGGCAATAATATCGCCTATAATAAGGGTGCCTCCGTCAATAATGCTCAGCTTTTTATATTTAATATCTAGGCCGGTGATGAGCTCCCCATCAAAAACACGCTCGCAGGAAAGAAAGCTCATGTCGTTTACGGGGATGCCGGCGCGGTAGCAGCATTCCTCTAAAGGATAGTTTAATCCGCCACGCAAAATAGTGAGGATATTGGCGGAGGTGATGAGACCCTTTTGATTGAAGTAATCCAAGGTGGTTTTGGTGGGATTGCACATGCGGTCATAATTTTCAAAGCCAACCACCTCAGGTGAGTTTAAAAGGTGGCGGGTGCTGGCGCTGGTCACAATATAATATTTATTGGCGAGCTTTTCAGCATCCAAGCGATAGAGCTTGGCCTTAGAATGAACGTATTCTGGGACGAGATCCACTCCTTGGAGTTTTTTGAACATACTACCACTCCTTTTGCTAGTAAAATTGCAATACTATCCCGTATATTATATCACTTGCCCCAAGAAAAAACACTAGCAGCATGAGAAAAAATCCTATACTCCATGCCCTTGTTAGCAGGCAGCTGTCAAAAGGCTGCGTAATAATTTTTTCTAGCTAATGGATGGGAGAATTATGCTGTCTCAATAGAAGAATCATAGATGATAATTGGTATACATAGTAAAAGATTAAAAAGAACAATGTTAAAGTGGCGTATAGCTGTATTGCGTAAAATGTTGTGCAAGCGATAATCTTATGTTATACTAAAATAGTATACTTATGTTATTAAAAGCTTTGTCGCTTTCGGGGAAATTTCTATACTAAAAGCAAATATTTTGCTGATTTATTTTGGCGTGCACAAAGCATTGATAAAGGGTATGTTTATACAAGGCTTTATTTGAAGAGGAAGGCGAGGCTATGAAAATAGCTGGTCAAGGGGAGGAAAGTATGAGAAAGATTACCGGTATATTACTGGCAGTTACGTTGTTGGTATTGATGCTGGCGGGCTGTGGCAAGCAGGAAAAAAGCAGCACCCAAACCGCAAATGGCAAGGAAAAGGTTACTATTGCCCTGTGGGGTAACGATTTATTAGAAAACTACACTGGCTATTTAGTAAAAAAATTTCCCGATGTGGAATTTGACTTTGTTTTAGCCACTAATTCCACTGATTATTATAAATATCGCAATAAAAATAAGGATTTACCGGACATCATGACCGTGCGTCGCTTTTCCATGCGTGACGCCGTGGAGCTTAAGGATTTGCTCTACGATTTGAGCAATACGGAGCTGGCCGGCACCTTCTACGGCACCTATCTGGATAGCTATACCTATAGCGATGGCACCATCAACTGGCTGCCAGCATGCGCGGTAGTGGACAGCGTCATTGTTAACCAATCTATTTTAGAAAAATATGGTGTTC
Organism: Phascolarctobacterium sp.; assembly: GCA_051866495.1. Classification (GTDB taxonomy): domain Bacteria; phylum Bacillota; class Negativicutes; order Acidaminococcales; family Acidaminococcaceae; genus Phascolarctobacterium_A. The sequence continues at coordinate 30,241 of JBJDXD010000052.1, read as the reverse complement.
CCATGCCTACGGACTATAACTCCCTTGTGGCTGCTACCAAGGCCTTAGAGGCCAATGGCATCAAGGGCTTCTCTGCCGATTTGGCCGAAGACTACACCTGTATGGAGCTTTTGCAGGGCTTTGGCAGTCCTCAGCTGACCTCTATGGAGGGCAGGGAATGGCGCCAGCAATACGAAAGTGGCAAAATCCACCAGCTTTCCGAAAAGGTGTGGTTGCCCATTTTCGAGCGCTTCTTTGATATGAAGGAAAAATTTGGCTGGGGCGCTGAGGAAACAAAGCATTCCAATTGGTATCCCAAAAAGCAGCTGACCGAAGGCAAGCTAGCTATGTACCGGGGCACCGGCACTGATTTAGAGCTTTTTGTAAGAAAAGGCGATAAAAATCTCATGCTGCCCTATTTGGGAAATACCCAAAAGGAAAACTGGTTTCTGACCTATCCCGCTTTCCAAGTTGCAGCTAGCAAAAAGGGCATGGAAAGCCCCAAGCGTCGCAAGCTGATTTTGGATATTATGAGCGCTATGCTTAACCAAGAAGGCCAAAACAATATTAACCGTGGTAATAACATGGTTCCCTATAACAAGAACGTGAAGCTGGAGCTGATGCCTAGCTTAGCCAATTTGAAGCCCTATATTAAGGACAACAAAATGTATATCCGCTTGGCTTCTAACGAAATGTTTAAGATTTCTCGCATTGTGGTGCACAAAATTTTGCGGGATGAAATTAAAACTCCCCAAGAGGCTTTGAAGCTCTTTAATGAGGAGCTGAAAAAGGAGTCTGTAAAGGAACCAATCGTAGCGAAGATTGATAAAGGCTACAGCAATGAATTTACACCGGAGCATGGCAATCAGGCTGCCTCCGCTATTATGAACACCGTGCGCAAGCTGGTGGGCGCAGATTTGCTTTTTGTGCAGGCCTGCTATGCTAGCGGTAGCGTTTATGCCGGTGAATATACTCAAAAAGAGCTGAGCTATTTGACCCATAGTGATGCGGCTTGGCCCATCGTAGCCCATATGACCGGCGACCAGATTTATGAGCTGGTTGAGCGCACCTTTGCGGCGAAGGAAGGCTACGGTGTTATTTCTAACGATAGCACCCTATATGTATCCAGTGGCTTTGAAATGGATATTTCCCGCATCAAAGAGGGTGGCTACAAGCTGAACAAGCTCACCATTAATGGCCAGGATTTGGACCGCAAGGGCAAATATTCCATCCTGCTCATGGGCGACCGTGGCTGGAGCAAGGGCCTGGTTATTAACCAAATGGGCATCAAGGATTATACCTATGATGTGGAAAAATTCTATAAATATTTGTACAAGCACTTAGTAGAGGACAAGGGCAAGTTGGAAAAGCCCACCGATTATCTTAAATTACACTAATATGTGAAAAGCTCTAAAGAGCTGGCTATGTAAAGGAACGCAAGGAAGGTGAGCTATGGTAAAGAAAGATGTAAATAAAGACAATTTCAAAAATTATCTGGCTCCCGGTGCCTTTGCACTGGTATTAGTGGTGCTACTGACCATGGGAATTGTATATCTGCGCAGCTTTTTTATGGAGCAGGCGGCCCAGGAGCGCTCCTCCCAGCTAAAGGAAATGAGTGGCCAGATTTGCGTCAATTTGGACTATAATCTGGAGGCTCACTGGAATTTGGTGGCGGGCATTAAGGGGGAGCTGCGCCATCATAGCTATGCCAATGAGAGCGAACTGCGTCAGGGCATTGCTGAAATAGAGCAGATTTTTCGCACAGATTTATATGGCTGTCGTGTTATGCTGCTTGATTCCATGGGCACCGGTTATACCACTGATGGCCCCGTGGGTATTTGGGACGATTTAAAGTTTTTGGCAGATGGCACTTATCGCCATACCTTTGTTTCGGATACCAGTAATGTGAAGGGCACCTTTTTGGCTTTTTGTCAAAAGCTGACGGATGGCAGCAAGGAAAATGAGAATAATAATTATACTCACCTAGTGCTGCTGAAGGATATTAAAACCATTAAAAAGTATTACACAACTGAATCCTATGGCGGTCATGCTGCTACCTATATTATCAACAAAAACGGCACGTTGGCTTATTATGATGCTAATAATGATGATTTTATCGGTGCCCGTAATATGTATAAGGCGCTGGCAGAGGGTTCATATTTAGGCGGCAAGGATTTTGCTAAGGTGAAGCAGGAGCTGGATGACAAGGGCATTGCCACGGCCAATGTTATGTTCAAGGACAAGGAATATTTTTATTGCTTGAACACCTTAAAGGATTATAACATGACTGTGATGCTGATGCTGCCTGCTGAGTTCGTTGCTGTGAGTACCATGAGCATGCTGCAGTCTTCATTAATGGTGCAGGTTGTATTTACTGTTATTTTGTTGGGTTTATCCGCCTTGGCTTTGATTAGCTTTGTGCGGGCGCAGCGTAATAGCGAACGCATCAAGCTGGAGCGGCAGACTAACCAGCAGCTCAATAAGCTGCGTATGGCGGCGGAGGATGCATTGCATGTGGCGGAGTCCGCCAATAAGGCTAAGAGTACCTTCCTTTCCAATATGAGTCATGATATTCGTACGCCTATGAACGCGATTATCGGCTTCACTACGCTGGCTTTGAGCAGCATTACGGAGCAGGAGAAGGTTAAGGATTATTTGGGAAAGATTTTGTCCTCTAGTAATCATTTGTTGAGCTTGATTAATGATATTCTGGATATGAGCCGTATTGAAAGCGGCAAGGTAGTGCTGGAGGAGCAGGAGACTAATCTGGCGGTGCTAGCTGATGAGCTAGAGCATTTGCTCAGTGAACAGGCCAAGGCTCAAGGTCTGGAGCTGAAGGTTGATTATAGCAAGCTGCGGGATAGGGATGTGTTCTGCGATAAGACGCGTCTTAATCAGGTGCTGTTAAATTTGCTTTCCAATGCCGTGAAATTCACTCCTGCCGGCGGTCATGTAAGCTTTACCTTGACCCAGCTGGAGCAGCTATCGCCGGGTAAGGGTGTTTATGAGATACGCGTTAAGGACGATGGCATCGGCATGACTGCGGAATTTGCCAAGAGGGTTTTTGAACCCTTCGAGCGCGAGCGCACCTCCACAGTTAGTAAGATTCAGGGCACGGGCCTGGGCATGGCCATTGCCAAGAATATTATTGATATGATGGGCGGCACTATTGACCTGCACACTAAAAAGGGCGAGGGCACGGAGTTCGTGCTGCGGCTGGAGCTGGTGCTGCAGGCGCAGCCAAAGCCTGTGGAGGCCAAGCAGCAGGAGCTACTGCCGGAGGCAAGCAGCGAGTATTTTGCGGGCAAGCGCTTGCTTTTGGTTGAGGATAACGAGCTTAACCGCGAGATTGCCTGCATGATTTTGTGCAAGTATGGCTTTGAGTTGGAAACTGCCGAAAATGGACAGGAAGCAGTGGAAATGGTGGCTGCGGCAGCACCGGGCTATTATGATTTGGTGCTGATGGATATCCAAATGCCCATTATGGATGGTCATGAGGCCACTAGGCGCATTCGTGCTCTGGAAAATCCGGAGCTGGCTAAGGTGCCCATTGTGGCCATGACTGCCAATGCCTTTGACGAGGATAGAAGGGCGGCCAAGGACTGCGGTATGAACGGCTTTATTTCTAAGCCCATTAATATGCAGGAGGTTATCCAAGCGCTGCGGGATAATTTGTAAAGCAAAAAATAAAATAAACAGCTGTTTTGAGTAACGTTTCGTTACGGTAAGCAAAAAGCCTCTGGGCACTACCCTGTAAAGGGGAGTGGGCCAGAGGCTTATTTTATAGTTGGGACTTCTGCTGAAGCAGCTATATAGCTTTGTAATATTGCTTAGAATGGGATGCCTTAGGCTTTAGTCCTCCTTAACGTAGGCAGGGGAAAGCAATAGATCATTGCCCGCGCGGTTTAGAGTAGGGTTAAGCTGCAGGAGACTCCACAGCTCCGTGGCCTTGAGCTCTAAATCTAACTGTTGGGTATAGATTTGCTGGCTTAGCAAATCCAGGTGGGGGAGCTTATAGCGCCAATTTTTGGCGAGCCCTGTAATGATGGGCAGGCTGGCAGTGGATTTCATTTGCTTGAGCAAGGTGCGACCCGTGTCGTTAAAGGCCAGCACTCTTAAATAGGCCGGGGACTTTTCTTCCCAGCGCCAGCGAGGCACATCTAGCAAAAGCTGCATAAAAAGCCGCCGGATGCGGCTGGTGCTATAGCGCTTGCTGGTGCAGAGCTGTAGCGCTTGGGCAAAGGTGGCGCAGCCTGCGCTTTGCTTGAGCAGGTTTTCTAGGCCCTCGCTGCATTGGCAGGCTTCGGCGATGTCCTCTGCCTCAAGCAGGCGCAGGCGGTAGCGCAAAAGCTGCCACAAAAGCTCATCGTTGTAGCCCGGACGCCCTTCAAGAAGGGCTTGGGCTACATAGGGAGGCACGGCTTGGCGCCAGCTGATGGTATTTGTAGGCGCGCTGGCGGTGGCGTCTGCGTTTTCGGGGGATAAGGCATTGGCATAGTATATATTACGCTCAGCCTTAAGGGCCTGCCTTATAGCCGTAGCGCTAGCCAGAGCGCCAGTTATTTCTCGATCGTTATAGCCATCCCCAAGGCGCTGGATAAAATAGGGCTTGATGTTCGTGTTAAGCAGCGCCTTAGCATATTCCAAGGCTAGAATATCGTTGGGCTTGGCAAGGGGAGCGTAGCTGGGCAGCTTCTGCCCGGAGCTAGCCCGCTCTGCTTCCGCCAGCACGGTTGCGCAGGCAACGGCATAGCTTTTACCCTGGCCTAAGAGCGCTTTGATGCGACCTTGCGCCTCCGCGCTCATCATGCCTTGGGCTAACGCCACAAAGTCGCGCTCCGGCGTTTCTACGCCGCAGGCCAGTGCATTGACGCAGCCAGTGGCTGCGAAAAGCTGCACGGCGCCAGTGGCGAAGAACTGGGCGCTGCGCAGGCTAAAGGCGGTGGGCAGCTCTAGCACTAGAGCTGCGCCGCCCTGCACAGCCAAGCGGGCTCGCTGCCACTTGCTAAGGCAGGCAGGCTCGCCCCGCTGCATAAAGCTTGCGCTCATAACTACAATAATGGGCTGGTTCGTAAGGCGGGCAGCCTCCTTGAGCTGGTATAAATGCCCGTTATGAAAGGGATTGTATTCGGCAATAATGCCGGTGGCGTTAATCATCTTCAAGCTTCCTCATACAATATTTTTAGTACCTGAGCCCGGTAAAAAAGGCCCTTAGCTCACAAATATACTTTGGCTTATACAGTAATTATATCATAATACCATGTATACATAAATTATGCACTGTATTTTTCTTGCTAAATAGTGTATACTTTACTTATGAGTGCCCGTAGGTGCGTGCTTACGGGAAAAGCAGCAGAGTCTGTGGATGTGTAGCTTACTAGGAGGCATATTGTGATTGTATTCGTTGTAAACTGCGGCAGCTCCTCCATCAAATATCAATTGATTAACATGGAGGGCGAAAAGGTTATGGCCAAGGGGCTTGTAGAGCGCATTGGCATGGAGGGGTCCACCTTAAAGCACACGCCTGTGGGAAAGTATACCATTGATTTAAAGGAAGATATACCGGACCATGTGGTTGGTATCAAAATGGTCTTAAAAGCGTTAACCCATAAGGAATACGGCGTTATTAAAGATATGTCAGAGATTGATGCTGTGGGCCATCGTGTTGTACATGGCGGTGAGCGCTTTGCCGACAGCGTCTTGATTACCGGTGAGGTTTTGCAGGGCATCAAAGCCTGCAGCGAGATTGCGCCCTTGCACAATCCGCCCAATCTTTTTGGTATTGAGGCCTGCATGGATATTATGAAGGGTGTGCCCCAGGTGGCTGTTTTTGATACGGCCTTTCATCAAACCATGCCCAAGGTGGCCTATTTATATGGCTTGCCCTACGAGCTATATGTAAAATATGGTCTGCGTCGTTATGGCTTTCATGGCACCTCTCATAAATATGTAGCCCAAAGAGCAGCGGAGCTTATGGGTGAGCATATGACGGATTTGCGCATCATTACCTGCCATTTGGGCAATGGTGCCAGCATTACCGCTATTAAATATGGCAAGTCCATTGATACCAGCATGGGCTATACACCTCTTGAGGGCCTGATTATGGGTACCCGTAGTGGCGAGATTGACCCTGCCATTATCCCCTTTTTGATGGAAAAGGAAAATATGACGGCTCAGCAAATTGACGATTATTTGAACCGTCGTAGCGGTATTTTGGGCATCAGCGGCTTGTCCAGCGACTTCCGTGATTTGGAAAGCGCTGCTAACCGTGGTGACGACCGCAGTCAGCTGGCTATTGACGTTTTCGCTTACAAGGTTAAAAAATATATTGGCGGCTATGTGGCTGCCATGGGTGGCGTGGATGCCATCGTCTTCACGGCTGGCCTAGGCGAAAATTCCCCCTTTATGCGTGACAAGATTTGTAATGGTCTAGAATATCTTGGCACTCGCATTGACCCGGATTTGAACAAGATTCGCGGCAAGGAAAGAGAGATTAGCGTGCGCCGTGCTAGAGTTAAAATTTTCGTTATTCCCACTAATGAGGAACTGGTGATTGCCCGCGATACGTTCAATATTTGCCGCCGCATCATTAAGCTGTAAAGCAGACAAACGATAAAGCACCATCTACTTCGTTGCGCCTCCTAGGAGTATTTCCGATACGCCGTCGTACCCAAGGGCACAGCGCGACCAGCATGTGCTCACGGCGCTTCGCTTGTGACCGCATGGGTCGTGGCTTGTCAGCGCGCCTCGTATCTGGCACTTTCTCCTTTGTCTGAGATGGGATTTGGAACAGTTTTTTTGCTTAAAATGTAGGTTTTTCTTGACAAAGAGCGTCAAGACCATTATAATTGTAACGATTGGTGAAATATGATTAAGATAAATGTCGCACAAATCAAGAAAAGACTGGTTGGAGAAAAGCCTCTTGCTTTCGAGCTGGAGCCCGCCGAGCTGGAGATTAGTCCCGAGGAAATGGGCATAATCGGTACAGTAAAGCTGGTTGGCAGCATGAGCAATGCCGGTGATGTTTTGCTTTTGCAGGCAAAGCTGGAATGCAAGGTGCAGCGCACCTGCGGCCGTTGCCTAAAGGAGTTTGTTGGCATCAATAGGGCTGAGGTGGTGGAAAAATTCTATCCTGCCAGTGCTGATAATATTGAAAATGATGCTTTTGTTTACGATTCGGATGTTATCGACATAACAGAACCGCTTCGTGAAGGGCTGCTGCTTGCAGAGCCCATGCAGGCTCTGTGTAAACCAGACTGCCGGGGGTTGTGTCCTGTTTGTGGCGCTGATCTTAACGATGGCGACTGCGGCTGTGACAGACTTACCGTCGATCCAAGGCTAGCGGCATTGAAGCAATTCATCAAAAATTAAATTCACTTCATAGCACTGAGGAGGTGTGTTGAGAAATGGCAGTACCTAAGAGAAAAATGTCCAAGGCTCGTCGTGACAGACGTCGTGCTAACTGGAAACTGAGCGTTCCTGGCATGGTTGAATGCCCGCAATGTCATGAATTGAAAATGCCTCACCGCGTTTGCACTGAATGCGGTTACTATGACGGCAAACAAGTCATCGCTGTTGCTGAATAATTAAAGCTGATTAAAGCCTCTGGAGAGCAATCTCCGGGGGCTTTTTGCTTTTTTGCCTCCCCTTTAAAGGGGAGGTGCCGAGCTTGCGAGGCGGAGGGGTTTAATTAAGCAAGTAAAAAAATCCTCGCGATTTTGTGAAATCTCGTGAAAAACACTTGCCAAATACCCCGTCCCATTTTATAATAAAAACAGATATTATGAGCTGGTACTAAAAAGCAGGTGAAGTGATGAACTCCTCGAAAAAGTTAATACGTCACAAGAGCTTGAAAAAGCTGCTAAAGGATAATCCCTTTAGCACTGATGAGCAGCTGGCACAGATGCTGAAGGTCAGCGTACAGACTATCCGATTGGACCGAGTTACGCTGGGGATTCCGGAGCTGCGTGCCAGAACTCGTACCATGGCTGAGGATGCCCAAACCAAGGTGCGCGCCATCGATAAGAAGGATATTGTGGGCGAGCTCTTGGACCTGGAATTAAATAAGGTGGGCATATCTACTTTAAAAATATCCAGCGATATGGTGCTTGAAAAAACAGGTATCGCCCGTGGCTATTTTATGTTTGCCATGGCCAATACCCTGGCTTTGGCAGTGGTGGACGCTGAAAAGGCACTCACTGCTGTGGGCAATGTGAAGTACAAGGTGCCGGTGAGCGCAGGTGCGACGTTGGTGGCCAAGGCTGTTGTCACCCATAAGCGCATGGATAAGTATTATATTTTTGTAAGCATTAAAAGTAACAATGAAGAAGTATTCCGCGCTAAGTTCATTATTGTTTCCATGGACAAGCGCGCTAAGCACGAAAGGGAGCAGGAAGCATGAAAATCGCAGTGGACGTTATGGGCACCGATTATGGTCCTAAGGAGCTGGTTTTGGGAGCTGTCAATGCGGTTAAGGCCTTTGGCTGTGAAACAGTTTTGGTTGGTGATGAGAAGATTATTAAGAAGCTGCTGGTGCAGTACCATGCGGACAAGGATGAACGCATTACTGTGCAGCACGCTAGCGAAGTAATTGAGATGAGCGAGCACCCTGCCATCGCTGTTAAATCCAAAAAGGATGCTTCCATTGTGGTAGCGGCAAGGCTGCTGCGCAACAAGGAGTGCGATGCTTTGGTATCCTCCGGTAGCACTGGTGCTGCTGTGGCGGCAGCCCTCTTTGGTGTGGGCCGCATTAAGGGTGTTGAGCGCCCGGCCATTGCTACACCTATTCCCAGCTTGACCGGCACCACTGTGGTGTTGGATAGCGGTGCTAAGGTGGATGCTAAGCCCGAGCATATGAATCAAAGTGCCATTATGGGTACGGTGTATGCAGAAAAAATTCTTAAAATTTCTTCGCCGCGGGTAGGACTTTTGAACATCGGTGAAGAAGAAACTAAGGGTAACGAAGTAGCTCTGGCAACCTATCCTTTGCTGAAGAAGGAAAAAACCATCAAATTCATTGGCAATGTGGAGGGTCGCGACATTAACAAGGGCACTGTGGACGTAGTTGTCTGCGATGGCTTTGTGGGCAATGTAGTGCTAAAGTTTGGCGAGGGTCTGGCCAAGGCCATTATGACCATGGTTAAGGAAGCCATCATGAAGGGTGGTATCCTGGCTAAGCTGGGCGGTCTTTTGATTAAGCCGGCACTGAAGAGTCTCAAAAAGCGTTTAGACCCTGCGGAATACGGCGGCGCTTTGCTGCTGGGTATCCGCGCGCCCTTTATTATTTGTCACGGCAGCTCTAAGGCGAAGGCCATTACCAATGCAATTCGCGTGGCTATGGATTTTGCCGAGCAGGATGTAGTCAGCATTATTGCCCAGCGCATTGCTGAATCAAAAAGAAACGAGGAAATAGATAAATGACAAGAGCAGTTGGTATTTTAGGCGTAGGACATTATGTTCCAGAAAAAACTCTGACTAATTTTGATTTAGAAAAAATGGTTGATACCAGTGATGAATGGATTACTGAGCGCACAGGTATCAAGCAAAGACATATTGCAGCTCCTGAGGAGGCTACCAGCGATTTGGCTTATAATGCTGCTGTAAAGGCTTTGGAGGATGCTAAGGTATCTCCGGAGGAAATTGATTTGGTAATCGTGGGCACCGCTTCTAGCGACCACATTTTCCCCTCCACCGCATGCTTGGTGCAGGCTCGCTTGGGCGCTAAAAACGCCGCTGCCTTTGATTTGGCAGCAGGCTGCAGCGGCTTTGTTTATAGCCTGGCAGTGGCTAGCCAAATGGTTAAGACCGGCCTTTATAACAAAATTTTGATTATTGGTGCGGAGACCCTGTCCCGCATTATGAACTGGACTGATAGAAACACCTGCGTGCTCTTTGGCGATGGCGCTGGTGCAGCGGTTGTGGGCGAGGTTGAAGAAGGCTATGGCGTTTTGGGCATCGACATGGGTGCCGATGGTAATGGCGGCATTCATTTGTACCAGCCCGCAGGCGGCAGCCGCAAGCCTGCTAGCCCCGAAACCGTGGCAGCAAACGAGCACACCATCCACATGAATGGTACCGAGGTATTCAAGTTTGCTATTCAAATTATGGGCAAAACTGCTAAGAAGGCCTTGGCTAACGCCGGCATGAAGCCGGAAGAGCTGGACATGCTCTTCCCCCATCAGGCAAACCTGCGCATCATCACCAGCGCTGCTAAGCGCTTGAAGCTGCCCATGGAAAAGGTTTGGGTGAACGTGGATAAATATGCCAATACCTCCGCTGCTTCTATTCCCATTGCTCTGTGCGAAGCACAGGCTGCGGGCAAGCTCAAGAAGGGTGACAACATCATTTTGGACGGCTTTGGCGCAGGCTTAACCTGGGCTGCCATCGTCCTCAAGTGGAGCAAATAACTTTTATCGATAAATATTGCATAAATATTTCACTAAACTATAGAACGTTTTGTTATTAGCGAGTATAATTAGAAAGAGAGGTTTTTCCCATGAGCAAGATTGCTTTCGTTTTTCCGGGACAGGGTTCCCAAACCGTTGGTATGTGCAAGGCATTCTACGATGAGTATGCCGTTGTTAGACAAATTTTTGAAGAGGCTGACGATGCTCTCGGCTATTCCATCACTAAGATGTGCTTCGAGGGTCCTGCTTCCGACCTGCAGCTGACCGCTAACACCCAGCCCGCTATTCTCACCGCCAGCACCGCCTGCGGCGCTGTGCTGAAGGAGCATGGCGTTAGCTGTGCTGTGGCCGCCGGCCACAGCCTGGGCGAATATTCCGCTCTGGTAAATGTTGGCGCCTTGAAGTTCGCTGACGCTGTTGTAGCGGTACACAAGCGTGGCCAGTTCATGCAAGAGGCTGTGCCCGTGGGCGAAGGCTCCATGGCCGCAGTTTTAGGCCTGGAAAGCGATAAAATCGTAGAAATCTGCAAGGCTGTTGAAGCCGAAATGGGCGCAGCAGTTCAAGCAGTAAACTTCAACTGCCCCGGCCAAGTTGTTATTGCCGGCGCTGTTGACCCTGTAAACAAGGCTATCGAAGCTCTGAAGGCTGCTGGCGCTAAACGTGCCGTGCTGCTGCCCGTAAGCGCACCCTTCCATAGCACCCTGATGCAACCTGCTGCTGACCGTTTGGCAGAGGTTTTGGCTCCCATGGAAATCAAGGATATCGTTATTCCTGTGGTTGCTAACGTAACCGCTCTGGAAGTAACCAGTGGCGAAGAAATCAAAAAGCTCCTCATTAAGCAAGCTGCTAGCCCGGTACTGTGGGAAACCTCCGTACGCAACATGGTTGCGGGTGGCGTAGACACCTTTGTTGAGGTTGGCCCCGGCAAGGTGCTCACCGGCTTCACCAAGAAGATTGCCAAGGGCTTCACTGCATTGAACGTGGAAGACCCCGCTAGTCTAGAAAAGACTTTAGCTGCTTTGAAAGCGTAAGTATAAAATTCGTCACAATGCTTAGAGTGCGATAGATGCGAGCAAAGTCGACGACGGCGTATGAATAATACTCCTAGGAGACTTTGTGAAGCAGATGGCGTGCTATAAGCATTGCCTAGAGGGAGAAAGGAAAAAGTTTATGAAACTTGAAGGTAAGAAGGCGCTGGTAACTGGCGCATCCCGCGGCATCGGCCGCGCTATCGCTTTGGCCTTGGCCGCTGAAGGCGCTGACGTAGTAGTAAACTATGCTGGTAGCGAGGCTGCTGCTAAAGCAGTTGCTGCTGAAATCGAAGCTATGGGCCGCAAGGCTCTGGTGCTGCAGGCTGATATTTCCTCCAACGAGGCTGCTACCGCTTTGGTAGACGCTGCTGTGAAGGAGTTTGGTCGCATCGATATTCTCGTTAACAACGCTGGCATCACCCGTGATGGCCTGCTCATGCGCATGAAGGAAGAGGATTGGGACGCAGTGCTCACCACCAATCTGAAGGGTGTATTTAACTGCACTAAGGCTAGCGTAAAATACATGATGAAACAAAAGGCTGGTCGCATCGTAAGCATTAGCTCCGTTGTTGGCGTAATGGGCAATGCTGGTCAAGCGAACTATGCTGCTGCTAAGGCAGGCGTTATCGGCTTTACCAAGGCTGTGGCTAAAGAGGTTGCTGCTCGCGGCATCACCGTGAACGCTATCGCTCCTGGCTTCATTCAAACTGATATGACCGCTGTACTCAGCGAAAAGGTTGTTGAGGGTATGCTCGCCGGCATTCCTTTACATAAATTAGGAGATCCTGAAGATATTGCCAAGGCTGTTGTCTTCCTTGTGAGTGACGACGCCAAATATATAACCGGACAGACTTTACATGTCGACGGTGGTATGGTAATGTAATAAGGCAAGCATTGCACATTTTGCCTAGTGGAAGGAGGTGAATCGTAATGAGCACTTTCGAAAAAGTAAGAGACATCACTGTTGAACAACTGAGCGTTGACGCTGACGAAGTAAAGATGGAATCCGCTTTCATCGATGACCTCGGCGCTGACTCCCTCGACATCGTTGAACTGATCATGGCTTTCGAAGAGGAATTCGGTGTTGAAATTCCTGATGAAAAAGCTGAAAAGATTCGCACTGTAGCTGACGCTGTTAAGCTGCTGGATGAAGAAAAATAATGCTTTATTGGCTTATGTTTGGGGAGCCCCTTGAGGGCTCCCAACACAAGCTACTTTGGTCCTGAAATGGGGGATATTTGTTGAAACTACCAGTGCTGAAAATCGGTAAGCTTGTTGCTGAGGTACCGATTATACAAGGAGGCATGGCTATCAGACTTTCCACTGCCCGCTTGGCAGCAGCTGTAGCAAAGGAAGGCGGTATCGGCCTGATTGCTGCATCCGGCATGAGCTGTGATGAGCTGCGCAAGGAAATTCGTGTAGCAAGGGAGTTGACCGGTGGTAAGGGTATTATCGGTATTAACTGCATGTTTGCTGCAAGGGCATTTTTGGATTTGATTACCACTGCCGCACAAGAAAAAATTGATTTAATCGTGGCCGGCGCCGGTTTTTCAAGAGATATTTTTGCCGTCGGACGTAAATATGGTGTTGAAGTAGTACCTATTGTATCTTCTGTAAAGCTGGCTAAAATATCTGAAAAGCTGGGTGCATCTGCTATCGTTGTTGAAGGCACCGAAGCAGGTGGTCATCTTGGTACCCAACAATCCATTAAAGAAATTCTTCCGGAGATTGTAAAATCCGTTAATATACCGGTTATTGCTGCTGGCGGCGCTGTATGCGGCCAGGATGTAGCAGACCTTTTGAACTTGGGTGCCAGTGGTGTGCAAATGGGCAGCCGTTTTGCTGCTAGTGAAGAATCTAATGGCGCACCGGCCCTGAAAGAGTTTTACTTAAAAATGACAAAAGAAGATGTTGTGCAAATCGATAGCCCGGTTGGCTACAAGGGACGTGCAATTCGCAATCCCTTTGCTCAATTATCTTTGGAAAATAGAGCTCCCAAACCCACCCAGTGTGATTTGTGCTTGAAGCATTGTACCCACAGCTTCTGCATTATTCGTGCGCTGACCCGCGCTCAACAGGGTGATGTGGAGACCGGCCTGGTATTCACCGGTGCCAATATGTGGAAAATCAAGGAGATTCTGCCGGTAAAAGAAATTTTCCGCAGAATCAAAGAAGATATCGCAAAAATTTAACTACGAGGTGAATAATTTTGAGTAAAAGAAGAGTTGTTGTAACCGGCGTTGGCCCTGTAACTCCTATTGGTATCGGCAAAGAAACCTTTTGGAGCAACCTGGTTGCCGGCAAATCCGGCGTAGGCCCCATTACCCAATTTGATACTGAGGGCTTCACCGTGAAGATTGCTGCTGAAGTAAAGGATTTTGACTATACTGCTTATATCGACAAAAAAGAAGGCAAACGCATGGACCGCGTAACCCAATTGGCAGTTGCTGCTGCTAAATTGGCTATCGAGGACGCTAAGCTGGATATGAGCAAGGAAAATGCTATGCGCTGTGGCGTATGTGTTGGTAGCGGCATTGGCGGCATCCACACCTTCTTGGACCAATCCTTGAAGTATGGCGCTAAGGGCCCCTCCAAAATCAGCCCCTTCTTCATTCCTATGGAAATCCCCAACATGAGCGCTGGCCAAATTGCTATTGCCTGCGGTCTGAAGGGCCCCAACACTGCCATCGTAACCGCTTGCGCAACCGGCACTAACTGCATTGGCGACGCACTGCGCACCATTCAATATGGTGATGCTGATGTAATGCTGGCTGGCGGTACTGAAGCAGCTGTTTCCCCGGTTGCTATCGCTGGCTTTGCTAACATGAAGGCACTGTCCACCAATAACGAAAACCCTGAGCAGGCTTCCTGCCCCTTTGATAAAAAGCGTGATGGCTTCGTATTAGGCGAAGGCGCTGGCGTGCTGGTTTTAGAAGAGCTGGAGCATGCTAAGGCTCGTGGCGCACACATCTATGCTGAGCTGGCTGGCTTTGCTATGAACTGCGATGCTTACCACATCACCGCTCCCGACCCCACCGGCGAAACCCCGGCTGCCTGCGTAAAGGCTGCTATTGATGACGCTGGCGTAAAACCCGAAGAGGTTGACTACATCAACGCTCACGGCACCTCCACCCATCGTAACGATTTGGGCGAAACCATTGCCTTCAAAAAGGTATTTGGCGAGCACGCTTACAAGCTGAGCATCAGCTCCAACAAGTCCATGATCGGCCATCTGTTGGGCGCTGCTGGCGGTGTAGAGGCCATTGCTACTGCTTTGACCATCGAAAACAATATCGTTCCGCCCACCATTAACTACAAGGATCAAGATTTGGATGATCCCGAAGGCGTTCTGGATTTGGACTACACCCCCAATGTGGCACGCGAAAAAGTTGTTAATGTTGCTTTGAGCGACAACCTGGGCTTTGGTGGTCACAATGCTGCCATCGTTCTGAAAAAATACGTTGACTAAAAGCGGGATGATTGCAATGCAGGATAAACGTAAGCAGCAGCTAGTAGGCTTCTGTACGACTCAAAATATCCAAATGCATGATTTGGAGCTCTTGGATATGGCGCTGACCCATACCTCCTACGCCCACGAGGCAAAGCAGACTCCCAAACCCCAACATAACGAGCGCATTGAGTTTTTAGGTGACTCGGTGCTCAGCGTTATCGTCAGCACTTATATGTTCAAGAATTTTCCGGAGCTGGCCGAAGGCCAGCTGACCAAGCTGCGTGCCCATTTAGTGTGCGAGGGCTCCCTTTATACCTTTGCTAAGAAGATTGGTTTGGGAGAGCTGCTGCTCTTGGGCAGGGGCGAGGAGCTAAGCGGTGGACGGGAGCGTCCCTCCATCTTGGCTGACGCCTTTGAATCAGTTTTAGGTGCCATTTATTTGGATCAGGGCTTTGCCGTGGCTCAAAGGTATCTGCTAACCATGATGCAGCCGGAAATCGATTATGTGTGCCGAAATGGTATTTATACGGACTACAAAACTCGTTTGCAGGAGTTTTTGCAGCGCGATGGTGATGTGGAAATATCCTATCAGCTTATGGGAAGCACCGGACCTGAGCATAATAAAATCTTTACCTCCGAGGTTAGCTTTGAGGGCAAGGTAATTGGTGTGGGTCAAGGTCGAACCAAAAAGGACTCCGAGCAGCATGCAGCCCAGCAAGCCTTAATGCAGCTACATGTTAATAAATGAGCTCCTCAAGAGCTACAGTTTTTAACAAGCATTTTTGTTACAAAATTTACGTCCTAAGCCTTTTTCCAAGGGCTTGGGACGTTTTTGTTTACAAAAGGCTTGTTTAATGATAAAATTAGCCCACCTATTTAGTAGGATTATAGTGAAATTAAATGAGGTGGAAATGATGACTTATAAGCTGTGGCAAATTTTGGATGAATTGAAGGCCCCTGAATATGAATGGGTTGAATTGTCCCATTCCTTGAACAACGATAGTCCCTTCTGGGCAGGTATTCCCGAGGGCAGCGTGGAGCTGGGCAAGACTGTTTTTGATTGGGGCAATCCCATGCTGGAATGCTTGATTCAAACCTTTAAATTTCCTGGGCAATTTGGTACTCATATTGACTTCCCCGGCCATTTTGATCAAGCGGGCGTGCTCTCCGAGGCCTTTGGTCCCAATAGCATGATTATGCCCCTGTGCGTGATCGATGTTACTGCTAAGGTAGCGGAGGATGTGCACTACGCTGTAACTGTGGACGATATTAAGGAATATGAAGCTAAATATGGCACTATTCCTGAGGGCGCCTTTGTTGCACTTTACACTGGTTGGGGTAAGAATTGGCCCGATATGAATAAGCTGAGCGGTATCGCTGAGGATGGCAGCGAAAACTTCCCTGGCTGGTCCTTAGAAGCGCTGAAATTCCTCTTTGAAGAGCGCAAGATTGCTGCCAACGGCCACGAAACCTTGGATACTGATGCCAGCGCCTTGGCCGCTGCTGCCGGTGATTTGGCCTGCGAGCGCTATGTTTTAAGTGCGGGCAAGCTGCAAATCGAGGTTCTGGATAATCTGGACAAGGTTGCTCCTGCAGGCGCACTTTTGATTGCTTCTTGGCCTCGCATTGAGGGCGCAACGGGCCTGCCGGCTAGAGTTGTGGCCATCACTCCGAAAAAATAAAGTATCGAACGACATTTAGCGTACATAGGCGTAGCGTCTATGTACGCTTTTTCTTTAATCTTTGGCCAATTCATGCTATAATATAATTTAATACTTTAGTGATTTTTAAAGGGGTGAAGCAGATGCAATCACACTTTCTGATTATTTCCGGCATGTCCGGCGCAGGTAAAACCCAAGTGGTACGCACCCTTGAGGATTTAAACTTTTTTTGCATTGATAATTTGCCGGCAACGCTGATTCCTAAATTTTCTGAGCTCTGCCGTCAAACCAGCGAGGATAAGGTGGCCCTTGTTGTTGATATCCGCGGCGGGCAATTTTTTGATAAGCTGCTCCAGGTTTTGGACGAGATGGAGGCCAGCGGCCAAAAATACGAGCTGCTCTTTTTGGATGCCTCCGATGAAGCTCTGGTGCGCCGTTATAAGGAAACTCGCCGCCGCCATCCCTTGGGCGAGCGCAATTCCTTGCTGAAAAATATTACCAACGAGCGCCAGCTCTTGGACCCCCTGCGTGAGGAAGCGACCTATATCATCGATACCTCCAATTTGACTACGGCTCAGCTGAAGGCCAAGGTAACGGAGCTTTTTGGCGAGGGTACCTCCAAGGACCGCATGGGCATTGTAGTGCGCTCCTTTGGCTTTAAGCATGGTCTGCCCTTAGACAGCGATTTAGTGCTGGACGTGCGCTTTTTGCCCAATCCCTTCTATGTAGAAGAGCTGCGTAGTCAAACAGGTAATGACCGTCCTGTAGCTGATTTTATTTGTCGCTATCCCCAAACCTTCCAGTATCTCAAGCTGGAGGAGGAGCTGCTGGACTTTTTAGTGCCCCAGTATATTAGCGAGGGCAAGGCCCAGCTGGTGATTAGCGTGGGCTGCACCGGCGGCCAGCATCGTAGCGTTTTTATAGCGAACAAGCTCTACGAGTTCTTGCGTGAGCGCGGCTATAGCGTGGAAGTAACACATCGCGATATTCCTAAACAAAAATAGAGGAGGACTCTATGGGATGGATTAGTTGGCTATGTCCGGGCATTAACCTCAAGCGCTGGCTGCTACTTTTTGCAGTGGGCGTTTTGCTCTGTGCCCTAGGATTAGCATTATTCTTTAATTATCAGCTGATGGGCAAGGCGGAGGAGCTTCTCTTTCAGATGACCTATCTGACCACGGGACGCTACTCCAATACCTTAATCATGGCCATGGGCGTACTATTTTTAGTAGTGGGCTTTGGCGTAATGATTTACGGTACCCGTCGTCTGATTAGCTCCGTTGTTTCCGTGGTGATTCCCGACAAAAACGGCTCCCTGATGGAAACAATCTTTATGCAGCGCAAGCTGACCACCGGCCCCGCCATCACTGTGGTGGGCGGCGGCACGGGCCTTTCGACCCTGCTGCGCGGCATGAAGTATATCACTAATAATTGTACTGCGGTAGTTACCTCCGCCGATGATGGCGGCTCCTCCGGGCGCCTGCGCAAGGAGCTGGGCATCATCCCGCCGGGTGATTTGCGCAACTGCCTCACGGCCCTGGCGGACCGTGAGCCCTTGATGGAGCGCGTCATGCAATACCGCTTCAAGGGCGACTCGCCCTTGGCAGGGCATTGCTTTGGCAACCTTTTTATCGCCGCCATGGCCGAGGCCGAGGGCGGCATGGAGGAGGGCTTGAGCGCTACCAGCCAGATTTTGAAGGTGCGCGGTCGCGTTATTCCTTCGACGCTTGCCGACATTCAGCTGCGGGCACGCATGTTCGACGGGACGGAGGTCACCGGCGAATCGGAGATTCCCAAGGCTCACAAGCGCATTGCTAAAATGATGATGCTGCCCGAGGACGCGCCTGCGACGCAGGGCGCGGTGGAGGCGATCAAAACCTCCGACGTGCTGATTTTTGGGCCTGGCAGCCTGTACACCAGCGTTATTCCCAATCTATTGGTGGACGGCATCCGCGAGGCTATTTTGGAATCCAAGGCCGTGAAGATTTATATCTGCAACGTGATGACCCAGCCCGGTGAAACCGATGGCTACGGCGCCTATGAGCATGTGCAGGCCTTGATCAAGCACATGGGCGCCCAATTTTTGGATTATGTTATCGTCAATGATCAGGATATAACCGTGGAGCAGCTGCGCCAGTATGATGCTAAGGGCTCCATGCCCATTACCCCGGACGTGGACAAAATTCGCAGCTTGGGCATTACCGTGGTGCCTGCTCGTCTGATTAGTAAGCGTGATTTGGTGCGTCACGACCCTCGCAAGCTGGCTAGGGTTTTGATTGCCTTAATTTATCGCCTGCGCCTCTTTGGTCGCGGGATGCAGTTCTTTGACTATTTCTTTATGCGCCAAGGTATGCGCAAGATGAAGCAGCAGGAAGAACAGCAGCAATAAAATACAATATTCCACAAGAAAGGAGTGCCCATGTCTTTTTCCAATGATGTCAAGAATGAATTATCCCGCATCGAAACCAACGATGCTGCCGGGGATAAGGCAGAGCTTTTAGGGCTTTTGCGCATGAGTGGTGCTATCGTTATCCGTGGTCTCAACGTGGGCATCCACTTTTCTACAGAAAATGCAGCGCTGGCAAGGCGAGTGCTGCATATGCTGAAGCATAATTACGAGGTGCAAACCGAGGTTGTTATAACTCGTTCTCGCCGCTTGAAAAAGAATAATCGCTATCAGGTGCATGTTTTGCCTGCGCCCCAGGTGGCCCAGGCCTTGGACGAGCTGCAGCTTTTGAGCATGGAGGGTGATTTAAAAAATCCCCTGCTCAGCACTCACAACTGCAAGCGCGCCTATTTGCGCGGCGCCTTTTTGGGCGGTGGCAGCATTAGCCGCCCCACCAGTGACTACCATTTAGAGATGGTCACTAGCAACGAAATTTTCGCTCATAATATCATTAAGGTTATGCACAGCTTTTCCTTAAAGGCCAAGCTGACCGATAGAAAAAATGAGTTCATCGTCTATTTGAAGGATGGTGAAAGCATTATCAATTTCCTCAGCGTTATTGGCGCCCACAACGCCATGATGGAGCTGGAAAATGTGCGTATTGTGAAGGAAATGCGCAATAATGTGAATCGCGCCGTGAACTGCGAAACCGCTAATTTAAACAAGGTGGTGAAGGCAGCGGTGCGTCAGGTGCGTTGCATCAAGTATATTGATGAGCACGGTGGCATCGGCCAGCTAGAGCCCAATCTGCAGGAGATTGCTCGCATCAGGCTGGACCATCCCGATGTTTCCTTGAACGATTTAATGGAATTTACCAATGGACTGGGTAAGTCCGGCATAAACCACCGTTTGAAAAAGCTGCAGGAGATTGCGGTGGGCTTGGGTTTGAAATTGGAGCAGGACGAATGATGAAAAAGCTTTTATATGCTCTAGTGGCTGTGGTGCTGCTGCTTTTTGCGGCAGGCGCTGTGGCTTGGCAGGTGAAGGGTGAGGCCTGGCGTGCCGAATACGCCGCCTATCGCAAAACAGGTGCGCCCATTTTGATGTACCATGCTGTGGGCACGGAATATGGTCCTGAATGGCCCAAAAGCTTGATTATGCCGCCCCAGCTTTTTGAAGAGCATTTGCGCTATCTGAAGGAGCAGGGCTATACCATCATTAGCGTGGAGCAGCTGGCCCATCGCTTGGAGCAGGGCGAGAGCGTGGATAAATATATCGCCCTGAGCTTTGACGATGGCTACAAGGATAATCACAGCAATGCTCTGCCCATTATGCAAAAATATGACGCTAAGGGCTCCTTCTTTGTTATCAACAAGGAGATGGGGGACAAGGAGCACATGAATGAAGCGGAAATTAAAGAGCTGATTGCCGCTGGCATGGAGCTGGGCTCCCACACCTATAGTCATGGTCCCTTAGCTAAAATCGATACGAAATATTTAGTTTGGGAGCTGGATACCTCCCGCTATTGGCTAAAGAAAAAATTTGACGGATATATTGTGCGCACCTTGGCCTACCCCAATGGCAGCTATAATAAAACCGTCATCGAAGCTGCTAAAAAATACGGCTTTTATCGTGCGCTGACCGGTCACATCGGCATCAACACGGCGGCTACCTATAAGGCGGCCCCCATGGAGATGTACCGTGTTACCGTAGCCGACGATGGCAATGGCCTAGAGGGCTTTAAAAAGCGCTTGGAGCAGGCCTATTTCTTTGGCTTTTTGCAAACCAAGGGCATTGATATTAATCCCATTAGGGATTTGTTTGCCGGGTATTGAGCTTGTTAGTGGCTAAAAATATTCCCTCAAAATAAGCAAGGTGTTCTAAAATGCGTAAAGTTAAATTAGTAATCCAAATGCTGGTGGCCTTTATCATAGCCACGCTTGCTTATACGCTGTTTTATGAGCCTCATCAGGAGGCGGTACGGGCAGCGGTACAGCAGCAAATGGGTAATACCTCGCTGGGTCAAAGGGCCTCTGGCTCTGCTAGCGCGGCCCCCGCTGCTACTCCCGAAGGCAAGCTGCGCATTACCATGCTGGACGTGGGCCAGGGTGATGCCATTTTGCTGGAGGATGGCAAGGGCAAGGTCATGATTGACGTGGGGGATAATAAAAAGGATAAGCTGGGCTACGGTGGCAGGACTGCCCTAAAGATGGCCCTAGGCAAGGCCGGCGTTCGCGAGAATGTGGATAGAATTAACACGGTGATCATTACCCATCACCACGGCGACCATTTGGGCAATGTTCAGTGGCTGGCCGGCAAATACAAGGTTAGCAATATTTATGATAACGCCATGCCCAACGAAAAAAATGCTGTGTCCAATTGGCTCAATAAGGAGCTGCGGGCGGGGCATTATCACAATCGAGTGCTCAAGGCCGGGGATAGAGTGGACTTGGGCAAGGGCTATTATTTTGAGGTGCTGGCGCCGGGGGATTTTTTAAGCAAGCAGGATAAGGAGCGCTTTAATAATACTAGCATCGTGATGCTCTTGCATTATGGCCAATTTACTATGCTGTTCACCGGTGATGCCGAAGCGCCTGTAGAGGATTATTTGCAGCAAAAATATGGTAACCGCTTGAAGGCCGATGTGCTGAAGGTTGGTCACCACGG
This sequence comes from Phascolarctobacterium sp., assembly GCA_051866495.1. GTDB lineage: Bacteria > Bacillota > Negativicutes > Acidaminococcales > Acidaminococcaceae > Phascolarctobacterium_A. Next base: position 8,660 of record JBJDXD010000052.1, on the reverse strand, counting down.
CAGCAAAACCTCCTCCATTTATAAATTTATCAGCAAGGTGAAGCCCAAGTACGCCCTCATTAGCTGTGGCAATAAGCAAATCTACAACCATCCTAATAAGAATGTGGTGGGCAGCCTAGAGCATCTTGGCGCGAAGGTGCTAACGACCTATGAGCATGGAAATTTGACGGTTACTACCGACGGCAAGGGCTTTGAGATCAGCACTGAACGCTAAAGGAACTTAGCAAGGAGCCTCCCTTTTGACGCAAAGACCCACGTTGTCACAAGCGTAGCGCAGTGAAAACGTGTTGGTCGTGCTAATCCCTTTAGGGAAAAAGGGAGGGGGACCGCTTGCGGTGGAGGAATTTTTACTAGACAAAACTAAGCATTTATTGTATAATTATTGAGTAACTTCATAACAGACAGTTCGAAACCATCCTGTCTTTAAACAAAACTACGGGCGATGTACTGGCTCTGGCCGGTATTCAATTTGTATGTAAAGGATTGCGTCTGTAGGAGCAATCCTTTTTTGATGCGCCTGTTCTTCATGTGAAAGGAGCAATATTATGCAACATCTTAACAATCAAAAATTAGTCTTTTCTGCTTTGTGCATTGCACTTTATATCGTGGTTATGATGTGTACCCAAACCTTTGCCTTTGGTCAATACCAAATTCGCATTGCCACCGCACTCTATGGTCTCAGCGCCTTATTTCCCTTTTTAGTAGTGCCCTTTGGACTGGCCAATGTTATTAGCAACACCGTCATGGGCGGCTTGGGCCTGCCCGATATTATCGGCGGCGGTCTCGTAGGCATTGCGACTACGGGCCTCATCGTTCTAGCTAAGCGTCATGGCTGCGGCAACTGGATTGTGTGGCTGGCTGTAACCTTTGTGCCGGGGCTCGCCGTGCCCCTGTGGCTGGCACCCATTTTGAACCTGCCCTATTGGCTTTTGGCATCCAGTCTTTTAGTGGGCCAATGCATCAGCGGCATCGCCAGCCTTATGCTGGTAACTGCTCTTGAGCGCGTGGGCGCAGGCCGTTTTTTCGCCCTTGAAGGAGGTAATAAATAATGACCAGCGGTAGAAGCAAGGAAGAGCTGGCAGGCGTGAGCCTGTTAGGCCACAAAACTACCTATAAAAGCGATTATGCGCCGGAGGTTTTGGAGAGCTTTCCCAATAAGCATCCCGGTAATGATTATTTTGTCAAATTCAATTGTCCCGAGTTCACCAGTCTCTGCCCCATGACGGGCCAGCCTGATTTCGCCACCATCTATATTTCCTACGTTCCCGACGAACGCTTGGTGGAAAGCAAATCCTTGAAGCTCTATCTCTTTAGCTTCCGTAATCACGGCGATTTTCACGAGGATTGCGTGAACATCATTATGAAGGATTTGATTAAGCTGCTGGACCCCAAATACATCGAGGTCTGGGGCAAATTCCTGCCCCGCGGTGGTCTGTCCATCGACCCCTATGCCAACCATGGCAAGCCGGGCACCGAGTGGGAGGCAGTGGCCAAAAAGCGCCTCTTTATGCACGATATGTATCCCGAAAGCATCAATAATCGCTAAGAGTTTATTTTTTAGGATGTCTTAGTACAGCTCGACGCTAGTATGGTTGAGTATATTCTTTAGCTAGTAAAGCGTAGTAGTCACCTGACTGCTGCGCTTTTTATATTGGCCGTATATTTTAAAATAAGGACAAATGTTCTCTTTATATGCTTGACCTAGGGCGGGCAATTTCATATAATAGGAGTGGATATGTTTGCGTTGCTACGCTTATAGCAGTGGCAAGGCCTTGGATAAATGTACTTGAGCTAGATGATATTTTGACAGGATGAAGTTGACGAGTAAAGCAGGTGACAAGATGGATTTTCAGATAAAGGCTCCCTTTGAGCCGGCGGGGGACCAGCCCCAGGCCATAGCCAAGCTGGCAGAGGGTATAGAGCAGGGTCTGCGTACCCAGGTGCTTTTGGGCGCTACGGGCACGGGCAAAACCTACACTATTGCCCAGGTAATAAACAAGGTGCGCAAGCCGACCTTGGTCATTGCCCACAACAAAACCTTGGCGGCCCAGCTGGCTAGCGAGCTGAAGGCCTTCTTCCCCGATAACGCAGTGGAATATTTTGTATCCTACTACGATTATTATCAGCCGGAGGCCTATATTCCCCAATCCGATACCTATATTGAAAAGGATGCTTCCATTAACGATGAAATTGATAAGCTGCGCCACTCGGCCACCAGTGCTCTTTTTGAGCGCAGGGACGTAATCATTGTGGCCAGCGTCAGCTGTATTTATGGCTTGGGCGCGCCCCAAGAATACTATGATATGGTGCTGAGTTTGCGCTTAGGTCAGATTATCGACCGCCAAAAGATTTTGCACAAGCTGGTGGAAATTCAGTACGATAGAAATGATATCGACTTTAAGCGCGGCACCTTCCGTGTCCGTGGGGACGTCATCGAGGTTATTCCCGCGGCCTATGGTGAAAAGGCTGTGCGTATTGAAATGTTCGACGACGAGGTGGATAGAATTCTAGAGTTCGATGTGCTCACAGGTGAGGTGCTGGCCCAGCGCAATCATGTGGCCATTTTCCCTGCGTCCCACTATGTTACCAGTCGAGAGAATTTGGAGCGGGCCATGGCCGATATAAGAGTGGAGCTGGCGGAGCGCTTGGAGTTTTTGAACCATAATTTTAAGGTTTTAGAGGCCCAGCGCTTGGAGCAGCGCACTAATTATGATTTAGAAATGATGAATGAAATGGGCTATTGCTCCGGCATCGAAAACTATTCCCGGCATTTGGCGGGACGCAAGCCGGGGGAGCCGCCCTTTACCTTGGTCAATTATTTTCCCAAGGACTTTTTGCTTGTAGTTGATGAATCCCATGTAACCCTGCCCCAAATTCGCGCCATGTACGCCGGCGACCGCTCCCGCAAGGAGATGCTGGTGGAGCACGGCTTTCGTTTGCCCTCGGCCTATGATAACCGCCCCCTGACCTTTGACGAGTTCCAGGAGCAAATTCATCAGGCCATTTATGTTTCGGCAACACCGGCGCCCTACGAAATGGAGCAGGCCCAGCAGGTGGTGGAGCAAATTATTCGTCCTACGGGCCTTTTGGACCCGCAGATTGAAATTCGCCCCATCAAGGGCCAAATCGACGATTTGCTCAGCGAAATCAATAAGGTGGCTGCAGCCAATGAGCGCGTTTTGGTCACCACTCTGACCAAGCGCATGGCCGAGGACTTAACGGAATATTTGAAGCAGGCAGGGGTAAGAGTGCGCTACTTGCATTCTGAGATTGCAACCATTGAAAGGGCAGAGATTATCGATAGCCTGCGGGCCGGCAAATTTGACGTGCTGGTAGGTATTAACCTTTTGCGCGAGGGCTTGGATTTGCCGGAGGTATCCTTGATAGCTATTTTGGATGCGGATAAGGAGGGCTTCTTGCGCAGTGACACCGCCATGATTCAAACCATCGGCCGCGCAGCCCGTAATGCCCATGGCCGCGTCATCATGTACGCGGACCGCATTACGGATAGCATGCAGCGGGCCATCGACGAGACTAATCGCCGCCGGGAGAAGCAGGAGGCCTATAATAAGGCCCACAAGATTACGCCGAAAACTATTTACAAGGAGCAACGCCAGCTCATCAAGCTCACGAAGGTGGCCGAAAGCGAAGAGCACGACCTGTATGGTGCTAAGAATAAAAAGGCTCGCTCCAAGAAGGAGCTCACCAATCTGGCGCGGGAGCTGGAGCGACGCATGCAGGAGGCAGCCAAGGCTTTGGATTTCGAGGCCGCGGCGGAGCTGCGTGATCAGCTTATAATTGTTAAGGGGCAGTTAGGCGAGAAGTTAACGCCTAAGAGGCGCACGCTAAGATAGACTTAGGAAGAGAGAATATAATTTATGCAAGAGAAACTAATTGTTAAAGGCGCACGCCAACACAATTTAAAAAATATAACGGTGGAAATTCCGCGCAATAAGCTGGTGGTCATCACGGGGCTGAGCGGCAGCGGCAAATCCAGTCTCGCCTTCGACACCATCTATGCCGAGGGCCAGCGCCGCTATGTGGAGAGCCTTTCTGCCTATGCGCGCCAATTTTTGGGGCAGATGGACAAGCCTGAGGTGGATTACATCGAGGGCCTCAGTCCCGCCATTTCTATCGACCAAAAAACCACCAGTCGTAACCCCCGCTCCACTGTGGGCACAGTGACGGAGATCTACGACTATTTGCGTTTGCTCTTTGCGCGAGCAGGCGAGCCCCACTGCCCCCAGTGCGGCAAGCTCATCGAGCAGCAAAGCGTGCAGCAAATAGTGGATAGAGTGATGGAGCTGGAGCCGGGCACGCGCTTCATGGTGATGGCACCCCTAGTGCGAGGCCGTAAGGGCGAGCACCAAAGGGTGCTGGACGATATGCGGCGTGCCGGCTATGTGCGCATGTATATAGATGGCGAGGTGCGCACCCTTGACGAAGAAATTACCCTAGAAAAAAATAAAAAACATAGCTTGAGTGTTATTATCGACCGCTTGGCCGTGCGGGATAATATACACCAACGCTTGACCGACTCCGTGGAAACGGCCCTAAAGCTGGCCGACGGCTTTGCGGAGGTGGCCGTGCTGGGTGAGCAGCAGGAGATTTTGCTCTTTAGCGAGCATTTTGCCTGCAACGACTGCGGCATCAGCCTGCCCGCCATCGAGCCCAGACTTTTTTCCTTCAACAATCCCTATGGCGCTTGCCCTGCCTGCACGGGCCTGGGCATGAATATGGAGTTTGACAAGGCGCTGATTATTCCCGACCCCGGTTTGAAATTTACCGAGCGCTGCCTGGCGGCCTTCAGTAATAATCCCAATTCCTATTTTCTGCGTCAGTTGGCAGTGGTGCTGGCCAGCTATGGCTATAGTCTGGACAATAGCTGGAACGAGCTGAGTCCAGAAGTACAGGACATAGTGTGGAACGGAGCCGGGGAACGCAAATTTGCCTTTTGGTACGAAAATCTACAGGGCGAGACGAAGCTTTACGATAAGGAATACGAGGGCGTTTTAAATATTCTCAAGCGCCGTTATCGGGAAGCCTTTAGCGACGCCATGCGTCAGGAATACGAGGAATTTATGACCAGCACTCCCTGCCCCGTCTGCCACGGCAGTCGCCTTAAGCCGGAGGTGCTGTCCATATTAGTTGGCGGCAAAAATATTTGCCAAGTTACCGCTCTAACAGTGCGGGATTGCCTCAACTTTTTTGCCAATTTGCAGCTCAGCCAGCGCCAGCAAATCATTGCCCGCCAGGTTTTGAAGGAAATCAAGGCGCGCCTACAATTTTTAAACGATGTGGGCTTGGATTATCTAACTCTGGACCGCAGTGCCGGAACCCTATCCGGTGGAGAGGCCCAGCGCATTCGCTTGGCTACCCAAATTGGCAGCGGCCTAACGGGTGTGCTCTATATTTTGGACGAGCCCAGCATCGGTCTGCACCAGCGTGATAATGGCAAGCTGCTGGAAACCTTAAAGCATTTGCGAGATTTGGGTAATACCCTGCTAGTGGTTGAGCATGACGAGGAAACCATGTATACTGCGGACCAGATTATCGACATTGGTCCCGGCGCGGGCGAGCACGGTGGGCAGGTTGTAGCTCAGGGCACGGTGGAGGAGGTTAAGCAAGTAGAAAACTCTGTGACCGGCACTTATCTGAGCGGTCGCAAATTCATCCCTGTGCCCAAAAAACGCCGCACCTTAGATGGTCGTTATTTGACTATTAAGGGGGCGCGGGCTAATAATCTTAAAAATATAGATGTGGATATTCCCTTGGGCGTATTCACCGTAGTCACTGGCGTTAGCGGCAGCGGTAAATCCACTTTGATTAACGATATTTTATATAATACCCTCGGTGCTAAGCTAAACGGCGCGCGCTTGCGCCCGGCGGAGCACGACTCCATTGAGGGCTTAGAGCTGGTGGATAAGGTTATCAATATTGACCAATCCCCCATCGGACGCACACCTCGCTCCAATCCTGCCACTTATACCGGCGTCTTTGACTTCATTCGGGAGCTCTTTAGCCAAACCAACGAGGCCAAAATGCGGGGTTATAAGTCCGGTCGCTTTAGCTTCAACGTAAAGGGCGGTCGCTGCGAGGCCTGCAAGGGCGATGGCATGAATAAAATCGAAATGAACTTTTTGCCCGACGTTTATGTGCCCTGCGAGGTATGCCATGGCGCGCGCTATAATCGTGACACGCTGGAGGTGCATTACAAGGGCAAGAATATTGCGGAAGTGCTGGATATGACCGTTAGCGAGGCCTGCGAATTCTTCAAAAATCTGCCCCGTATTTATCGCAAGCTGGAGGTTTTGCAGGATGTGGGCTTGGGTTATATCCATCTGGGACAAGCGGCCACGACCCTGTCCGGTGGCGAGGCTCAGCGTGTGAAACTAGCTACGGAGCTATCCCGTCGTAGCACCGGTCGCACGGTGTACATCCTTGACGAGCCCACTACGGGTCTGCATATTGCCGATGTGCATAAGCTGCTAGAGGTTTTGCAGCGCCTTGTTGAGGGCGGGGACAGCGTTATCGTTATCGAGCACAATCTGGATGTGATCAAGGTGGCGGATTATATTATCGACCTTGGCCCTGAGGGTGGCGACAAGGGAGGAACCTTGGTGGCCTGTGGCACGCCGGAGGAGGTGGCCAAGGTGAAGAAGTCCTACACAGGCCAATACATTAAGCAGGAGCTGGCCAAGGCCAAGCGCAACGGGTGGTATCAATGACTTCGCTAGCAGAGGGCTTTAACGACAATATTAAAAATGCTTTAGCCGTGCTGCCGGATAAGCCCGGTGTCTATTTGATGCACGATGCCGAGGGCAAGGTTATTTACGTGGGCAAGGCCGTGGTGCTGAAAAACCGCGTGCGCAGCTATTTTCGCAATTTGGCTAGCCACACGCCCAAGGTTAGGGCCATGGTGGCCAAAATCGCCGAGATTGAAACCATCATCACCTCCAGCGAGGTGGAGGCCCTGATTTTAGAGTGCAATTTAATCAAAAAATACCGTCCTCGCTATAATATTAGCCTGAAGGACGACAAGACCTATCCCTATTTAAAGGTGACACTACAGGAGGATTTTCCCCGTCTGCACATGACCCGGCGGCTGAGCCGTGATGGAGCCAAATATTACGGACCTTATGCGGACGCGGGGGCTATGTACGCCACCATGAAGCTTTTAAAGAGCATGTTTCCCCTGCGCACCTGTCGCAAGATGAACCCGGACCGGCCCTGCCTGAACTATCATATAAAGCGCTGTCTGGCGCCCTGCGCGGGCTATGTTTCTAAGGAAGAGTACGGCAAGATGATTAAGTCCGTGTGCATGGTGCTGGACGGGCGCACAGCGGAGCTGGAGCGGGATTTGAAGCAGCGCATGCAGGAGGCGGCGGAGGAGTACGCCTTTGAGGAGGCGGCACGGCTGCGGGACCAGCTGCAGGCGGTGGAGCGCCTGAACGAATCCCAAAAGGCGGTTACCAATAATGGCGGCGATATGGATGTGCTTGGCTTTGCCCAGGATATGACGGGCAACTGTCTGCAGATTTTCTTCGTGCGCAAGGGCAAGCTCATCGGACGGGATAATTTCTTTTTGCAGGATGGGGGCGACGAGCCCCAAGAGGTGCTCACTGCTTTTCTCAAGCAATATTACAACGAAGCCACCTTTGTGCCACGAGAAATTCTTGTGCCCCAGCTGCCGGAGGCAGCGGAGCAGGAGCTGATTGAGCTGTGGCTGCGGGAAAAGGCGGAGCGCAAGGTGGAGCTTGTGCTGCCCCAGCGGGGAGTCAAGCGACAGCTGCTAGAGCTGGCCAGCGACAATGCCAAAAAGCTGCTGGAGGAGAGGCTGCGTAAGGGCAGCCTGTCCCTGAAAAACGACGCTCAGGCGGCGGAGGAGCTGCAGCAGGCTTTGGGTCTAGAGCATTCTCTAGAGCGTATGGACTGCTTTGATATTTCCCACACTCAGGGCAGCGAAACCGTGGCCTCCATGGTTGTTTTTCGTAATGGCAGCATCAGCAAGAAGGATTATCGCAAGTATAAAATCGTTTCTGCCGAAGGCAAGCCGGACGATTTTAAATCCATGCAGGAGGTTGTGTACCGTCGCTACAAGGATTACGAGGACCTGCCCAATTTGGTGGTTATCGACGGCGGTAAGGGTCAGCTGAGCTCGGCCTTGGAGGTTATCCGTGGCCTAGGCTTGGCGGATTTGCCCGTGGTGGGCCTGGCTAAGCGGGAGGAGGAAATCTTTATTCCGCATCAGAGCACTAGCATTCTGCTGGACCGGGACAGCGCGGCACTGCATTTGATTCAGCGTATTCGTGACGAGGCTCATCGCTTTGCTATAACCTTTCACCGCAAGCTGCGGGGCAAGCGCAATCTTGTTTCTGTGCTGGACCATGTGGAGGGCATTGGCCCCAAGCGCCGGCAGGAGCTGTGGAAGGCGTTTAAAACTTTGGAGGCTATGAAGGCGGCTAGCGTGGAGGAGCTGGCGGCGGTGGAGGGCATGAACCATGCAGCTGCCCAAACGCTGTACGACTTTTTCCGCTTGGAGCTGCCTGAGAAGAAGCAGGCCCTGCGGTAAAGTTAAAAACGAACATAAGTTTCCTACCGCGTTTGATCAGCCCCATGTCAAGTAGACATATTAAATATGCAAAGTTTTTCAAGACTTC
>JBJDXD010000051.1:0-52976 GCA_051866495.1 Phascolarctobacterium sp. | reverse complement strand
TAAGTAGACTTTTTATATTTGCTATGTCTACTTAAGAGGTATCATATCATTTTGCAACACATAAATAAATAGCATAATTGTTCATTATAAGTAGACACCCACTTTGCTCACTCCTTAGCCTCTCCGTGTCCACCCATCTTATTTAAACGCTTGTTATAATACAGCGTCTCGTCAACCTTGGCAAACAGCGTATCCCAATCCTTACCATCCTCAGGGAAATAAACCGAGCCAAAGCTTACGCCGAACTGACAAGTCTTCACAAAGAGCGGGAACTGCTTAGCCAGCTCCTCCTTAATCCTGCCAGCTAAAGCGCAGGTCTCCTGCTTAGAAGCATTGGGCAGGAACACCACAAACTCGTCGCCACCATAGCGGGAGATAAAGCTGGTCTCCGGCAGGGTTTCCACCAGCATATCCGCAAAGGAAGCCAGCACGGTGTCGCCGGCCTGGTGCCCAAAGCGGTCATTAACCTGCTTAAAATTATCCAAGTCCATAATCAGCAGGGCGCCGGCAGTGGATTCTCTAAAGAAGAGGGGCTCCAGCTGCTCTTGAATGCCGCGGCGATTAGCAAGGCCTGTGAGAGCGTCCGTCTGGGATACCAAGGTCGCTTTATTCAGCTCCTCGTGCTGACGCGAGATATTAGCCAAAACGCACAGCACTTCGCGGCCCTCAGACTTAGTGGTAATCTCCAAAAAGGCCAAATGCCAAATATACTTCTTGCCGTAGCCACGAATGAGCATCTCCATCTGATGGGAGCCATCGGGCAGAGCCCAAATCCGCTCAATAAATTCCGGCTTAGTAAAGAAGCGGAAGCGATGCTGGCAGGTTTCGTGGGGACAGCCCACCAAATTAGCAAAGCTGCGGTTATCGCTAATAACAATGCCCCCGTCCTCCATCCGGAAGCGGATAATGGGAGTGGGAATGGTGCGGTACAGGGACTGCACCTCCTCGTAAGCCTTTTGCAGCTCCTGACGCTTCTTTTGATTGCTGCGATACAGGGCAAAGCTCAAAGCGCCAATGATGCCCAGCAAAACAAAGGCAAAGGCCGTGGTTTGGAATACCTTGGTGCGAGAGCGGCTAGCTATCAGCTCGTAGGGAATGGAAAGGGACAAATACCAGTGGGCATGGTCCACGGTACTAAAATTGTTCATATCCATGGGCGTGAGAGAAGCCAGATATAATTCATCATTAATCTTATAGGTTAAAAAGCCCTGGCGCCGATTGTGCAAAAGATAATACAGGCGGTCGTGCTCTTCAGGAGCAATGCTGGTTTTAGGACTATCTAAAAAGCTATCAATAGTGAAATATTTATATTTGTCGCTGGGAGCAGCTATAACGTCACCGGCACTGGTAACCAGCTCCGTATGGGAGCTGTTATCGAAAAGCTTATCGGTGAGCATGGTGCGAAGCTGGTTAGGCATATAAACACCGTAAAGCACGGCGATGGTTTGCCCGTTCCGGCGCAGGGGCGTAGCAATACGCACCAAATGCTCTTCAGGATTGGTCGCACTCAGACCGTTGTGCAAAACAACCCTGCCCTGCTGGGCCAGCTTAATGTAGGCTTGGTCTGCCATATTGGGCAGCTTGGCACCAATGGCAGAAAGGGCATTACCCTTTAAATCTACCACAACGATATCACCAAAGCCATAAATGCCCCGCTTGCGCTCCAAATAGGAACGGAGCGTTTCCGTGTTCAGCTGCATGGTGCTGCCGCCCACGGTTTCGGCGATACTGTGCAGGCACACCGAATCCGAATACAGCTTTTGGGAAATGGCAGTTAAGCTTTGGTTGCTCAAATCCCGCATCTGGGCTTCCGTTTCCTTGCGGGTATCATTAGTAAGAATGTGGAAAAAATAGAAACAGGCAGCGGCCAAAGCTAAAAGGGTGGCCATGGAATAAAAAATGCTCTTGCGATTAAAAAATTTCATAAGCATAACCTCGAAAAGAAATTATATGAAATAATTCAACTGTAGGAAACTTGTCGAAAATGGTAAAATATAGGCTGAAGCAAGTCGTATACAATCATACTTATACTGTGTACGATATTTTACCATCTTTTGATTATTTTGTAAAATTGTTTTTTGTGGGAGGCATTTAATCAAGGAAAAGTTGCTTTTCTGTTCTTTTTGTAACAAAAGTAATTGACGACTTTGGGAAAGATGATATACTATATAGAAGGCAAAGCTTACGAGCTTGGATACTCTTTTTCGTGTGTGTAATTTCTGGAGTAAAAATAGAATGCTAAGTGCTTACGGTTTCCCCTTTTTGCTTGCCGCTTTGGTGAGCTATGTTCTGACCCCTTACATTAAAAAATTAGCCTTCCTCATCGGTGCTATTGACAGGCCCGATAACCGCAAGGTGCATAAGAAGATTATGCCCCGCTTGGGAGGCTTGGCTATTTATATCGCCTTTATGGTTGCCGCGGTGGCAAGCCTAGAGATGACTAAGGACATTGTGGGTATCCTGGTGGGTGCCACGGTTATCGTCATCATCGGTGTGCTGGATGATAAATACCAGCTGCCGGCCAAGGTTAAGCTGCTGGGGCAGATTTTTGCTGCCTGCGTATTGGTGCTGTTCGATATTCGCATCGAATGGGTCAATAATCCCTTTGGCGGCTATTTTTATTTGGAGTATTTGTCCATCCCGCTGACTATTTTTTGGGTTATCAGCTTCACTAATGTGGTTAATTTGATTGATGGCTTGGATGGCTTGGCGGCGGGCGTATCCGCCATCGCCTCCCTGACGGTGATTTTGGTAGCGGTGCAGATGGGCTATTACCATATTGCGGTGATGACTGCGGCTCTAGCCGGTGGTATCATCGGCTTTATTCGTTATAATTTTAACCCGGCCACCATTTTTATGGGGGATACGGGCAGTATGTTTATCGGCTATATGCTGGCAGCTATTTCCGTCTATGGTGCGGTTAAAACTGCTGCGACGGTGGCTCTGATTGTGCCGGCTATTGCCCTGGGCCTGCCCATTATGGATACGGCCTTTGCCATTATGCGCCGCTACAGCAATGGTCGCCCCATTTTCCAGCCGGATAAGGGGCATTTACATCATCGTCTGCTGGCCATGGGCATGAACCAAAAGCAGGCCGTGCTCCTTATGTATGGCATTACGGCTATTTTGGGCATTGCGGCAGTGCTGTGGGCCGAGTTTGACGGCTTTTATGCGGCACTGATTATTGCAGCGATTATTACGGCGGTGGCCGTGGGAGCGAAAAAAATCGGTATTCTGAACGATAGATAAGAGGGAGGAAAAACCGTGGAGAAGATTGAGAAAAAGATTAAGCTGATGACGGTTTTCGGTACGCGTCCGGAGGCCATCAAGATGTGTCCCCTAGTATTAGAGATGCGCAAGTACCCTGAATATATCCAGCCCATTGTGGCTGTGACTGCTCAGCATCGGGAGATGCTGGACCAGGTGCTGGATTTATTCGGTATTGTGCCTGATTATGATTTGAATATTATGACCAGCGGCCAAACCCTGTATGATGTAACCACCCGTGCCCTGATGGGCCTAAAGCCCGTTGTGGAGGAGGCTAAGCCCGATATGGTGCTGGTTCATGGTGATACTACCACTACCTTTGCGGGGGCGCTGGCAGCCTTCTACGCCCAAATCCCCGTGGGCCATGTGGAGGCAGGCCTCAGAACCGGCAACAAGTATTCTCCCTATCCGGAGGAAATGAACCGCAAGCTGACCGGCTCAATTGCGGATATGCATTTTGCGCCTACGGGCACCAGCAAGGCTAATCTGCTAAAGGAAAATGTGAACCCTGAGCATATCCTGGTCACCGGCAACACGGTTATCGACGCGCTGCAGACCACGGTGCACAGCGATTATCACTTTGCGGACGAGGATTTTAACAAGGTTTTTGCAACAGGTCACAAATTGATTTTGATGACTACTCATAGAAGAGAAAATTTGGGCGAGCCCATGCGCCATGTGTACCGCGCTTTAAAGAGCGTGCTGGAAACCCACGCGGATGTGGAGGCTATTTTCCCGGTGCACAAGAATCCCAAGGTGCGGGAGATTGTGAACCAGGAGCTGGGGCATCTCGGTCGTGTACACCTTATCGAGCCCATGGATTACGAGCCCTTTGCCAATTTAATGGCCAAGGTGGATATCGTGCTCACTGATAGCGGCGGCATCCAGGAGGAGGCTCCTGCCTTAGGCAAGCCGGTTTTGGTGCTGCGGGATACCACGGAGCGTCCCGAAGCGGTGGAGGCAGGCACAGTGAAGCTTATCGGTACCGCCTACGAGGATGTACTGAGGGAAACCAATCGTCTCCTGGACGATGCTGAGCATTATCGCTCCATGGCGGAGGCTGCTAATCCCTATGGTGATGGCAAGGCCTGCGAGAGAATTATTAAGGCGATTTTACACAAAAACGGCTACTCGGTGGAAAATTTCTCCGAATTTCAGCATAATTGAGTAGACAATTTTTGTGAAATAAATTAAAATTATATTGTACCATTCTGTGAACTCGCAGGTGGTCTATTAAGCTTGGAAAAATTAAGGAGTAAAAGGTCGACTGTGGAGATGCGGGATAAGCGTAAGGAGGAAAGGGAGCGCAAGCAGCGCCTCAAAATGTTCAACGCTTTGGCTACGGTTTCTTCCCTAGCGGCCATGATTGTGTTTGACTTTCTTTTGGCCTATTTTGGTGGGGACTGGCTGGATGAGTATTTCAAGACCGGGGACCACACCTTTCGGCTAGTGGGCATCAGCCTTGCTATAGTCACCATCTTTTTAACCTTTTTCAAGCTGGTGTATTCAGTAATGCAGGACGAGGACGATTAAGCCTATATGATGACCTTTGATTTTGCGCCCGTAGTAAGGGGCGGTTATAAACGCTTTCTAATGCTGCCGGCCTGCATAGGTCTTGTGATGGTCATAGCGCTTCATGTGCTGGGCTATCCCGGCGCGGCGCTGAGCCTTTTTAGGGGCTTTGTGCTGGGGCTTTTGGATACAGTGATTTTGGTCCATGGCATTAAAAAGGCCTTGCCCTACGAAAAGGACCCCCAAAGGGGCCTACTCATTATGAAGCGCCACCGCTGGTACAGGATTTTGGCTGTGTCCAGCATTATCGTATTGTTGTTAAGGCAGGGAGCCAATGTGGCAGGTGTCTGCATCGGCCTTCTGCTGATACATATATTTTTACTTTTTAATTTAACAATTATCGCGTACCAGCTCAATAACGAGGGTAACGTGAAGAAAGGAGAGAGAAATAATGGGAAATGAAGCAGCAGCTGCAGCACAAGAACATTCCGGTGAGATTATCCATTACCTTGCTCAAGAAGTAGCACCTGGTATTGTTATTCATATGCAAACCATGTATATGACCTGGATTACAATGGCAGTAGTGTTTGTTCTCTTCTTGCTGGCCGCCAAAAATCCGAAAATGGTTCCTAGCGGAGTCCAAAATGTTATGGAGTTCTTTATTGACTTCTTAAACGATCTTATGGAAGGCCAACTGGGTATTAAAGGACGCAAATACATGGCTCCTTTTATTATCACCCTTTTCATGTTCATCTTTATTAGTAACGAGATTGGTATGTTGCCGCAGGTTGGTGTACACTGGACTTCTCCGACCAACGACGTCAACACCTGCTTTGCACTGTCCTTGACTGTTGCAATCGGTGTGCACATCATCGGTGTTGGTCAAAAGGGCTTGAGTCACTACAAGCACTATATTAGTCCTTCCCCCGCATTCTTGCCGTTACATTTGTTAGACGAAGTTGTTAAACCGATGACTATGGCCCTTCGTCTATTCGGTAACATTCTGGCAGGCGAAATTTTGCTGATTGTATTGTATCAATTGGCTCCGTGGGTTGTACCTGAATTCTGGGTAATGTTCAGCTTGGTTATTGGTTTCTTGCAAGCCTTTATCTTCACCATGCTGGCTCTGACCAGCTTCGCGCTGGCTTTTGCGCATCACTAATTTAAAAAGTCATTCTAAAAATTTAAAATCAAAATGTCTTATGATTGATAGGAGGAAATTTCAATGACTGAAAACGCAATTATTATTGCAGCATCTATGTTCGCTGTTGCATTCATCTGCCTGGCTGCAGCTCTGGGCGCTGCTCTTGGTAACGGTAACTTAACTGGTAAAGCAATCGAGTCCATGGCTCGTCAACCTGAAGAAGCTGGCAAGCTGTTCACCAACATGCTGGTATCCGTAGGTCTGGTAGAGTCCATGCCTATTCTGTGCTACGTTATCGCAGTAGTATTGGTATTTGCTAACCCCTTCGTAAAATAATTTAGAATCCCTAATTTAAGAAAACAAATAGGAGAGTGAGATAATTGGTTAATATTAACGCAACACTTATCGCGCAAATCCTGAACTTTTTGGTTCTTGTTTTCGTTCTTGCTAAATTCGTTTACAAACCTGTACTGGGTATCATGGAAGAGCGCAAGAATAAAATTGCTAGCGATTTAGAAACTGCTGAAAAGGCTAAGAACGACGCTGAAGCAGTTAAAGCTGAATATGCTGCAAAATTAGCGGATGCAAGACAGGAAGCACAGGCTATCATTGAAAACGCCCGCAAAACCGCTCAAGCAGCTCATGATAAGATTATGGCTGACACCAAGGTTGAGCAGGAGCAATATGTAGCAGCTCAAAAAGAGATTATCGCTACTGAAAAGAAGAAAGCTATGGACGAAGTTCGTGCACAGGTTATCAGCCTGTCCATGATCGCTGCTGGCAAAATTGTTGAGCAAAAGCTGAATTCTGAAGAAGACAAACAAATGGCTAGCAAAATTGTTGATTCCATTATGAAATAATTTTGCTCGTTTCCCTATTAGGCCGGACGCGGTTTGCTGCAAATGCGAGGCAGCAAGACTAAGAGCCGGTATTCGGAGGTGATTGGTACAATATGAAGAGTGAAGAAAATATTGCTTTACTAAAGCAAGAATTGTCCGACTTCAAAATTGATCTGGGCTCCATTAAAGAGCTTTTAGATGTAAACGTTACTACAGCTAAGAAATTGACTGTTGACGAGTATCAATCCATTTCTGCAATTCTGACTGAGAAATTGGGCCGCGAAATCTTCTTGAACAAGAAGGTTGACCCCTCCATTCTCGGTGGTATCATCGTACAAGTTGGCGATAAAGTATTTGATGCTTCTGCTGCTCGTAAGCTGAAGAAGATGGAAGTTGCTCTCGCAGGCATCGACATCCACGAATACACCAAGCCCGAAGCTATGGGTGATGCTCTCAGCGCTAAGCTGGAGAATTACAAAGTGGACGCTGATCTCGAAGAGGTTGGTATCGTTGAAAAGATCGGTGACGGCATCGCAACCGTTATCGGTATGAAAAACGCAATGGCTGGCGAATTGGTAGAACTGCCCCACAACGTATCCGGCATGGTATTGAACCTGAACCCGGACTCCGTTGGTATCGTATTGATGGGCGGCGAAACCAAGATCAAGGAAGGCGACGTAGTTCGCCGTACCGGCCGCATCATGGAAGTTCCCGTAGGCGAAGGCCTGCTGGGTCGTGTAGTTAGCGCTATCGGCGCTCCTATCGACGGCAAGGGCGATATCGTCGCTGCTGAACACCGTCCTGTTGAATCCCCTGCACATGGTATCGCAGATCGTAAATCCGTTGATACCCCGCTGCAAACTGGTATTAAATGTATCGACGCACTTGTTCCTATCGGACGTGGCCAACGTGAGCTGATCATCGGCGACCGTGGTACCGGTAAGACCGCAGTTGCAGTTGATACCATCATCAACCAAAAGGGCCTGGGCGTTATCTGCATTTATGTAGCTATCGGCCAAAAGGCTTCCAACGTTGCCCGCATTGTTCGTACTCTGGAACAACACGGCGCAATGGAATACACCATCATCGTTGCCGCTACTGCAGCTGACTCCGCTCCGTTGCAATATCTGGCTCCCTATGCTGGCGTAACCATGGCAGAATACTTCATGGATCAAGGCAAAGACGTTCTGTGCGTATACGACGACCTGTCCAAGCACGCTGTTGCATACCGCGCAATGTCCCTGCTGCTCCGCCGTCCTCCCGGACGTGAAGCTTATCCTGGCGACGTATTCTATTTGCACTCCCGTCTGTTGGAGCGCGCTGCTAAGCTGAATGACGAGCTGAAGGGCGGCTCCATCACCGCACTGCCCGTTATCGAAACCCTGGCAGGCGACGTAGGCGGCTTTATTCCGACCAACGTAATTTCCATTACCGACGGTCAGATCTTCCTGGAATCCGAGCTGTTCTACTCCGGTATCCGTCCGGCTATCAACTCCGGTCTGTCCGTATCCCGTGTAGGTGGTGCTGCTCAGATTAAAGCTATGAAACAGGTTGCAGGTACCCTGCGTCTGGATTTGGCACAGTTCCGCGAACTGGCAGCATTTGCTCAGTTTGCTTCCGACCTTGATAAGGCTACCAAGGCTCAGCTGGACCGTGGTCAACGCTTGACCGAGGTTTTAAAGCAAGGTCAATACAGCCCGTTGTCTGTTGAAAAACAGGTTATGGCAATTTACCTTGGCACCAAGGGTTATCTGGATGACGTAGCAGTTAAAGAAGTAACTCGCTGCGAAAAAGAATTCCTGGACTTCATGGAAGCTAACCATCCTGAAGTTGGCGCAGATATCCTGAAAACCAAGAAAATCACTGATGAGAATGAAGAAGCTTTGAAGAAAGCAATCGCCGAGTTCAAGGAAACCTTTGTTAGTGAAGGCAGGTGATTAACTAATGGCTACTGCACGCGAGATTCATCGCCACATGAAGAGCGTAGGTAACATTGGTAAGATCACTAAGGCTATGAAGATGGTTGCTGCTGCACGCCTTAGAAGAGCTCAAGAGCGCGCTGCTGCAAGCCGTCCTTATGCCATCAAGATCAAAGAAGTGTTGTCCAACGTTGTGAGCGACCCGAGCATTCTTGCAAACTTAAGTGCCAAGGAACACCCGCTGCTTCAACATCGTGAAGTTAAAAAAGTTGGTTATCTGGTGCTCGCCTCTGATAAAGGTCTGGCAGGCGCTTATAGCTCCAACGCTCTGAAGATGGCTGTTGCTGAAATCGCTGCATGTGAGGACGAGGTTGTCGTTATCACCTGCGGTCGTAAGGCAAGAGATTTCTTCCAGCGTCGTGGCTACAATGTGCTGGAGTCCCATTTTGGTTTCTCCGATAGACCTTCTTATGATAACGCACAGGACATTGCCCAGGATGCAGCAAAACGCTTTGCTGACGAGGGCTTTGACGAGCTGCGCATCGTATATACCATTTTCAAATCTGCTTTGTCCCAAACTCCTACCTGCGATAAGATTCTGCCGGTAGAGCCGCCTGCTAAAGAAGCTGGCAAGGCCGAAGCAAGCTTTATGTTTGAGCCCGGTGAAAACGAGACTTTGAGCGTACTTGCACCCAAGTACCTGGAGACCGTTGTTTACGCTGCACTGGTGCAATCCGCTGCCAGTGAGCTGGGTTCTCGTATGACTGCTATGTCTTCTGCTACTGATAACGCTGCTAAGCTGGTACAAAACCTGGAGCTGTCCTATAACAAGGCACGTCAGGCATCCATTACCCGCGAGCTCAACGAAATCGTTGGCGGCGTAGAAGCACTGAAGCAAGCACAACAATAATCTGAATTAATTCGTAGGGAGGCTAAAACCTTGAATACAGGTAGAATCGTACAAGTTGTTGGCCCTGTTATCGACATCGAGTTCCCTCCGAAGAGCATGCCTGCTATCCTGAACGCAATCCACATCGATGGCACCACTGATGACGGCAAGGTAAATATTCACCTGACCGCTGAAGTTATGCAACACATCGGCTACAATGTAGTTCGTGCCGTTGCTATGAGCTCCACCGATGGTCTGGTTCGCGGCATGGAAGCAGTAGATACCGGCGCTCCTATCAGCGTACCCGTAGGCCCCGGCGTACTGGGTCGTATCTTCAACGTGCTCGGCGAGACCGTTGACCATGACGATACTCCGGTTGAAGCAGCAGATCACTGGCCCATCCACAGACCTGCTCCGACCTTCGATCAACAGGCAACTTCTACTAAAATTTTGGAAACCGGCATTAAAGTCGTAGACTTGATTGCTCCGTACGCAATGGGCGGTAAGATCGGTCTGTTCGGCGGCGCCGGCGTAGGCAAAACCGTTATTATTATGGAGCTTATCCATAACATCGCAACTGCACACGGTGGCTATTCCGTATTCGCAGGCGTTGGCGAACGTACTCGTGAAGGCAACGACCTGTGGGGCGAAATGAAGGAATCTGGCGTTATCAGCAAGACCGCTCTTGTATACGGCCAGATGAACGAGCCTCCTGGAGCACGTATGCGCGTTGGTCTGACCGGCCTGACCATGGCTGAATATTTCCGTGATGTTGGCGGCCAAGACGTATTGCTCTTTATCGATAACATTTTCCGTTTCATTCAGGCTGGTTCCGAAGTATCCGCATTGCTGGGCCGTATGCCTTCTGCAGTAGGTTATCAACCCACTTTGGCAAACGACATCGGCGCTCTGCAAGAGCGTATTACCTCCACCAAGACCGGTTCCATCACCTCCGTACAGGCTGTATATGTACCTGCGGACGACTTGACTGACCCGGCTCCGGCAGGCACCTTCGCTCACTTGGATGCAACCACCGTATTGTCCCGTTCTATCGCAGAGCTTGGTATTTATCCGGCAGTTGACCCGCTCGACTCCACCAGCCGTATCCTGGATCCGCTGGTAATCGGCGAAGAGCATTACAAAGTTGCTCGTGGCGTACAAGCTATTCTGCAACGTTATAAAGAATTGCAAGATATCATCGCAATTCTGGGTATGGAAGAATTGAGCGAGGAGGACAAGGTTACCGTTGCCCGTGCTCGTAAGATTCAGAAGTTCCTCAGCCAGGCATTCTTCGTTGCTGAACAATTCACCGGCACCCCCGGTCAATATGTTCCTCTGAAGGAAACCATTCGCGGCTTCAAAGAAATCCTGGAAGGCAAGCATGACGACCTGCCCGAAGGCGCTTTCTACATGGTTGGTACCATTGATGACGCAATTGCCAAGGCTGCAACTATGAAGGAATAATAATGGCTACACCGTTTACTTTTGAAATTGTCACGCCGGATAAGATGCTTTTTTCCGCTGATAACGTAACCTATGTAGGCTTCCGCTCTTTGGTGGGCGGCTTGGGCATTAAGGCAAACCACTTGCCGATTATTGCAACCTTGGATGTTGCGCCCATGAAATTAGAGTTTACTGATGGCAGCAAAAAGTCCTTCGCAGTTTGCGGCGGCTTCCTGGAAATGAAGGGTGGCAAATGCACTGTTTTGGCAACCATTGCTGATGCAGATACCGACATTGACACCGCTCGTGCCAACGCAGCTAAGGAGCGCGCTGAGCGCCGCTTAGCTAGCAAGGATGCCGAGGTTGACACTGCTCGCGCACAGCGTGCCCTGAAGAGAGCTTTGACTCGTCTGAAGGTTGCGGGCTTGGCTTAAAAAGCATTCAAGACAATGCAAAAATAACAATTCCCCCGTCCGTAAGGGCGGGGTTTTTGTATGCCCAAATGAGTTATGGTTAAGGCATAAAGATAGCTATACTGCAGGACCTTGTGCAGCTATTGTAACAAAAAATGAAACTTAAGAGAGTTACCTCTTGCATAAACTGCCTGCTTATAGTATTCTATAAGAGTAGTAGAAGGAGGACTGTAAGATGGCAGATATTATAGAAAGCTTAGCGGGCAATAAGATGCTGATGCTTAAGCAGGAGATTGCTTTATTGCGTGAGCGCCTGGCTGAGGTTAGTGATGAGGAGGCCAAAAAGGCTATTCGTCGTGAGCTGATGGATAAGGAAACATATTATAATATTCTTGCAGACCGCCAGCGCATAAATCATTAAGCCGGAAAAACTACCGGCTTTTTCTTTGTTGCCTCTATTGAAAATATCAGGGCAATAATGATAAAATTTTGCTACCATACATTGGTTGCGTGAATTTTTAACTTCGCACATACAGGAGGATTATTTTGGAAAAGCTAGTTGTAAGGGGCGGTACACGTCTTGTGGGTACGGTCAAGACCAGTGGTGCGAAAAACGCTGTATTACCGATTATTGCAGCTTCCATATTGGGTACAACCCCCAGTCATCTTGACGAGGTGCCCATGCTGGAGGACGTGCATACTATTAGTGAAGTTTTGAAATGCTTGGGCCTTTCGGTGACCAGCTCTGAGCCCAACGTTCTGGATATAGATAGCACAAAGATTACTGCTTATGAAGCTCCCTATGAGCTGGTGCGCACCATGCGTGCTTCCTTTTTGGTAATGGGGCCCTTGCTTGCTCGTGTGGGTAGGGCTCGTATTTCCATGCCCGGTGGCTGCGCAATTGGCGCTCGTCCCATCGATATTCATCTCAAGGCCTTTGAAGCCTTGGGCGTGAAGATTGAGCAGGGGCATGGCTATATTGAAGCTAGTGCGCCTAACGGCTTAAAGGGTACTAATATTTATTTTGACTTCCCCAGCGTGGGTGCCACAGAAAACGTGCTCATGGCTGCGTCCTTGGCCGAGGGCATTACCATTGTGGAAAATGCTGCCGAAGAGCCGGAAATCGTGGATTTAGCCAACTATCTGAATAAAATGGGCGCCAAAATCCGCGGCGCAGGCACCGATACCATTCGTATCGAGGGTGTGAAGGAGCTGCACGGCGCTGATTATACTATTATTCCCGACCGGATTGAGGCGGGCACCTATATGATTGCTGCCGCTATGACCGGTGGCGATGTGATTGTTGAAAATGTACTGCCGGAGCACCAAAAGCCCCTGATTGCCAAGCTTCGGGAGGCTGGTGCATTCGTGGAGGAGGATATCGATAAGGTGCGTGTGGTGGGGCATTTGCCCTTGAAGCCTGTGGCTATTAAAACCCTGCCCTATCCTGGCTTCCCCACGGATATGCAGGCCCAAATGATGGCCATGATGGTGCTGGCGGAGGGTCGCAGCAAGGTGACCGAGACGGTGTTTGAAAATCGCTTTATGCATGTGGTGGAGCTGAACCGCATGGGCGCCAATATTACCACCGAGGGTCGCAGCGCCGTGGTGGAGGGTCCCAGTAAGCTAACTGGCTGTGATGTGCGTGCAACCGATTTGCGTGCCGGTGCTGCTATGATTTTGGCAGGCCTGGTGGCCGAGGGCGTGACTCGCATAGGTGATATTTATCATATTGACAGAGGCTACGAAAAGATTGTGGATAAGCTGCAAGGGCTGGGCGCTGATATCGAGCGCGTCACCATAGATTGAGCTTGTGTAAAGGAACAGGAGTAAGAAGATGTTTAAAAGTATGGATATAGGTATTGATCTTGGTACTGCCAATATCCTTGTTTTTGTCAAGGGTAAGGGCGTGGTGCTGAAGGAGCCCAGCGTAGTGGCTATTGATAAGGTGCGCAATAAGGTGCTGGCAGTGGGCGATGCTGCTCGCGAAATGCTGGGTCGCTCTCCGGGAACCATTGTGGCTATTCGTCCCTTAAAGGAGGGCGTTATTGCCAACTACACTGTAACCCAAAAGCTGCTGGCTTATGTTATCGAAAAGGTGGCTGGCAAAAGCTTGTTTTTTAAGCCCCGTGTTATGACCTGCGTACCCATCGGTATTACCTCCGTGGAAAAGCGCGCTGTTATGGAGGCAACTACCCAGGGTGGTGCTTCCAAAACCTATTTAATTGAAGAGCCTCTGGCTGCTGCTTTAGGCGCCGGGATTGATATTTCCGTGCCCCGTGGCAATATGGTGGTGGATATTGGTGGTGGCACCACGGATATCGCTGTTTTGAGCCTGGGTGGCATCGTGGTGGATTCCTCCATCCGCATTGGTGGTGACCATTTTGATGAGGCTATTGTGCGCCATGTGAAAAAGGTACACAATGTGCTGATTGGTGAGCGCACTGCGGAGGAAATTAAGATGGCAGTGGCAACCGTGTCCCCCTATGGTCGCAACGAATCCATTGAGGTGCGTGGCCGTGACATGGTGACCGGCCTGCCCACTACCTTTAGTGTGAATAGTGCTGAATGCCGTGAAGCCTTGGCTGACTCCATTGCTTCCTTGATTGCTACTGTGCGCAGCGTTTTGGAAAAATGCCCGCCGGAGCTGGCTGCGGATATTGTGGATAATGGGATTTATATGACCGGCGGCGGTGCTCTCCTAGATGGCCTGGCCGAGGTTATGCAAAAGGAAACCGGCATCACCACTCGCATTGCCGAGGACCCGCTGGAATGTGTTGCTCTTGGTACTGGCAAGGCTTTGCAGAATTTGGATAAGCTGCACCCTGGAACTGTGTATACGGTTTCCAATTTGGATGTTTAAACTCCTCGGTCAGCTCGTAAACTCGCTGACAGCTCCCCTTGAAAGGGGAGCCTTTCTTTTATTTTTACTAGGAAGTTCTCAATGAAATTTGCAAGAAGATTAATCTCTATTTTGATATTGTGTATATTGTTATGCTTGGCTGCGCTGGCCAGCGCGGCGCCTATTACTAATTTGCGCACCAGCGTGAGCCCTGCTCGCGTGCGCATTGTGCTAGATAGTGCCGAGCCCATCGCCTTCAAGGCGCAAAAGGAAAGAATGGAGCTAGAGGTATTATTGCCCAATAGCACGGCTGCCAAGCAGCAGGCCAAGCTCAAGGACGCCAGCATTAAATCCGTGCGCCTTGTGCCTGATGCCAAGGGCTCCAAGCTTGTGATTGAGCTCAACAAGGAATGCCAATACAAGGTCTGCCAGCTGCCCAATCCCCATCGCTTGGTGGTGGATTTGTTTCGCATCAATATTGTGAAGCAAAGCAAGGAGCTAGCCAAGGGTGTAACCTATACCTATTTGCAGGACGAAATGAATGGTCGCCAGATTCAGGCTTATTTAGTGAGCGTTGCTCCCACTGCTAAATACGAGCTGCAGCCCTTTTCGGCAGCCGGTGCTTATAATGGGCGTGGACGTATTTCCCAATACGCCAGCCAAAAAAGGCTTCTTGCAGCCATCAACGCTTCGTATTTTGACACCGATGGCTGGGTTATCGGCAATGTGAAGCATAAGGGCCGAATGATGGCCATGGATGAGCAACCCCGTAGCGGCTATATCCTCAAAAATGGCAACCCCGATATAGTGCAGGATATTGCCTATTATGGCACCTTGGATTTGCCCAATGGGCAGCACCTGGTTCTCAAGGGCATGAACCGTGCCCGCATTAGTGAGGATTTGGTGCTGTATAATAGCTTTTACGCGCCCTCCACCAAGACTAATCAGTGGGGCCGTGAGGTAAAGATTGTGAATAATCGTGTCACCGCCGTGAGCACGGCAGGCAATATGGTGATTACGCCGGACTCCGTAGTAATCAGCGGACATGGTGCCAGCGCGGCTGCGCTGGCGCAGCTTAAGGTGGGCGACCGCGTTAAGATTAGCTCAACCCTAAATAATAGCGCCGCCGATGCCGCTGACACGGTTGTCAGCGGTGGCCCCTTGCTGGTTGAGCACGGGCGTGCCCATGTGCGCACCACGGAGGAGCGCATGGCAGCGGATATCGCCAAGGGTCGTTCGCCCCGCACGGCGGTGGGTATTAAAAAGGACGGCACACTGCTGCTCTTGGTTGTGGATGGGCGCAATAACAACTCTGCGGGGCTGACTTTGGCGGAGCTGGCAACCTATATGCTGCGCTTGGGAGCTAGAGAAGCCGTCAATTTTGACGGCGGCGGCAGCAGCGTTATGGCCATCAACGGGCTTGTGGTTAATAAGCCCTCCGATGGCCGGGAGCGGCCTGTTAGCATTGGCGTAGGTCTTTTTGCTAAATAAAGCTAATTATGGTATGTAAAAATTTGCTCCCTAAGCCTTTAGTGGAGTGCAAATTGTCCATTGTTAACAAATCAGCCCCAATTACTGACTTGTCAAATGATTGTTGGCGCAGTATAATAAAAATATATATACTTTGTTTTTATTTAGCTTTTATGCCGGCGAGAACAGCTTCGCCGGTTTTCAACTATTAGGAGAGAATATGCGTATTTTAATCATGGCTCTGTGCTTGTGCTTGCAGCTTGCAGTGGCAGCGGCAGAGAATATTTCCCTGATGCCGGTGCGTGATTTGCAGGTTGGCATGCAGGGTGTTGGTAAAACCGTAATCCAGGGCGATACCATTGAAGAATTTAATGTGGAAATTTTGGGTGTTCAAGGCAGCGAGGCCATGGGCTATAGTATTTTTGTGCGCCTGTATGGTGATTTAATTGAAAAGACCGGTGGCGTTGCTCAGGGCATGAGCGGTAGCCCCGTCTATGTGGATGGTCGCCTTGTGGGTGCAGTGGCCTTTGGCAAGGTGTTTAACGACCCTCATTATTGCTTTTTGACTCCCATTGGTCGCATGTTAAATCTGTTGGATGAGCCTAAAGCCCTTCCCAGCGATTGGCTGCCTAAGGGAACAGCACTGCAGGCAGGTGGCTTTACGGAGTATGGCTTAGAGTATTTGCAGCAAAGGCTTGAGCCTTTGGGCCTGGAGGCTATGGGCAATACAGGTGTCGGCAAGGGCTCGAGCAAGGCCTTAGAGCCTGGCAGCGCCGTGGGTGCTTCCATTATGCAGGGCGATTTGACCCTGGGCGCTCTTGGTACTGTGACCTGGACCGATGACAAGGGTAACGTGCTGGCCTTTGGCCATCCCTTTATGCAGCGTGGTAGCAGCAATTTTTATATGACCAAGGCTTGGGTATTAGGCGTGGTACCCAATATGCAGAGCAGCTATAAGGTGGGCAATATGGGCGAGGCCATTGGTAGCTTCACCCAGGACCGCTCCAGCGGTATCGGTGGTAGCGAGGGCAAGCTGCCCAAGGCCATTCCTCTTTTTGTCACTGCTAATGATATTGGTCGTGGGCAAGCCAACAGCATTCGTGTGCAGGTGGTGGAGGACGAAAAGCTCACTCCTGCCATTGTGGACGCCGCTGTTATCAACACCTTGAGCAAAACCGTGGACCGCAATGGTGGTGGCACGGCTAGGCTGCGCTTTACCATTACCGGTGTGGATAGCAAGAAAAAGATGCTTGTTATTGACCGTGAGAATATGTATTATGCCAGCGATGCTTTGCTAAAAAATGTTAATGCGGAGCTTAGCGAGGCTATGACCATTTTAATGCAAAATAAGTTTGAGGCTGTGGAGCTTTACGGCATCAAGGTTGAGGCCGAGGTAAGCGAGCAGGTGCAGGTGGCGGAGATTCAAGGGGTGAAGGCTGGCGTGACCAGTGTTAAGCCAGGCGAAAAGCTGCCCATTGAGGTCACCATGAAGCCCTATCGCGGGGAGGAGTTTACCCGTACCGTAAATTTCACCGTTCCCAAGGATCATCCCGGCGGACGCCTAGCACTGCAGGTGCGTGGCGGCAGCAGTATGGCTTGGATTATCGAGCTTTTGCGCAAGCAGCAGCAGGAGGGCGTGCCTGCTGCGAAGAAGCAGGAGCAACGCCGCACCTTGGCCGATTATGTGAAGGCGACCAATAATGCGGATAAAAATAATGAGCTTATTGTGGATATAGCCACTAACCAACAAATTAATCCCAATGCTGCAGCTCAGGATGCAGGGCTGGCGGGGATGCTGGCTGGCTCTCCCTTTAAGCAAAAATATCCCTTTGACTTTATCATCGATGGTGAAGGCGAAATTTCTGTGGATGTTGCTGTAAAATAATTGCTTATTGTCATATAAATGACATACTTTTAGTTTATAATATAGGTATCAGGAAAGAAAAGGATGTAGCCATGGTGAAAGCAATTTGTGAAGCTTGTGGCAAAAGAATATTGGCCTTTTGCGCAGCCAGCGGGCGCATTACCCTGCTGCTGCTGCAAACCATTAAGCGGCTAAAGGAAGCCGATTGGCATGAGGTGGTGCGCCAGATGGCGCTTCTAGGTGCGGATTCGTTACCGATTGTGTTGATGACCATCCTGTGTACGGGCATGGTTTTTTCTGTGCAAACGGCTAAGGAGTTCGTGCGCTTGGGTGCTTCCTCCACGGTAGGCGGTATTGTGGCCATTGCCATGGCGCGCGAGCTGGTACCGGTTTTGGTGGGCGTGGTTGTTGCCGGACGCATTGGTGCGGCCATCGCTGCGGAGCTAGGCACCATGAAGGTAACCGAGCAAATTGATGCGCTGCGGGTTATGGCAGCCAATCCAGTAAGCTTTTTGGTGGTGCCCCGTTTTATTGCCATGGTTTTGATGATGCCACTCTTAGTTGTTTTTGCCAATTTTATTGGTAATATCGGCGGCTGGATTGTGGCCCATTATTATGCAGGCATTGGCACCTTTACATATACCAATTCTATCAAAATGCTGGCGGAGTTTTACGATGTTTTTGGCGGTATGCTCAAGAGCTGCGTCTTTGGCGGTATTATCGCGATTATCGGCTGCTACAAGGGCCTCAACGCTCCTAACGGAGCTGAGGGAGTTGGCTTAGCTACCACTGCTTCCGTTGTTTTATCCATCATTTTGATTTTTATCTTTAATTATTTCTTATCCATTGTGATTTATGTTTAAGGAGTTGGCGTGATGGCAGAAAAAAAGGCAATGATTAAAATTCGCCAACTGAAGATTGCTTTTGGAGATAAAATAGTTCTCAATGATTTAGATTTGGATGTGTTCGAGGGGGAAACCTTGGCGATTATTGGTCCCTCCGGCACGGGAAAAAGCACGGTGATTAAGGTGCTTACAGGGCTGCTTGCGCCCACTGCGGGCAGCGTCATCATCGATGGGCAGGAAACCTCCGGCTTTGATGAGGAGCATTGGGACGGTTTGCGCAGCCATATGGGCGTGGTTTTTCAATATTCCGCTCTCTTTGATTTTTTAAGCGTGGGCGAGAATGTTGCCTTTGGCCTGCGAAGGCATTTTCAGCTTGATGAGGAGGAAATCCAAAGGCGAGTGGCAACATTGCTTGATTTAGTGGGCATGCCCCAAAGTCAAAAGCTGTGGCCCTCGGAGCTATCCGGCGGCATGAAAAAGCGCGTGGCTTTGTCCAGAGCGCTAGCCATGGAGCCCCGCCTTGTGCTTTATGATGAGCCAACGTCAGGGCTTGACCCGGTAATGACGATGACTATTTCCCGCTTGATTCGGAAAACACGACGACAATTAGGTTTAACATCACTTTTGGTAACTCATGATATGGAATCTGCTTATTTTGCAGCGGACCGTATTGCAATGCTAGATAAAGGAAAAATCGTCCAGATTGGTACCCCGGACGAAATCAGACAAAGCCAGAACCCTGTGGTTCATGCCTTTGTCAATGGACTGGAAAGAAAAGAGGAGGATGTAGATGGGCAGCAGTGAGGTTAAGGTTGGCGCTTTTGCTTTAGGCGGCGCTGTGGTGCTGGCAGGCATCATCACCTTTATGGGAGCATTTTCCTTTGGCAAAAAGGGTTATGAGCTGCGCGTCAATTATCCCCAGGTTAGCGGCTTAATGCCGGGCCATGTGGTGCGCTACGCAGGCGTGCAGGTTGGCACTGTCAAAAAGCTTAATGTTTCTCCCGATAAGGTAGAGGTTATTACAGAAATAGATGATAATATCAAGATTCCTCAGGGGGCAGTGTTTACCATTGCTGCCGATGGTATTATGGGTGAAAAATATGTGCATATTGTGCCGCCCAATAAGCCGGGACAGGGCTTTATCGCCGAGGGTAGTACCATTAAGGGTACACCCGGTGGTGGTATGGATGAGTTCTTTGCTAATTCTGGCGATTTGGTAACCCGCATGGAGCATATTGCCATGGCCTTTGAAAACGTCTTTGGTGACAAAGAGGTGCAGGAGTCCATGAAAAACGGCTTTAAAAACATGCAGGGCATTACAGAGAATATGAATACCTTTACCAAGGTTATGGCTGATGTGGCCGTTGCGAACCAGCAGGATATTACGCAAATGGTGCACCAAATGAATGAGCTCACCCAGCGCATGAATGGCACCGCAAGCTATATTGAAAGCATCATGAAGGGTGTGGACAATAATGGTGAAACCGGTAGGAATATGGCGGCTATTATGAAGCGTATGGCTGACACCACCAAGCGGATGGAAAATATCGTGCAAATGCTGGAGTCCGTGGCTAAGGACCCGGTAACCCAGGAGTCTTTGAAGGAAACCTTAGTCAACGTGAAGGAAACCAGCGCTAAGGCTAATCGGATTATGGGAGCACTGACGGAGGCAAAAATCTCTGCTGATGCGGGCTATACTGCCGAGGGTAGCGATTGGCGCGGCAATTTGGGTGTGACCATAAGCCCCAGCGACAATGCTTTTCTTTACATGGGTGGCTATGATATTGGTAACGCCAATAAATTTGATTTTATCATGGGTCGCAAAATGGGTAACGCTGCCGTGAGCATGGGCGCCATGCAGGGCGATTTTGGCGTGGGTCTGAGCTATGATTTGGGCAAGGACTTTAGGCTTTACTCCCAAGTTTATGATTTTGATGATACTAAGGTTAGAGTGGGTGGCGAGCTGAAGCTCACCGACACCTTCTCCCTTTATGGGGAGACCATGGATGTGCGTGGCACCAAGCGTGATACGTATATGGGCGTGCGTACTTATTTCTAAGATTGCCGATAAAGCACCATATACTTCGTCAGGGCTCCTAGGAGTATTTCCGATACGCCGTCGTCGCCCTTCCTCGTCTCTGGTACTTTCTCGCCAATCTTTGTGAATCAATGTTACAGAAATTTCATTTGACTTTTTGCGTCAAAGAAAATATAATTTTTCTATACTGACTGATTAGTCAGAGCTTGATTGGAGGTTTCCTGATGACTAGACATAAATTTAGCAGACGCTTTTTGATGCTGAGTGCAGCGCTGACCATGCTGCTGAGCCAATCCGCCTTTGCCGGCGAGGTTGTGGAGCTGAATCTTGAGGACGCAATGCAGCGTGCCTTTAATACGAACCCTGCGATTACCATTGCGGGCTATGAGCGCGATAGCGCTCGCGCTACCTATAACGCTGCTCGCAGCAGCCGTTGGATTACCATCGAGGGTAACCATGTGACTAAGCGCGGCGGCTATGATGATGACCAATATAGCGCTGCTGGTTGGAAGGCTACTAGTGGAGGTTCTACATATGTTCCTTCCCAAAACCTGGGCAAGCAAATTGGTAATACCCATTCCAATACCTTGACCGCATCCATGCCCATCTATACCGGTGGCAAATTGAGTGGCACTATTAAAAAGGCTAAGGCAGGCTATCTGTATTCTGAGCAGGGCTTGCAAAAGGCTTATAATGATATGCGTTCCACCGTTACCAATGGCTATTTTGACATGCTGCAGGCAGATAATATGCAAAAGCTGGGTCGTGAATCCGTGGAGCGTTTGGCTGACCATCTAAAGAATGTAGAGGCTCAATACGAGGTTGGCGTTGTTGCCAAGGTGGATGTGCTGCGCAGTCAGGTTGAATTGGCCAATGCTAAGCAAAGTTTGATTAAGGCAGAAAATGCCTACCAAATTGCAGAGGCTAATTTGAATAAAATTGTGGGCTTGCCCATGGATACCACTCTAAAGCTGGACAATATTTTGATTTATACTCCCTATGATAATGATTTGCCCTATTGCTTAGATTATGCATCCCTGCATCGTCCAGAGCTGGAGCAGGCCAAGCAAAACGTGGAGGCTGCTAAGGGTGCTCTGCGTGTGGCTATTTCCGGACATATGCCCCAGGTAGCTGCTAGTGCAAGCCAAAACTGGAATAACGGTAATGGCAAAAACTGGCCTGGTGATGATAATGGCAACTGGTATGTGGGCGTCAGCGTAAATATGAATATTTTTGATAGCGGTGTAACCACCTCTAAAATTCATGGGGCAGAGGCTGATTTGGCCAAGGCTCATGAAACCTATCGTGACACTGTGGACGCTGTTAATTTGGACGTGCGTTCTAATTACCTGAACCTGCGTGAGGCCGAAAAGCGTATTGATACCACTAAGCTGGCAGTATCCCAGGCTGAAGAGGATTATCGTATTGCCCAGCTGCGTTATATGAACGGCGTTGGTACTAACACAGATGTTTTGGATGCACAGGTTGCGCTAACCGATGCCAAAACCAATTATCTGCAGGCTCTTTATGATTACAATACCTGCAAGACCGATTTGGAAACTGCCATTGGCGTGCCCATGCAGTTCCCCACTAAGGTGGTTGTGGAGCCCAAGCTTGCTGATGCTGCAAAGACTGTGAACGAAAAGACAGCTAAATAATTTTAGAAGCTTAAAATATTACCGCCTGTGGCTTACGCCACAGGCATTTTTCGTTGCTATGCTAAGCCAATCGTCAAAAGATTTAACAAAAAATAATTCTATCTAACAGGAGGATTAAGGTAAGCGTCGAAATAATAAAAGTCGAGGTATTTATTTTTTACAATAAAGGCAGTGTTGCCACACTTTTGTCACTACTGCCTGTTACAATATTTAATGGTGACGTTTATGAAAAGATATTTTCGCTTTATTGCATTTTTAATAGTGTTGCTAAGCGCTGGCTACATTTTTTTGGTGCACACAGTTATGCCCAAATATATTCGCCAATCCATTCCGGAGGCGGAACGGATAGCCTCTAGCTTTATCAATGGCAGCATCACCATGGGTGATTTAACCTGGGATGGTGGCTTGAGTGCCGAGGTGGGCAATTTAGAGGTCAAGGATGCCCAGGGCCAGAAGGTTGCCGAAATACCCCGTATTATCGTGCATCTGCGTCCGTGGCTGGCGCTGGATAAGGGCGAGAGGGCTGTGAGCCGCGTTGAGCTGGTGCGTCCAAAGGTTTATTTAACCATGGACGCAAAGCAGCAGTGGAATTTGGCCAAGCTTTTAAAGCCGTCCGATTCTAGCGAAACGCCCTTTTATGGCTTGCTGGAGATTTCTAATGGGCAGCTGCATGTTAGCATGCCCCAGGGAAAATGGGATTTTCCTGTGTCCGGCACTGTGGATGGCGGCGCCAACCCCAAGTTTGCTTTGGGACTGCGCGTGGGTAGTGGCATTGATACACTGGCTGTTGGCGGTCTTGTGACCACCAAGGGCGAGGGTCGTATTGAGCTTAAAAGCGAGCGTTTGTCCTTGGCTCCCTATGCGCCTTTGGCAAAGCATTTTGCTAATATAGGCGAGCTGCAGGGTGCTTTAGAAAAGCTGGCCCTGATTTATGTCAACGAAAAGGGTAAGCAGCGTTATTCCGGACAGGTTACCTTGGCCGGTCTTAAGGGTAAAGCCCAGCTTGGCGATAGTAGTCACAGCCTGCAGCTGGAGGGTACGCTGCGGGCTCATGATAATTATGTAACCGTGCAGGGCTTAGAGGCTTTGCTAGACGGGCAGCAGCTTCAGCTAGAGGGCGAAGCCGATTTGCGCGATACGGAGAAGCCCAGCGCTAAGGGTGTGCTTAGTGCTGCTAAGCTAAATTTTGCTGATTATACTGTGCAAAAGCTGCGCTTGCCCTTTAGAGCGAATAAGCAAGAGGTAATTGTGGAGCAGCTTGCTGCTGCCTATGGCGGTGGTAGCATTGGTGCCAATGCCACCTACAATCTTGAGGAAAAGGTTTTGACCGCGGATATGGAGGTGGCCGGTGTTACCCATGCTACACCTAATAGACCCAAGGATGATGTGCAGGTTAACGCCAAGCTAGCAGTGCTGGCCAAGGTGCTGGAGGATAAGCTGCAGCTTTATGCAGCAGCTGACACCATGGATTTACAGTGGCGTGGGCTGAAGATTAATAAGCTGAGCTTGGATGGCGCAATAAATAACAAGGGCCTGACAATTGACCATTTTAGTGCTTATGCTGGTGAAAAGGGTACGCTTATGGCCAGCGGTAGCGTTGGTCGCGATGGCGAGCTACAAATTAAGGGTCGCATGACAGATTTCCCTGTGCATCCGGTGCTGGCAGCTGCTGGGCAGGTTGGCAGCGGCCTTTGCTCCACGGGCTTTGAGGTTGGCGGCCAGCTTAGCGCTCCGGAATTTGCAGGCATTATTCAGCTATCCAAGGCTGAGTTTATGCAGCAAAAAATACAAGAGGCCCATGGCTTTATCAGCCTTAAGGATAATATCTTGACGATTAAAAATTTCCGAGCCAACATGGCTCAGGGCTTCCACATTGTGAGCGGCATGGTTGATTTGCGGGGTGAGGAGCCCTATGTGGATTTGTCCTTGGAAACAGATGGCGTGCGTATCGAGCCCATTATGCAGCTTTTGCTTAACACCAAGGATGTTCCTGTAACTGGCAATGTAAGCAATATGATGCAGGTAAAGGGCACCTTGTCCCAGCCTGTTGTGTATGGTGAGGTGCACGCATCCGATGGCAGTGCACTTAAGCAGCTTTATAATAGCGTGGATGGTCGCTATTTATATGACAAGGGCACCCTGGAGCTGCAAAGCTTTTTGATTAAGGCCTTTTATGCCAATATTAAGCTTGATGGTACCATGGCCGATGATGGAAGCCTGAACTTTGATATGGTGGCGAAGGATGTTGATTTGGCTCATTTGCCAATTAAGGATGAAACCGTGGACTTGGGCGGTAAGCTCAACGCGAAGGGACATCTGGGAGGCAAGCTCACTGCGCCCACCTTCCGAGGCGATGTGGATAGCGAAAGATTGCTCATCAACGGTGAGGTACTAACGGAGCTGTCCGGTACAGTGGATGGCAGGGGCTTGCCCTATAATATGTTCAAGGTTTCCTTTAAGCAGCCCTATAAACAGGACCCATCCAATTATGGCCTTTATACTGCGGATGTAAATATTAACCTGCAGGAAAAATTTATGCAGGGTAAGGTGCAAATGCTGTGGGGCGATATTGGTGGCCTTCTGCGTATGGCACGATTGGATATGGATGTTAATGGCCAGATGCAGGGCCTTTTGGACTTCTGTCCTCAGGGCAAGGGTAGTGGTCTTAATATTTCTATTACAGCCGATGATGTTAAGATTCATGACTTGAATTATGCTCATATGGCAGTGAAGGGCAATATCAAAAAGACCCTTATGGTTTTGGATGAGGTTAAGCTGCAGGAGCAGGATGGCGTGGTTGACCATGGCCTGATTGCCGGTGGTGGACAGATTGAACTAAAGGAGAAAACCTTTAATTTAGCTATGTCCTGCGTGAAGGCTAATCCTGCCATTGTCACTGCTGTGATGAAAAATCCCCCCGAAATCAAGGGCGAGATGGACATGGAGGTTGTGCTGGACGGCAGCGTTGCCAATCCCACTGGCAAGGGCTGGCTAAAGATAAATAATGGCTCTGTAGCAGGTGTAAGCGTTGATAAGCTTACGGCGGAGCTTTCCCTGCAGCATGATACCATTTTGCTCAAGGAGCTGGTGGGAATTAAGGATGCCTATAGTGTTAAGGCAGCCGGCGATATTCCCTTGGATTTATTCCGCTCGAAGGAGCAGCGCCGCAATCCTAGGGCTCAAATGAATATTACCATGGATTTAAACGAGGCCCGTTTAGGTATTTTGCCGGCTATGAGCAAGATGGTGGAATGGGGCGTTGGCGAAACCAATGGTGCAGTGCGTTTGGCAGGCACCTTGGAGGAGCCCTTGCTGTATGGCTCTTTAAAAATTGCTGATGGCGCAGTAAAGCTTAAGGACCTTGATTCCGTATTGGAAAATATCAATTTGGATGTGGATTTCCAAGGCAATACTGTGCTCTTGCGCAATGTGTCCACTAAGCTGGGTAAGGGCTTATTGGCAGCGGAGGGTAGCTATGCCCTGCACACTACGGAAAAGGATGCTTATAAGCTGCATATTAAGGCTGATAATGTCGAACTAGCTTCCCAAATCTTCACCGGTCGCATTAATAGCGAGATCGAGATCGTGCCGCAAAGGTATCGTGATCGCCTTAAGGCCAAGGGAAATGTGCGTCCACCTGTAGAGTATAGACCCATGATTAAGGGTGAGCTGAAGCTGGACGATGTTGTGGTAAACATGCCGACCATTCCTGAAATGGGTGAGGGTGAAAGCAATTTTGGCCTTGATATGAAGGTGGAGCTGGGCAAAAAGATTCATCTTTATAATAGTTATTTATATGATATTTGGCTTAATGGCGGTATTCATGTTAAGGGCAGCACCCGCTTCCCTGTTATTGAAGGTAATATTAAGTCGGATAAGGGCACTATTTCCTATCTGCGTACGGACTTTAAGCTACGGGATGCATCCTTAGCGTGGGTGGAGCCGGGTACCTTCCTGCCCAACGTGAACTTGGAGAGCACGGCTCGCTTTAGCCGTTATCGCATTTATATGAAGGTGAAGGGTCCTGTTGAGAAAATGGATTTAGTGCTTACTAGCGACCCGTCTCTTGAGCGCAATACCATAGTGCGTATGCTCACCTTGCAGCGTGATACTGCCGGTAGCAACGAGGTTACCAGTGAGGATATGAATAATTTGATGAGCGTAGGCCTGCAAATGACTGTACTGGGCGACGTAGAAACCTGGATCAAGCAAACCTTGGGCTTGGACCAATTCCGCATTTATACGGGCAAGGTACGCTCGGGTATTGGCTTTGAGAGCTCCAAGGACCGCAATCAAGACTTGACTAGCGACGAGCGTAATCAGTATAATGTATTGGTGAGCAAATATTTAAACAATAATTTCATGTTTGGTTACACTACTAGCTTTGATGCTCTTGACAGGAGTATTTTTGGGCAGTACGATATTAGTAGGCATATGAATATAACATATTCCAGAAGCTATGACATGAGCGATAAAACAGAGGATTGGTATGGCCTGGAATACAAAATTACATTCTAAAGAGTTTAGTGCTAAAAAATTTACGGAAGGGAGGTGCAAGCATGCTACAGGGTTATCTGGAGGAGCTGCGCAAAACGCCGCTTTTAGAGCCGGCGGAGGAGCGTGAGCTTTGGGAAAAATCGGCTCAGGGTGATTTAGCTGCCCATCAAAGGCTCATGACCTGTTACCAGCCCCTGGTTTTTAAGATTGCCACCAGCTTTAAGCTGCCAGAGGCAGAAACCATGGAGCTCATTCAGGAAGGCATGGTGGGGCTTTTAGAGGCTGCAGAAAGCTACGATTATACTCGTCAGGTAGCCTTTAGCTTGTTTGCTTCCTTCCGCATCAGGGGCAGCATGGTGGATTACATGCGCCGCTGTGATAGTAAGGGCTTGCTTTATTTGGATAGCGAGATTAGCCAGGGCTATACCTTAAGCGATGCATTGCCCTCGGAGCTTGCCACTCCCACGGAGCTTACAGAGCGTAAGCTGCTGCAGGAGAAGGTGGCACAGGCTATGGACCGCCTGCCCTTGAAGGAGCAGCAGGTTTTGCAGGGTGTATATCTTGAGGACAGACCTGCTCAGGTTGTAGCTGAGGCAATCGATGTTAGCCTGGGGCATGTTTATCGCCTACAAAAGCAGGGAGTGCGTCGAATTCGCGGCATGCTTTCACGCTTTATACATGATTTCAACAAGGAATAAAATTTTTAGTGTAGTATTATTAGGACGAAAATAAGCGTATTTTCAAGGAAATTCAACAAAAACGGCGCTAATCATGCTTTACAAGCCGTGAAAATCTGCAAAGAATAATGACTTTATTCAGTATAGTTATGATTTTAAGCAGAAGGGGGTATTTCCATGGCGCAGCCAAGTAACTCCTTGTTTCGTCGCATTCGGTCTGTGAAGAACAGCTTGGATAATGCGGAGCAGAGTTTTTTGGATAATAAGGATATTCGTGGAGAGCTGGATTTGATGCTGGCTGAAGCGGAGCTGCAAAATCTGCGCAAGAAAAAGGATGGCTCCTGGAGCTGGAATCGGCAGGTGCTGGCAGCCTGCATAGCAGGCTTGCTGCTCTTGGCAGGTGTGGGCGGTTGGTATTTTGCTAGAGGACACTATAAGCAGCGCGCTAAAAGCGCTGTGCCACCAGTGCAAAATAGCACCGCGGTAGAGACAAATACGCATCAAGCAGCTGCTGCTCAGGAAAAGCAGCTGACTACGGCTCCTGCTAATGTTCAACAACAGCAAAAGAGCCCTGGGGTCGGGTCCGCAAACAAGCAGGACCAGCCCTCGGTTTCCATATCCAAGTCTGATTTGCATAAATTAGTGCAATCAGCAAGAGTTGAATTAAGCAATTCGAAATAATGTGAAGGAGGACTTCATTGATGAAAAGAACCTTATGGCAGCCTCTGACAGTTGGGCTGGCAGCTTTGCTGCTGGCTTTGCCTGCTTATGCTGAAAACACCCCGGCACCCGATGGGGCTGCGACCGCTGTGGCACAATCAGCTCCGGCGCAAAAGGAAGAAAATAGACTAGCTCCTTATTTGGGCAAACCCATTACCAAGCAAATTATCGAGGGTAATGTGGCCATTAGCGAGGAAGAAATCGCTGCCGCTCTCAAGACTAAGCAAGGCATGGAGTTTACTGAAGAGGGGCTGAGCCAGGATTTAAGTGCTATTTATGATTTGGGCTGGTTCTATGACTTGCATCCCGAATTTAAATTAGTACCCGAGGGCGTGCATGTGATTTATCATGTGCTGGAAAATCCTATTTACAAGGATGTTAAGGTAAAGGGTAACACCGTCATCGATGGCAAGAAGGTTGACTCCTGCTTCGATTTAGAAAAGAATAAAATTGCTAACCTTAAGCAAATCAATAAATGCGTGCAAAAGCTGGAGGAGGAATATCGTTCCACCGGTTATATTTTGGCGCGTGTTACCGATGTACACATGGAGCAGGATGGTACTCTCCAGGTGACGGTTAACGAAGGCTTGGTTGAGGGCTTCAAGGTGAAGGGTAATAAAAAGACCAAGGATTACGTTATTACCCGCGAAATGAAGCTTAAGCCTGGCAAGCCCTTTAATGCTAAGGATGCTCGCCGCAGTATGCAGCGCATTTATAATTTAGGTTATTTTGAAGACGTTAATGTTAAGCTTAACCCTGGCCGTGAGCCTAATTCCGTTGAGGTTGAAATTGATGTAGTAGAAATGAATACCGGTACCTTCGGCATTGGCGCTGGCTACAGTAATGCTGACGGCTTCGTTGGTATGATTTCCATTGGTGATAAAAACTTCCGCGGCACTGGTGATAAGATCAATATCCGTTGGGAATTTGGCGGCGAGGATAATAAGAACTATGACTTTAGCTACACTCGTCCCTGGTTAGATAGCAAGGAAACTGCTGCAACCATTAATCTATATGATATTACCAACGAATATGCTGACTACGATATTAATGGCGATGAAATTGCCCGCTATGACAAAAAACGTCGTGGTCAAGAGCTGACCTTTAGTCGCAAGACCAATAATGAGTATGTAAGCAATTATGTTACCATTAAGAATCGTGATGATATTTACGAGGGTGAAGCCGACGGCTACGAGGGCGACAAGGACCAATACTATGAAAAGCAATTTGGTCCCGATGGTGGCTCTCCCAGCTATAAATATAAGGATTGGATGCCTAAGACCGCTGAAGAACGCCGTAAGGAAAATTTTGGCGTAACTCGCTCCATTACCTTAGGTCGCATTTATGATTCCCGTGATAATGTTTATGATCCCCATGAGGGCAAACGCATGGCCTATAGCGTAGAGTGGGCCGGCGGACTTGGCGGTGACTTTGACTTTACTAAATTTACTGCTGATTGGCGTTATTATTTCCGTGCCGGCGGTGAAAATGTGTGGGCACTGAATTTGGGCGCTGGCTATGCTGATGGCGATATGCCCCTGTCCCAACGCTTCTCCATGGGCGGTAGTGATACCCTGCGTGGCTATGAGGACGACCAATTCCGTGGCAACAGCATGGTTAAGGCTACCTTGGAATATCGTTTCCCCATTGTTAAAAAGGTTCAGGGCGTGCTCTTCACCGATAACGGCTATGCCTGGGATAAACGTCATGAGGATGATTTTGACTTTGGCCTGATTAAGAATAGCTATGGTGTGGGCCTGAGAATCAACTCTCCCTTGGGTCCTGTTAAGCTTGATTATGGCTATGGTGAGGACGGTGGCAAGTTCCACTTTAGCTTTGGCGGTCAGTTCTAATCAGTAAATATTAGGAGCAGATGCTGCTATGAAGCTGAATAAAATTATCATTCTTGCTGCAATGACATGCTTGCCATTGCAGCAAGCTTTTTCTGCCCCCATTGAGCATGTTGCAGTCCAAGTTGTGGATACAAATGGCGGCACAAGTAAGGTGCTGCTTGAGAAAATGAGCAGCAGCATGCAGGTGGTGGCAGACCAATTATTTTTAGATAAGGATGCAGAGGCGATAGCTGCAGCGCAGGCTGACTATAAGCGTCTTTTGTCGGAAATTGGTGACCGCGTTTTTACAGGCTATGAGCTGATTGATGTGCGCCTTGAGACAGGCGTGCAAACAAGTATTACCTTGTTTGCACGTCCCTGGAGCGCAACTATCAAGCAGCCTGTGATTGATTTACAGTTTTCCGGCGTAGAGCCGGAAACGGCCTCTGTTTTACAAGCGCGCATACCCGAGCTGCGGCAGCAGCTGGAGCAGGCCATTAGCGGCGCCTCCGTGGACGCTGGCGACTGGGCTGGCGGCGTTTTGCGCCGTATGGTGCGCCGTCAGGTAGAAGCGGCGCTGCCTGAGTTTCGGGCAGCGGTGGATGTGCTGCAGGAGGGGGACCGGACGCTGGTGCAGGTTGTTATCTATCCTGTGGGGCAGCTGGTGACCAATATTAAGTACGAGCTGCGCAGCGAGGCTATTCCTAACATTTTGCTTATGGAGCTTAAGTATAAATACGCAGCTGAATGCGACAAGCTGCGTGGCTTGCCCTTAGATTATGTGAAGCATCACCAAAGGGAGCTTGAGCAAATGCTCATGGATAAGCTATTGGCAGAGCGCTCTGTAAAGGATTTTTCGTTGCAGCCGGTGGTGAAGCTGGACCCTGCAGCTAATATGGATGTTAGCATCATGATTAACTCAGATAAATACAAGCTTTGGTTCGAGGGCTATGGTGATGTGGGTCGCGAAAACGATAATCTTTCCGGCAAGGCTCATATAGGCAAATTTATCTCGCCTAAGGATGGAATCTTTGGCGAAGCAGAGGTTGTCCTGGACGATGTGGATTGGACCTTCGGTGTAGGCTATTCCCGGTATTGGGGCAAGAGCGTGTGGAGCTATACCCGCCGCATGCCGGTGGGTGATAATAACTATCGCCTTGAATATAATTTAAGCCCCAAATGGCGTCTGAGAGCGGAGCATTTTTCTGGTGATGACCGCAACGAATTTGGTGTGCGCTATCGTATTCATGAGTTCCTTAGTGCGGAATATGTGTATGGCGGTGACGAGTTCTATTTGCGTATCATAGGAAATTTGTAACATTTCTTGAATAAATGGGCTCAGGCTGTTATAATAAAATATATATGTGTAGTCAACTAATATTTAAATCTAGAAGGTAGGGATTTTGATCATGATGCAGCAATTGCGTAATCCTAAAAATGTCAAACTGGTTTCTCTTTTTGTAGCAGCTATCTTTGTGTTGGGCTGCTTTGCTCTGTCCTTAACCCAAAGCGGTTTTGGCAGAAGTGCTTCTGCAGCACCCAGCGAATCCGCTGTGGGCGTGGTTAATTACCAAATGCTGGTAGCACAATGCCCCGATATTAGGGATGTTGATGCAGCTATGAAGACGGAAATCGAAAATGCTCAAAAGGAGTTCAATGAAAAGTCTAAAACCATGAATGATGCTGAGAAGCGTCGCTATTACGCCCAAACCCAGGAGCGTTTGCAAAATAAGCAAAAGGAGCTCATGGACCCTGTTATGAAAAAAATTGAAGCAGCCATTAAAAAAGTAGCTGATAAAAAGGGTTTGGCTGTGGTTGTAGAAAAAAGCACCGTGGTTTATGGTGGCACGGATATCACCGATGAGGTGGCTAAATCCCTGCAAGCAGGCAAATAATTTTTAGTTTTTGATAGGCTTAAGGCTTGCCTATAATTGCTCGGTTAAAGGAGGCATTCATGGACAGAGGCAGCATCGTAAAATGGTCCCTTATTGTGATGGGCGCTCTGCTCATTTCTGCCTGTGGTCGAGCTCCTGCTATAACCGGCAAGGACAAAATTGCTGTTGTGGATTGGCAAAGGGCAGAAAGTAGCCACCCGGAGTACAAAAAGCTGCAGCAGGGTGAAAAAATTCTCAAGGATTTACTCGATAAGCGTAAAGCTCAGGAGGCTTTGGCTAAGGTGCAGCTGGGCAGTCTTGATAAGCTGCGTTCTTTGCGCAGGCTTAGCGAAAGCAGCTTTTTGCAGGCTGATTTTAGCACGCGTATGGTTGAGCTGCGTGAGCGGGAGAATAAAAAGCTTTTGACCTATGCTGCACAGGTAGCGGCTAAGGTGGATAAGGAGCTTGCTCCTCGCAAAAAGGCTATTGAGGATAGTCATCAGCTGGAAATCTTTAATCTGCGCACACTTTTAGAATCGGTGAAAATGCGTCCTAGCGAAAGGCAGGCTGTGGAGCAGCGTCTGCAGGAGGCTCAGCATAAGCGGGGCAAGCAGATCATGGAGCTGCAGGCTGAAAGGCAGGGCATGATAGACGCCGAGCTGGCGCCATATAGGGAGGCTATGCAAAAGCGTATGGCTCAAGAAGCAGCTGCATACCAGGAAGAAGTTTTTAAGCAGCGTGAGGGCAAGGATAAGCGTGAGCAGGAGATGCTCAGTGCTGCTCCTAAGGCCTTACATAATGCTCTAGCCATTATGGATAGGGAAATTGATAAGCAGCAGGAAAAGAATGACCAGCTGCAAAAAAAGATACATGGTGATATTGCGAGTCAAGCAACAAAATTGGCTCACGAAAAGGGATACAATGTGATCTTTAAGAAGTACAAGGTAAATGTGAGTGCAGATGATATCACCGCTAAGGTGGTAGAAAACTTGCAAAAACAAGCAAAAGAATAATATAAGCGAGGTTGTAGAAATGAAAAAAATAATTGCAGGCTTAATGGTGGCAGCAGCGATGCTGACTTTTGGTTGCAGTGGTCGTAACGCTGCCTTTGGCGTAGTAGATATGAGAAAGGTAGAAACCGAAGCACAAGTAATTAAGACTACCAAAGAAGAAGTAAACACCAAGATGAAAGAGCTCAAGGAGCAAATGGATAAGGCAATGGCTGGTAAGCAGGGCGAAGAGGCCAGCAAGGTGGTTGAGGATTATTCTGCCAAAGCTAAGCTGGTACAAAGCGAAGCTCAAAACAAGCTGAAGGCTAGCCTTGATACTGCTTTGAACCAAGTTGCTAAGGAAAAGGGCTTGGGCGCAATCTTGATTAAGGATGCTGTTCCCCAGGGCGGCACCGATGTGACCAAGGAAGTAATCGAAAAAATGAAATAAGCTGCACCCTGAGCGGGCGGTCAAGGTCCGTCCGCTTTTCGTGTACAGTCATTGCTTAATGGCTGTCACCTAGGGAGTATATGGAGGTTTGAAATGGAGAAGAGTGTACAAGAATTAGCTGAGTTTTTACATGGTACGGTGGAGCATGACAATCCAGAGCTAAAGGTAACTGGTGTTAATGGCTTGGTAGAGGCAGGTCCTAACGATATTTCCTTTGCTGTTCCGCCCCATGTTGAGCATTGCCATTTGAGTAAAGCGGGCGTTATGGTGTTAAGCCCGGCTGACCCTGAGCTGGATGGTCGTCCTGTTATCCGTGTGGAGAACCCTCGCGCTGCTTTCGCAGCGCTGTTGGAGCTGTTCCGTCCTCAGGAAGAAGTAGAAAGAGTTGTTAGCCCCTATGCCTTTGTGTCTAAAAAAGCTAAAATTGGCAGCAATGTGGCTATTCAACCCTTTGCCGTGGTTGAGGATGACGCTGAGATCGGTGATGGCACTGTGCTCTATCCCCATGCCTATGTTGGTAAGCGTGTAAAAATTGGCAAGGACTGCACTCTTTATCCCAATACTACCGTGCGCGAGGATTGCGTGCTGGGCAATAGAGTTATTTTACAATCCGGTGCGGTAATCGGTGGCGACGGCTTTGGCTATATTACCCAAAATGGTAAGCACAGCAAGGTGCTGCAAACTGGCAATGTAGTGCTGCAGGACGATGTTGAGAT
The DNA here is from genome assembly GCA_051866495.1 of Phascolarctobacterium sp. Classification (GTDB taxonomy): domain Bacteria; phylum Bacillota; class Negativicutes; order Acidaminococcales; family Acidaminococcaceae; genus Phascolarctobacterium_A. Next base: position 19,077 of record JBJDXD010000051.1, on the reverse strand, counting down.
TGGCTGTAACACCTGTATTGACAGAGCTACGGTGGATAGCACCATTGTAGGTAAGGGCACAAAGATTGATAATCTGGTGCATTTGGGTCATAATGATGTTTTAGGTGAGAACTGCTTAGTGGTTGCCCATGTTGGTATTTCCGGCAGCGTAACCGTTGGCAATAATGTAACCTTTGCCGGTCAGGTAGGCACCGTTGGCCATATCACAATTGGCAATAATTGCGTATTCGGCGGCAAGGCAGGCATTACTAACAATGTTCCCGATAATTCTGTTATGGGTGGCTACCCTGCCATGCCCATGAAGGAATGGCTGCGCCAGGAGGCATATGTGCGCAAGGTTGGCGATATGCTGAAGAAGATTAAGGTCTTAGAGAAGGAAATCGCAGCCCTGAAAAAATAAAAAATGCATCTATGGTATTACATGTGGTGTGTTTTAATTGACTGGAGTATTTCGTGTTAGGTTATTACGCAGTAAAGATATTTAGTAAATTAATGTGCATCCTGCCCCTGTGCCTGCGCAAGCTCTTTGCTAGCTTTGTGGGCAATGTGGCTGTGCTGGTGGTGCAGGATTGGCGTCTTAAGATGGCTCAGGCCAATGTGCAGGAGTGTCTAGGGGTGAGTCCGGAGCGAGCAAAGCAAATCGCTGAGGACAGCCTGCATCGTTTTGGTCGCATGGTGGTGGAGGTTTTGCGCTTCCCCTTGCTTAATAAGGATAATATCGACCAAAGTGTAACTGTGGAGGGCTTGGAATACTTAGAAAAGGCCTATGCCGAGGGCAAGGGTGTGATTATGTGCACCGGTCACTATGGCAACTGGGAGCTTTTGGGTGCGACTGTAGCCTTGCATGGTTATCCCATGCTGTCCATCACCCGCAAACAGAATAATGCTAATATGGATAAAGCCATCAATGAGTTTCGCCAAATGGTGGGACAAAAGGTGACCTATAACCGTGGTGAGCATGGCTTATTAGCAATTAGTCGTATGCTGAAGGAAAAGCATCTTTTGGGCGTGCTATATGACCAAGATACTAATGATGATGGCGTCGAAATTGATTTGTTTGGCAAATGCTCCATCATTCCCTTGGGGCCGGCAGCTCTTTCCCGCCTTTATGGTTCTCCAATATTGCCCATTTTTTTACACAATAATGACGATTGGACCTGTACGGCAAAAATTTATCCGCCCTTGTACACTCCGAAAACCAAGGATAAAAAGCAAGATTTTTATGAGGTTACTCGTCAGCTAGTTGATATTTTGGAGCAAGAAATTACAGCTCACCCGGAAATGTGGTTCTGGGTGCACGATCGTTGGAAGGACGGTCGTCAGCGTTTTTATAAGAAAAAATAAATTGTCGAAGGAGGATGAAGATGTCCGCAAATATTCAAGAATTGCAGCATACTATTGCTAAAGAAGTGGCTTATTCCGGCATCGGCCTGCATTCCGGCAAGGATGTTTTTATGACCTTAAAACCGGCTGCTGCCAATACCGGTGTTACCTTTGTGCGTACAGATTTACCAGGCCAGCCAGAGATTAGAGCGTTGGCTGAAAATGTTAGCTCCACTGTGAAGGCAACCACCTTAAGTGAAAATGGTGCCGAGGTGTTCACTGTCGAGCATTTAATGGCGGCTATTTCCCTCAGCGGTGTGGATAATATTCGTATAGAAATGTCCTCTCCCGAGCCCCCTGTTACCGATGGCAGTGCCAAGGTTTTTTGCGAGCTCATCGAAGAGGCGGGCTTGGTAGAGCAAGAGGCTGAACGCAGGGTTTATGCGGTGGATAAGGCCTTTTCCGTGTATGATGGTGACCGCTATATTGCTGTGTTGCCCTATGATGGCTACCGCATTAGCTTTACCTCTATCAATAAGCATCCCATGCTGGGCACTCAGTATTTTGATGTTTTATTGGATAAGGAAAGCTTTAAAAAGGAAATTATGCCTGCTAGAACTGTGGCCTTTACCTACGAGCTGGAAATGCTGCGTAAAATGGGCCTAGGCTTGGGTGGCTCCTTAGAAAATGTAGTTGTGTTTGACGAGGAAAAGATTTTGTCCGAGCCACGCTTTGAAAATGAATTGATTCGCCATAAGATTCTCGATGTAATCGGCGATTTATTTTTACTTGGCCCCATCAAGGCCCATGTTATTGCTGTAAAAACAGGACATGCCTTTAATTCCCAGATTGCAAAGCAAATTCAGGCTTATAGAACAAAGGAGGAATAAAAAATGACCGTATTAGATATCAATGAAATTAAAAAAATTCTGCCCCATCGCTATCCCATGCTGCTTGTAGATAGAATTTTGGAGATTGAGCCCATGAAGCGTGCCGTTGGTATTAAAAATATCACCGCTAACGAAGTACAATTTTTGGGTCATTTCCCCAATGAGCCCATTATGCCGGGAGTACTTTTAATCGAGGCTATGGCTCAGGTTGGTGGCGTAGCCATGCTGTATCCCGAAGAAAACCGTGGCAAGATTGCTGTTTTTGCTAAGATTGACAATGTTCGCTTCCGCAAACAGGTAGTGCCCGGTGACCAGGTAGTTACCACCGCCGAGGTTACCAAAATCATGCGTGGCAATATGGGCATCATTCACTGCGAGGGCAAGGTTGATGGCAAGGTTGCCTGCGAATGCGACTGCACCTTTGCTATTATGGATCCCAAGGAATAACAAAATTTTATCAAACTAGCAGGAATATGCAGAAAAAGCTAGATAATAGAACATATTAAGATTAAATTAAGCAAAATCAACTTATTTGGCTTGTGAAAAAAGTCCTGTGGGGATGACTATAATAGTATATTCGAATTTAATTGTTTGATTAAATTTTGTGGGGAGTGAAAGTAATGAGTTCTGTGATAATGCCCGAGAGGGGTATTCATGAAACCGCTATTATTCATCCGTCCGCAGTTCTTGGTAAGGATGTTACTGTTGGTCCTTACGCTGTAATCGATGAGGATACAGTAATTGGTGACGGCTGTATAATTGGTGCGCATGTAACCATTCATAAATATACAACTATTGGTAAAAACAATCGCTTCTTTCCTGGCTGCTCCATTGGTGCAGTGCCCCAGGATTTGAAGTTTGTGGGCGAAAAAACCACTACTATTATTGGTGATGGTGGCACCTTCCGCGAGTGCTGCACTGTTAACCGTGCCTGTGGTGAAGGCAATGAAACTCGCATTGGCAACAATATTTTGATGATGGCTTATACCCATGTGGCGCATAACTGCATTGTTGGCAATAATGTAATTATGTCCAATGTTGCTACCTTGGCAGGTCATGTTATCGTTGAGGATCGTGCTGTTATCGGTGGCTTGTCTGCGGTGCATCAGTTCTGCAAAATTGGTCGCAATGTAATGGTGGGCGGCATGGCTCGTGTTAGCCAGGATATTCCTCCGTTCATGATTGTTGCTGGCGACCCTGCCTTTGTATCCGGTTTAAATAGTGTGGGCCTGTCCCGCGCAGGTATGCCGGCGGAGCATCGCAGCGAGCTGAAAAAGGCCTTCCGCATTTTGTATCGTAGCGGCTTGCCCCTGCAGGAGGCTATTGCGACCATGGAGTCCGAGCTGGAAAGCTGTGAGCCGGTTGAGCATCTCCTGCGTTTCCTGCGCAATGTGGAGCGTGGCATTATTCGCACCCGCAAATAACTTTTAAGGGAAAAGATCAATGGAAGTTCTAGGCGTATTATCCGGCATAGGTCATTTGCCGGTGGAGGTAGCCCGTTCGGCGAAAAGCTTGGGCTACGAGGTTGTTGCGGTGGGTGTAGTTCCTGGCATTGATGAGGAGCTAGAGCCCAGCGTGGATTATTATTACGATATCAATATTGGCAAAATAGGCAAGATTATTTCTACCTTGAAAAAGCACAGGGTTACCAAGGTTACCATGATTGGCAAGGTAACCAAGGAGGTGCTTTATAAGGCGGGAGCAATCGTGCCTGATTTGCGTGCCATTAAAATTTTAGCTAGCGTCCCCGACCGCAAGGACGATACCATTATGAATGCTATCGTTAAGGAGCTGGAGGATGAGGGTATCGAGGTTATGGACCAAACCATCCTCATTAAACCGCTTCTGCCGGCGCCAGGTGTGCTCACTAAACGCAAGCCCACGGAGGCGGAGCTAGCAGATATGGAGTTTGGCTTTGAGATGGCCAAGGCTATAGGTGGCTTGGACATTGGCCAAACGGTTGTTGTGAAAAATCGTGCAGTGATGGCTGTGGAGGCTATCGAAGGCACCGATGCCTGCATTTTGCGCGGTGGTTATTTGGGCAAGGGTGGCGTTATTGTGGCTAAGGCTGCCAAGCCTTCCCAGGACCAGCGCTTCGATATTCCTGGCTTTGGTACTAAGACCTTGGAATCCATGATTTATGCCGGAGCAACCGGAATTGTCATTGAAGCGGGTAATACTTTGATTGCTGAACGGGAAAAAGTCATCGAATTAGCTGATAAACACAATATAACCATCCTGGTTAAATAAAATATTGAAAAAATTTCGCAATTCTTAGCGGCTGATAGCTTATGTCAGCCGCTTTTTGTGTTATAATATACTGTGAAGTAGTATAAGCTTTGTTGAGGAGATATTATGGCTAAGATTCTCATTTCCGCCGGAGAAGCCTCCGGGGATATTCATGCTGCGGCAATTACTGCTGCTATTAAAAGAATAGATGATGCAACCGAGGTTTTTGGCATGGGCGGGGATGAGCTGCGCGCTGCCGGAGGGGAAGTGCTTTTTGATATTAAGGACCATGGGGTGATGGGCTTTGTGGAGGTTATCAAAAAGCTGCCCGATTTGTTTAAGCTGCGCAGCGATTTTGCCAAGGTGATGGACGAGCGCAAGCCTGATTGCTTGGTAGTTGTGGACTATCCAGGCTTTAATATGAAGCTGGCTAAGCTAGCTCATGATAAGGGCATTCCCGTGGTCTCTTATATTGCTCCTTCTGCTTGGGCCTGGAATAAGGGGCGTGCGAAAAATGTTGCTAAGATTGTTGACAAGGTGGCTTGCATTTTCCCCTTTGAATACGATGTGTATAAAGAGGCCGGTGCGCCCGTAGAGTTCGTAGGTCATCCGCTGCTGGATATTGTGCATCCTTCTATGGAGCGAGCCGAAGCTGAGGCTTGGGCGGGCAAGAAGCCCGATAGGCCCTTGGTGCTTTTGATGCCCGGCAGTCGCCTTATGGAAATCGAAAAGATGCTGCCTAATTTGCTTGAGGGTGCTAAGCTTTTGCAAAAGCAAATGCCGGAGGTGCAGTTTGCTATGCCCCGTGCCGGCACTATTCCGCTGGAGCTTTTGCAAGGTAAAATAGCTGCTTCTGGCTTGGATATCAAGATCACTGAAGGGCATAATTATGATTTGTTTAGCATTGCTGATTTGGCTTTGGCTACCAGTGGTACGGTAACGTTGGAGGCTGCATTATGCGGTCTGCCCAGTGTGATTGTCTATCGCACCTCTGCTCTCAATGCCTTTATTGCCCGCAGAGTGATAAATATTCCTAATATTGGACTGCCTAATATTGTGGCTGGTCGTCAAATTTTACCAGAGCTTTTGCAGGAGGATTTTACCCCCGCGAAGGTAGCCGCCACCGCGGCAGAGCTCTTGGCGCCGGAGCGTCGTCCCCAATTGGAGGCTAATTTAGCCTATATGAAGGCGCGCCTAGGTGAGCCAGGTGCTGTTAATCGTGTTGCCCAACTAATTCTAAAAATAGCTGAGGAGAAAAAATGAATTTATACTTTCGTGCGTTGAAATATGTAAAGCCCTATTTGTTTCGGGGCTTGTGTGCCGGCATCTGCACAGTAATTGCTGCCGGTGGCACCGCCTATCTGCCTTGGATTATCAAGGACATGGTGGATCAGGTTTTGAAGGAGAAGAATACGGATATGCTGAACTACATTGTGGTCAGCATTATCGTAGTCTTTATCATTCGTGGTATCGCCTACTATGGCCAAAGCTATTTAATGAATTATGTGGGCCAGAGAGTGATTATCGACATTCGTAAGGCTGTTTTTGAAAAGCTGCAGCGCTTGAGCCTGTCCTTTTATGATAAAAATAAAACTGGCACCATCATGAGCTATGTAACCAATGACGTTAACGCTTTGCAAGCAGCAATGGTGGAGAATGTAGTGGAAATGGTAACTGAAAGCGTTATCCTGATTGCTTCCATCGTGATGATGATTTATCTGGATTGGCGCCTGTTTTTGGTAACCTTTAGCACTTTTCCCGTGGTTTTGCTCTTTATTGACCAGTTTGGTAAGAGAATACGCAAATCCGGTAGCCGCATCCAAGAGGCTACTGCTGATATAACCTCCGTTTTACAGGAAACCGTATCCTCCGCCCGCGTTATAAAATCCTTCGTGCGCGAGGAATACGAAATCAATCGTTTCGATAAAGAGAATATGAATAACTTTAGGGCTAACATGAAGTATGCCCAGCTTTCTGCGACCCTTACTCCGACCATTGAGTTTGTGGCTGCGGTTGGTGTAACTATTATCCTGTGGTATGGCGGCAATAGTGTTATCGATGGTAAAATTACTGCAGGTAGCTTGGTAGCGTTCTTGACCTATGCCGTCAATATTTCTAATCCTATTAAGCGCCTCAGCCGTGTTATTGGCAATATCCAAAAGGCTTTGGCTGCTGCTCAGCGTGTGTTTGATGTTTTGGATTTGCCCGAAACCATTCAAAATGCCGCTGATGCGAAGGCTTTGCCCATGGTGAAGGGCAATGTGAGCTTTAAAAATGTTTCTTTTGCCTATAACCCTGGTGAGCAGGTTTTGAATAATGTAAGCTTTGACGTAAAGCCTGGCGAGATGATTGCCTTTGTTGGTCCCTCCGGTGCCGGTAAATCCACTGTGGCCAGTCTGTTGCCTCGCTTCTATGATGTAACTGATGGTAGCATCACCATTGATGGCGAGGATATCCGTCGCGTAACACTAAAGTCCCTGCGTGAGCAGGTAGGCATTGTGCCCCAGGAAACGGTGCTCTTCAATGGCTCTGTGTATGACAATATTCTCTATGGTCGCCTTGATGCTACTAAGGAGGAGGTTGAGGCTGCGGCTAAGGCTGCCAACGCCCACAATTTCATCATGGAGTTGCCCCAGGGCTACCAAACCATGTTGGGCGACCGCGGCGTTAATATTTCCGGTGGCCAGCGCCAACGCATTTCCATAGCCCGTGCCATTCTCAAAAATCCGCAAATCCTTATTTTGGATGAGGCAACCTCTGCTTTGGATACCGAAAGCGAGCGCGTAGTACAGGAGGCTTTGGATCGACTGATGATTGGTCGCACCTCCTTTGTTATTGCACATCGTCTTTCTACTATAAAAAATGCTGATAAGATTATGGTTTTGGAGAAGGGTTGCTTGGCTGAGGTGGGCACCCATGATGAGCTGATGGAAAAGAATGGGCTTTATGCTCATTTATATAAAATCCAGTATCGCAGTAAAGAGACCCACTAGGGCGAAAAGAGGTTAATTCATGTATATTCTGTATAATATCCTTATTTTAATAGTGCTTTTGGTCTTTGTACTGCCCTACTATACCTATCGATTATTCACTGAAAAGGGCTTTGGCCTGCGCTTTAAGGAGCAGGTTTTTGGGCACATCGATAACGAAGAGATTGCCAAGGTTATGCGTAAGGACTGTATTTGGATTCATGGTGCATCCGTGGGCGAAATTGTGGCTACTAGCCCCTTGGTTAAGCAAATTCGTAAGGCTATGCCAGATAGACCTGTGCTTGTTAGTGCTTTCACCGTGGGCGGCTATAATATGGCTAAGCAGATTATTCCCGAGGCAGATGCCATCATCTACTTCCCCTTGGACCTTCCCTTTGTTGCAGAATCCTTGGTAAAGCGCATTCATCCGGGAGTATTCATGCCCGTTGAAACTGAGCTGTGGCCTAATTTCCTTCGTGCAATACGCGAACGCCACATTCCCGTAATGATGGTTAACGGACGTATCTCTGAAAAATCCGTAAAGAATTATCGCTATCTATACGGTATTTGGGACGATATGCTCAACACTGTGACTCGCTTTTGTATGCAGTCCAGCATTGACGCGGATTATATTGCCCATTTGGGTGCTGATAGAAATAAGATTTTCATAACTGGTAATACTAAATTTGACCAAACCTATGCGGAAGTAACCCCAGAGGATTTGGCTAAATATCGCTATGAGCTGGGACTGCGAGATCATTATCCCATTATCGTGGCTGGCTCCACCCATCCCGGAGAGGAAAAGATTCTTTTTGAATCCTTTAAGGCTGTACGCAAAAAATATCCCCATGCCCATTTGATAATCGCACCTCGCAAAACTGCTAGAGCAGAAGAAATTGCTAAGATTGCTAGTCGCTATGGCTATGAAACTGGCTATCGTTCCCAGATGAAGGAGCAGGAGGGCGAGCGTAAGGAATATCCCTTGCTGATTATCGATACCATTGGTGAGCTGGGTCGTATTTATGCCGTGGGCGATGTGGTTTATGTGGGCGGTTCCTTTAGTGGCACTGGTGGTCATAATGTGCTGGAGCCCGCTGCTCATGCTAAGCCAATTCTTGTTGGACCCAGTATGCAAAACTTTAAGGATTCCTATGCTCTGCTCAGCAAGGTTAAGGCGTGCAAAATGGTTAACAACCAGAGTGAGTTGACTAGCGAAATGCTGGATATCATTCAAAATGATGCTCGTCGTGAGCAAATGGGCGCGGCTTCCTTGCAAGTTATTAAGGAAAACCGTGGTGCGGATGTGCGCAGCATCCATTATTTGAAGGAGCTACTGGATCTGACCTCTGTTCCCGCTAAGGAATATTCCGTATATCCCATCAATACCCGCAATCTGACAGACGAGGGTGGCGGTCGCTTGCGCCATGGCGATGCTGTGATTCAGTATATTTATCGCATTGCCTACGGGCCGGAAACTCCCTTCATGGGCTGGCTGCTTTTGGCTTTGCTTCGCGGCATGAGTTATCTTTATAAATTTGGTGTATGCTGCAAGCTGAATATGTATGAAAGCGGCCTTTTGAAGAAGGAAAAGCTAGATTGCTGCGTAATTTCCATTGGTAATATTACCGTTGGCGGCACTGGCAAAACTCCTACAGCCCAAAAGATGGCTGCCATCGTTAAGGCCATGGGTTATAGAGTTGTTATCCTGAACCGTGGCTATCGTTCCCACTGGGGCAAGGAGCTGGGCGTTGTTTCCGATGGCAACAAGATTTTCATGACTGCCTATGAAGCCGGTGACGAAGCCTATTTGATGGCTAAGACCCTGCCCGGCATTCCGGTTATTATCGGTAAGAATCGCGCCGTTACCGGTCGTTATGCTGTAGAAAAGATGAATGCTGAGGTTATCATCATGGACGATGGTTACCAGCATTGGCAATTAGAGCGTGATTTGGATGTTGTGTTGGTCGACACCTTGAACATGTTTGGTAATGGCTGCGTGCTGCCTCGTGGCACTCTGCGTGAGCCCTTGCAAAACCTGGAGCGTGGCGATTTGTTCCTGCTGACTAAAACTGACCAAAGCAGCAAGCTGAGTCGCATGCAATTGCGTCAAACCATTGCTAAATATAATGCGGATGCTCCTATAATAGAGAGTGTTCACCATCCGAAGAATTTTGTAGAAATTGCCGATTGGTACAAGGGCATTTCTGAAAACATTAAGGATTTGGAGGAGCTGAAGGGCAAGGATGTAATGGTCTTTTCTGCAATTGGCAATCCGTCCTCCTTTGAGCAAACCTTATCCAGCATTGGTCTGAATATCTTAGAGGCCGTGCGTTATCCTGACCATCACGACTATGGTATGCTGGAGATGCAGTATATTAATGAGCGTGCAAGCAGCCTCAAGGCCGTGGCCATGGTTGCCACTGCCAAGGACGCAGTAAAGATTCCCACTGAGTTTATTTATTCTGCCCGTGAAATTCCGCTGTATATCCTGAATATGGATATCTGCATTACCGAGGGCATGGATAAATTCCGAGAATATATTGATAATGCCATTAAGAAGGAGCTTGAAAAAAAATGAAGGTACTTTGTGTAATTCCTGCTCGCTATGCTTCCACTCGTCTGCCGGGCAAACCCCTGTCCTTAATTTGTGGCAAGCCCATGATCCAACGTGTGTACGAAAGAGCTTGCCAAGCACAGCTGCCCGATGAGGTCGTTGTAGCAACCGATAACGAGCTTGTTAAAAAGGCTGTTGAGGCCTGCGGTGGCAAAGCCATGATGACCTCTCCTGACCATCCCAGTGGTACCGACCGCTTGGCAGAGGTTGCCTTGAACTATCCTGATGTGGACGTTATTGTTAATGTGCAGGGTGACGAGCCCATGATTCCCCCTGAGGTAATCGATCGTTTGGCTGCAGCCTTTACTGAGGATGAGGAGCTGCAAATGGCGACCATGAAGGTGGCTATGGATGAGGAGGATTATAATAATCCTGCTGCTGTTAAGGTTGTAACTGATTTAAATGGCTATGCTCTGTATTTTTCTCGTAGCCTGATGCCCTACCCTCGCAACAAACCGGAGGGCTACAAGGTTTATAAGCATGTGGGCATTTATGCTTATCGTCGCAGCTTTCTTTTGAAATACGCTGCTTTGACTCCCACTCCTTTAGAGAGAGCCGAAAGCTTAGAGCAGCTGCGTGCTTTAGAAAATGGTTATAAAATTAAAGTTCTGGAAAGCGATTTCCAGGGCATTGGTGTTGACACCCCCGAAGATTTGGCTGCAGTGAACGAGCTGTTTGCCAAGATGAACAAATAGGAGGTAGCTATGCATATTGTTAAAGTTGGTAATTATCAAGTAGGCCAGGGACATCCCTTGATGCTCATGGCTGGTCCCTGTGTTTTAGAAGGCTATGAGCGCAGCCTAAAGATTGGTCAGCGTACCAAGGCTATTTGTGAGGAATTGGGTATTCCCTATGTATTCAAGGCTTCCTTTGATAAGGCCAATCGTTCCTCCTATGCCTCCTTCCGTGGCCCAGGCATTGAAGAGGGCCTGAAGCTTTTAGCACAAATCAAAAAGGATTTGGGCGTGCCTGTTGTTACTGATATTCATGAACCCTGGCAGGCTGAAAAGGCTGCCGAGGTGGTTGATATTTTGCAAATCCCGGCCTTTTTGTGTCGTCAAACTGATTTGGTGTGGGCAGCTGCTAAAACAGGCAAGACCGTTAATGTGAAAAAGGGTCAATTTTTAGCACCTTGGGATATGAAAAATGTTATCAAAAAGGTGGAGGAAGCAGGCAATAATAACCTGATGCTTACCGAGCGCGGCGCTAGCTTTGGCTATAACACTTTAGTAACCGATATGCGCGGTATCGCCATTATGCGCGAGCTGGGCTATCCTGTTGTTATGGATGCAACCCATAGCGTGCAAATACCCGGTGGTCAAGGCACCTCTAGCGGCGGACAAAGCCAATATGTACCTCATATGGCAAGAGCTGCAGCAGCGGTGGGTATTGATGCGCTGTTTTTAGAGGTGCACGATAATCCCGCAGAGGCACTGAGCGATGGGCCCAATATGGTGCAGCTGGATAATTTACAAAAGCTGCTTAGCGATGTTTTGGCAATTGATAAGATTGTTCGTGGCTAAGTAAGAAAGGTGAGCAACATGGAAGCAATGCTGGAGCATGCGCAGGATGTCCTGCGTATGGAAGCAGAGGCCATTTTAGAGCTTGTGCCTCGTATAGATGAAAATTTTGCAGCGGCAGTAAATTTGATTTTGGAATGTCAAGGCCGCACTGTAATTACCGGTATGGGTAAAAGCGGCTTGATTGGTCGCAAGATGGCAGCAACCCTTGCTAGCACTGGCACCCCGTCCTTTTATCTGCATCCTGCCGAGGGTATTCACGGCGATTTGGGTATGGTAACCGCCTCCGACGTGGTTATCGCTTTGTCCAACAGTGGCGAGACCGGCGAAGTGCTCAATATTTTGCCCTCTTTGCGCCGCATCGGCGCCAAAATCATTGCTATGGTGGGCAATGCTAATTCCACCTTGGGCAAAAATGCAGATGTAATTTTGGATGTTGGCGTTTCTAAGGAGGCCTGCCCCTTGGGCCTTGCCCCCACCAGCAGCACCACGGCTGCTTTGGCCTATGGCGATGCCCTAGCGCTGGCGCTGCTCAAAAAGCACAACTTTACCGCTAGCCAGTTCGCTATTTTCCACCCCGGTGGCAGCTTGGGACGCAAGCTGCTGCTCACTGTGGGCAATATTATGCACAAGGGTGACGAAAATCCCACTGTTTTGGCAGATACTACCGTTCAAGACGCCCTCTTTGTCATCACTGATAAGGGCTTGGGCGCTGTTTCCGTAGTGGACGCAAATGGTGTTATGCAGGGCGTGCTCACCGACGGCGATATTCGCCGCGGCTTGAGCAAGGGCGTGGACTTTTTGCAGCGCCCTGTGCGTGAGCTGATGACTGCTAACCCCAAAACCATTACCGAGGATAAGCTGGCAGCACAAGCACTGCATTTGATGGAAAGCAACAAGCCAAAGCCCATTACGGTTTTGCCTGTGCTTGATAAGGATAAAAAAGTTATCGGCCTATTGCATATGACCGACCTGGTACGTCAGGGAGTGGTATAATCATGGAAGGTAAGGAAGAACGCGGCGCTATTTGTTGTAATATAGAAGCCAAGGTACAATATAAGAACGAGCAGGCTTTGAGCGAGGAGCTTTTAGAGCAGGCCTTGAAAAAGACCAAGCTCCTAGCCTTGGATGTGGATGGTGTCTTAACTGATGGCAGCATCTATATTAGCCCCGCAGGCGAAGTTTTCAAGGGTTTTAATGCTAAGGATGGCATGGGTATTAGCTGCGCTCTGCGCAGCAATCTCAAAATCGCTGTCATTACCGGGCGGCAAAGCCCCATTGTGGAGCGTCGCTGCGAGGAGCTGGGCATTAAACTACTAATGCAGGGTGTTAAGGATAAGCGTATGGCCCTAGAGCAAATGGCTAAGGAGCTGGGACTGACTCCTAATGAAATCGCCTATATGGGCGATGATTTGAACGACATCCCTGCCTTTGCTGCAGCCGGCTTAAACATAGCCCCGGCTGACGCTTCTATCGAGGTTTTGGCAGTGGCTGATATCGTCACCAAGGCCAAGGGAGGCCACGGCGCTGTGCGTGAAGCCATTACCATGATTCTTGCTGCCCAAGATAATTGGAACATCATCGTTAATTCCTATCTGCAAGCCGGACAAGGAGATAAACAATAATGTGGTTATATTATTTACTTAAAACAATGAGTACAGTCATATCCTGGTTGCCCTATAAGCTAGTGGTGAACATTGGCAGGGGCGTGGGACATTTGTATCATAAAATTGCTAAAAAGCAGCGCATCAGAGCGGAGGAGACCATCAAGGAACGCTTAGGCTACAGTGATGAGCAGGCCAAGGACACCATCAAGCGTCTCTTTATCAATCTGGGTATGACCTTTATGGAAATCATGTATATGCCTGCTTTAAATAAAGACAATATCCGTGGCCTGGTGACCTTTGATCGCCCGGATATCCTCTGGGAGGCTGTGCATGAGAACAAGGGCGTAGTTATGCTGGCCTGCCATATGGATAACTGGGAGTGGCTTGGTGCAGGCCTTGCTCTCAATGGCTTTCCTCTGAGTGCTGTGGAAAAGCCCCAGCCCAATAGGGTTTATAGTGACTTTATGAACGAGCTGCGCCGTGGCGCAGGTCAAGAGATTTTTGCTCGCGGTACCAGCGAGATTTTGGGCTGTGCAAGGGCCATGAAAAAGGGCCGCATGCTGGGCCTCATTGCGGATCAGGATGGTGGCTATGATGGTATTTTCGTGCCCTTCTTAGGCAAGATGGCCTCCACCCCTACAGGCCCTGCTTATTTTGCTCGCAAGTTTAAGGCGCCCATAATTCCTATTTTTATCGTGCGTAAACCCGATGGCTATGGTCATCAGGCAATAGTTAAGGACCCCATTCGTTATGAATTCACCGGCAATACCAAGGTCGATGATTATAATGTAACCCTCAAGATGACCCAAGAGGTCGAAAAGATTATCAAAGAATATCCTGATAACTGGATTTGGTTCCAGCATCGTTGGAATACCCCTTATACACCACCTGAGGAGGAAAATAAGGCAGATGAAAAATAAGAAAGTAATTCTGTCCATTGTGGCAGGTTTAGTTATCGCTAGCGCCGTAATTGCTTGGCTCATGCTGAGCGGTGACAAGCCGGTCAACATTAAGATGGGCAATGGTGTAAGTGCCCAGCTTAATGCATCCTTGAAGGATAGCGTTCTTAAAAGGGAAAAAGACGGCAAGCCCTTGTGGGAATTTACTGTGGAGCAGGCCATTAACGATAGACAGCGCAACGTGGCGGTCTTAAAAGGCATTAAGGGCAAGGTTTATCGTAAGGATGGCGGCTACATAGACATAAGTGCGGACAAGGGCGAAGTCGCTATGAATAAAAATGATTTCACCTTGGAGGGCGAGGTCAAGGCAGTTTTAAATACTGGTGGTAATTTTGCTGCGGATAAGGTTATTTGGCAGCAAAAAAATGAGCATATTACAGCTGTCGGACATGTGAAGGTGGTTAAGGATGCCTATACTGCGGTAGCAGATGAGGTACGCACCACCAGTGCTTTCCAAAAGTTTAATCTTAAGGGTCATGCTAAGGTTACGAAAGGCGGCGAATAGAGTGGTTAGAACTAAAAAATTGATAATACTAGCTGCTGTTATGGCTTTGTCCATAGCTAGCAGTGCTTGGGCTGCTGCACCCGAAAAATTTAGTGTTGCAGCAGATGAACTGGAATATAATCTGCAAACCGGCGAAGGTGAGGCCAAGGGCCATGTGGTGCTTACCCAGGAGGATGGCGTTGCCACTGCCGATTATGCAAAGTTTAACAGCAAGGCTAAGAAGGGTACCCTGCGCGGCAATGTAGTGGCTGACAAGAGTGATGCTCACATTGTTTGCAATGAGTTTATTGCTCATAACGAGAATGATTTATCCGCTATTGGTGGCGCCGTTGTAACAAAAGAGGGCAAAAGCCTTAGTGCTGACAGAATTGATTATTACAAGGGTCGTCAGTTTGCTGAAACCATTGGCAGCTGGGCTCGCTTGACCGATGTGGATGGCAGTGTAATGGACGCTAGTAAAATTGATTATGACATGGCCCAGGGCGTGGCCAATGCTTATGGCGGTGTCAAAATCGATAGCAAGGCTCGCGACTTGACTGCTGCTGCCGATAGCGCAATTTATAAAACTGATAAGAGCGGCTATGTAGAGCTTATTGGCAATGCAACAGCTACCCAAAATGGCAACACTGTTTCCGGTAACAAGCTGCGCTTAACAAATGCCAATTATGCTATAGCCGATGGCCAGGTTAATATTCTTTACATTCCCGAACCCCAGCCCGCTACTACCAAAAAGGAACAGGCCGCCGGAGCTGAGTCTGTAGAGCTGGCCGAGGCTGTGGATGTTGCCGAAGCCAAGGCTACAGCCTGATAAACGGAGGACAAAAGCTTGATTATTAAAACTGATAAGCTGGTAAAAATTTATAACGAGCGTCATGTGGTGGACGGTGTTAGTATCGAAGTGGAGCAGGGTACCGTTGTGGGCCTTTTGGGGCCTAATGGTGCCGGCAAAACCACAACCTTCTATATGATTGTAGGTATTGAAACTCCCAATAGTGGCACCGTTACCTTGGACGACAAGGATATTTCCCACATGCCCATGTATGAGCGTGCTCGTTCCGGCATTGGCTATCTGCCCCAGGAGGCTTCCATTTTTAGCAAAATGACGGTAGAAGACAATATCATGGCTATTTTGGAAACCACCAATCTTTCCTCCGAGGAAAGGGTAGCTAAGATGAATGCTCTTATCGACGAATTTCGTTTGGACCATGTCCGTAAAAGCGAGGGCAAGGCTCTTTCTGGTGGCGAGCGCCGCCGCGTAGAGATTGCTCGTGCGCTGGCAACGGACCCGGCCTTCATCCTGCTGGACGAACCCTTTGCCGGCATTGACCCCATTGCCGTAGCCGATATCCAGGGCATGATTGCTCATTTGGCCAAGCGTGGCATCGGCATCTTGATTACTGACCACAATGTTCGCGAAACACTGAGCATCGTGGATAAGGCTTATATTTTGGCGGATGGTAGGATTTTGCTTCACGGCGATAGCCAAACCATTGCCAACGATCCCGTAGCCCGCAAATACTATTTGGGCGACAACTTTAGCATGTAGGAGGAAGAAAAGTGCGATTACGTTTATTAGACCGCTATGTACTGAAGGAGCTGCTCTATCCCTTCGTTTTCGGCGTTGCTTCCTTCTCTAGCATTTTTATTGCCAGCACCATGCTGTTCAAGATTACCCAGTATATTACCCAATATGGCGCTTCCTTGGAAACAGTGGCACGCCTCTTTATGTATAATATGCCGGAAATCATCAACTATACCTTCCCCATGTCCATGCTGCTTGCTGCGTTGATGGCCTTTGGTAAGCTGTCCGGCAGTAGCGAAATCACCGCTATGAAGGCCGGTGGCGTGAGCTATTATCGCATTGTAGCTCCGGTTTTGGTGGTGGGCTTTTTCGTAAGCATGTTCTCTTTGGTGTGGGCCGAAAAAATGGTGCCCTTTTCCAAGGCAGAGGCCAAGCGCATTCTGAATGAGGAAATCAAGCACAACACCAAACCCACTACCCAAGAGCACATCGTCATCAAAACTATTAGTGGTAGCACTCAAAGAGTAACCTATGCCAATAAGTTTGATGAGAAAAAGGGTAAAATGACCGATATTACCATTGAGGAATTTGAAAAAGGTAAAATTGCCCGTATTCAAACTGCCAAGGATGGCTATTGGGAAAACGGCTCCTGGCGCATTGTTAATGGCAACGTTTTTGCTTTAAATGACCAAGAGGGCGTGACCAGTACGGCCAAATTTACCGAGCAGATTATACCTTTGAATTTTTCTCCCAAGCAGATTTCTTGGGAGCAGAAGGACCCTGAGGAAATGACGATTCGCGAGCTGCGGGAATACATAGGCATGCTAGAATCCCAAAAAAGTCCCACTAATCGCCAATGGTGTGAAATTTTTATGCGTATCAACATTCCCTTGGCTAGCTTCTTCTTTGCTATGATTGGTGCTTGTCTAGGCACTCAAAAGCAAAGAACCAGCTCATCCATTGGCTTGGGCATTAGCGTTATTGTTATCTTTATTTATTACGCAGTAATGACCTTTACTACAGGCCTTGGCAAGGGCGGTGCTATGCCTCCTCTGTTGGCGTGCACCATTCCCAATATCCTTTGCCTTGGTATTGGTTTGTATTTCATGAAGAGGAAGAATTTTTAATCACTAAGAAAGCATAGAAGCTAACATCGAAGGGAGGTGGGCATTTGGTAGGTATCAGACTAATCATTATCATGGCGATAGTCGGTGGCTTTATTGCCTATTTGGCAGATAAAATGGGCAGTAAGATTGGCAAGAAAAAAATGTCCATTTTTGGCCTGAGACCTAAGCATACATCGATTTTGCTTACAGTTGCCAGTGGTACAATTATTGCCGTGCTGACAATTGGCGTTATGGCTGTTTCCTCCCAAAGTGCTCGCACAGCCCTTTTTGGCATGGACAAGCTGCAGCAGGAGCTTAAGCTGTTAAATGCCGAAAAGGAAAATGCTGCCGTGGCTTTAGGTGAAGCCAAGGTCAAGGTGGAGGAGCAAAATAAAAAAATCAGCGAGCTGGATGGGAAAATGCAAGCCAGCATGCGTGAAAACGATGCTATGGAAGCCAAGCTTGCTGAGGTTAATGATATGTATAGCAAGGCTCAAAGCGAGCTTGCTAGTTTAACTGAGTCCAAGGCCCAGCTTACCAGTGAAATCGAAGAGCTGGAAAAAACAACGGACGCTTTGCGTAAGGGCATTATCAATATGCGCGAGGGACAGGTATATTATCGTGCCGGTGAGGTTGTCTATGCTGGTGTAATGCGCGGCGGGCTTAAGCATGATGCCAATGTAGCACAGGTAAATTGGCTTTTGCAAAATGCTAACGAAGCAGCCCTAGAGCGTTTGGGCATGCAAAATAAAGAAGAGCCCCTGCAGGCAATTTGGCTTTCTCGCAATACAGTTGCAGGTGCCGTAGAGGCCTTGGATAAGAGCAAGGGTAATTTATTCTTTAGATTGCGCACCGTTGCCAATATTATTGTGGGCGAGCTGGCCGTTTGTGAAATTGAAATCTTTGAGAATCAGTTTATTTATCCTGATGGCACCTTAATTTTGAGTGCTGACTATAATCTCAATGATGGCTCTACCAGCCATGATAATTTGCTGATGAGCTTTTTGAGCCAGATCAATCATCAAGCCGTGCAGGCAGGCGTTTTGCCAGATCCCTTGACAGGCAAGGTGGGCAATATGGATGCCGCAACCATGATTGAAACAAGCAATGCTATTCGTCGTACCAATGGCATGTTTACCCTAAAGGCCTATGCTAAAGGCGATATTACTACGGCAGGCCCCGTAAGGGTGCGTCTAGAGGTTATTCCTAGAAGTGAAAAGAGTGCAGGCAATGAGTAATTTTCTTGGTATAGACCCTGGTCGCAGCAAAACTGGCTTAGCCTTGGTGGATGAGCGAGGCAATATTGTGGCCTTGCATATCGCTATGACGGAGCATATGGCTGAGGAGCTGGAGCGCTTTACGGAGACGATATCCTTAGATGGGATAGTGATGGGCAATGGCACTAATAGCAAGGCCATTGGTGTTGCGGTAAGCAAGGTGTTTCCGGATGTGGACATAGCAATTGTGGGCGAAGCCCACAGCACCGAGGATGCGCGCACACTGTATTGGCAGGTTAATCCGCCCCAGGGCTGGCGCAAGCTGGTGCCCCTAGGAATGCTAGTGCCACCGGAGCCACTGGATGCCTATGCAGCAGTGGTACAGGTTCGGCGGTGGCTGGCACAAAAAGCTTAGATTATAATGGAGGCTATGTGGCCCGATGCAGCGACGCATTGGCTGCATAGCCTTTTGTATAGGAGGAAAGCTGGATGAATAATTTAACAGAGTTGAAGAGTACTGATTTTTTAACAGCGCTGGCTAGCTCTGCACCGGCGCCGGGTGGCGGTGGCGGTGCTGCTATGGCAGGTGCACTGGCTGCGGCCTTGGCTTCCATGG
>JBJDXD010000050.1:0-11349 GCA_051866495.1 Phascolarctobacterium sp. | reverse complement strand
GGCGGTTTCGGGGTCTAGCATGGGCTTGGTCACAGGGCGTTGCTCTGCCAAGGGCGCATATTTATTATCCAAGGCACCCACGGGGCAAATGGCGACGCACTGGCCGCAGCTCATGCAGCCGCGGTCGAAATGGCATTCGGGGCCGTTTTCGCCTAAAGTAAGGATGCAAGAGGGGCAGCACTCCACGCAAATACCACAGCGCAAGCACTTATTAGTATCAACAGTTAATAAATCCATAAGCGCACCTCAACCTTCAAACTGTATATACTCCAGACCGCTAAAATCTGCTTGGAATTGACCGTCCTTCAGGGGCTTACCCATCAGCTCCTTGTCGTCCTTGGCAACGCCTTCCATATTGATAAGGCCAATGGAAGCCACCGCGCACAGGCCATTGAGCTGATTAGCAGCCTGCAGAGCCGCTGCCTTGTCCGCCTCGGTTACCTTGCCCTTATTGGGATACATATCAGCGGCAGCAACGATGACGGTCAGCATTTCACCGCTAAGGGCAAAAATATGGGGCACAGCGCATTTTTCCGGCTGTACATAGTCCACTACAAAGCCATGGCCCTCCAGCCAGGGAATCAAGGCCTGCAGGCCCAGCATATGTATTTCTTGATCGTTTAATAAATTTTCCACGCACAATTCTCCTTATGCCTTATTCTTCGCCTAAAACAAGCACCTCGGGCTCTAAATGCACGCCATGAGCAACAAAAACCTTGCTTTGTACATCCTTGATGAGCTGCAGCACGTCGCAGGCGGTAGCACCGCCAATATTCACTACAAAGCCCGCATGCTTGGTAGAAACCTGCGCTCCGCCCACGGTGTAGCCCTTGAGGCCCGTTTGTTCGATGAGGGTGCCGGCAAAATAGCCCACGGGACGCTTGAACATGCTGCCTGCGCTGGGCAGCTCCAGGGGCTGCTTAGTGATGCGGCGCTGGCTAAAATCGGCCATTTTAGCGGTGATGCTAGCCGCTGCACCGGGCTCAAGCTGAACAGTGACACTGGTCACGATGAGGCCACTATTTTGCAATGCTGTGTGGCGGTAGGCAAAGTCCAGCTGACTAGCTGCAAGCTCACTGACACGGCCATCCATATCCATCACCCGCACGCTGCTAATTACCCTTGCCATTTCGCCATCGTAGGCACCGGCATTCATGTAGGCGGCACCGCCAATGGTGCCGGGGATGCCCACGGCAAATTCCAGACCGCTCAAGGATAGACTGGCAGCCTTTTTGGATGCCATGGCCAAGGATACACCGCTGCCAAAAGTTATGGTATTGCCCTGCACAGCGATTTGCCCAAAGGCGTTGCTCAGCTTGATGACTAGGCCACGAATGCCCTTGTCGCGCACCAAAAGGTTAGAGCCGTTGCCGATTAAGGTAACGGGCACCTGGTGCTCCTTGGCCTTTTTCAGAAGGCTGGCCAGCTCTGCTTCATCGGCAGGCTGTGCCAAAAGGTCGGCAGGGCCGCCGATGCGAAAGGAGGTGTGCTTGGTCATGGGCTCGCACTTAAGCAGGGGCTTAGCTGTGCAGCCTGCAAAAATAGCCTCAAAATCCATTATTTTTCACCCATTGCTTCTTTAACTACGTCTTGAATAGAGTTGGTTACGTCGGCCAGCATCATTTGAAAACGCATGAAGGAGTTCAAATATTGCATAGCGTCTTGGTTCAAGGAAAGGATGCCATAGAGCTTTTGAATTTTTTCGGTGGTTTCCTTGCTAGGCTCCTTGCCCTGGTATTTTTCCATTTCGGCTTGTTGATTTAAGGACAAAAATTCGTTTACCATCTTCTTGGCATTTTCGTCCTTGTTTAAAACAGCAGTTGCTTCCTTTAATTTTTTAAATTCGTGGCTTTCGCGCATTGCTTTTGCCAATTCGTTTGCGTTATCGTATACGTTCATTTTTGTCACCTCGTAAAAAATATTTACATTGAAACCCCTCAGTCAGCTACGCTGACAGCTCCCCTTTAAAGGGGAGCCAATCTTCTACAACATATTAGTACTGTGCCTCCCCTTCAAAGGGGAGGTGCCGAGCTTGCGAGGCGGAGGGGTTTATATGTTTACATTTAAATGTGCCCATGCGGTAGAAGGCCCATAGTCAAAATGCCACCATTCCATTTCGATGCCCTTAAAGCCATACAGCTCCATGGCCTCGCGCAGCAGGCCGCGCAAATAGCGCTGGCGGCTAGTGCCGCCAGCGTAGCTGGCGAACTGCCTAAAGGAGGGCTCGTCAAAGGCAGAGACCATTTCCACTTCTTCACCCGTTGCTAAATCGTACAGACTTACGTCCACAGCGTTACCAGTGTTGTGAGCGCTACCCTTGGTATCGGGGTCTTCCAGCATCCCCTTTTTGTCCGCAGGCAAAGCCAAATTAGCTAGCTTGCTCACGCTCCAGGGCCTGTAGGCGTCCCACAGCACAATGCCATAGCCATAGGCAGCCAGATGCCTCTGGACCTTGTCCAGGGCTGCTGCTGCCTCCTTGCCTAGGCTCAGTTTCTCGCTGGTGTAAAGGGGCGCACCAAAGCAGTTGTCGGCCTTGCCATAGCGGGAATCGACCTTGATGCCTGCGATGGTGGCGGCATCGACTAATTCAGCTTGCTGGCCTGCGGCCAGCTCAGGCGGCATTACCGCTGCCGCGGCCTGGCTACGCAACTGGGCCCATTCCGCCTCGGAATGGGGCGGAAAGCGAAAGGCTTTGCCGCGCTCACCGGTGGTCGTGCCTACGAAGGCACGACTGTAGATGTGCCCGCCCACCCGACAGGAAAGGCCATAGCCATCAGGGTCACGCTCAAAGCGCACACTGGATTCGGAGCTGGTCATGGGGCCAGCTTCGTTTAAGCTATAAGAGTCAAAATGCTCCTTGGTCAAGGGATAAATGTTAGAGCCACCAAAGGCTTTATCGCTTTGGGCAAAGCGATATAAAAGCTCTAAGCGTCCCTCATTCTCGCGAATAAGGATGTTTTCGCCATTGCCATAATAAAAGCCTAAAATATGCTTCACATCCTTGGGCGCATCGGGTGGCACAGCAGCTAGGGCTGCTGTAAATCCTATTTGGGCACACAAAAGCAGACCGGCTGCCAAGCCGGCCAGCAAATTTTTATAATGCATTAGTGAATCAACTCCTTGCGCACGTCAGCTAAAGCATTTAGCCGGCTGCGCACCTTGGCAATGTCTGCCAAATCAATGGTACAAGAGATAACCTCTTCCTCTGTGCCCGCCTCTGCCAAGATTTTGCCACTGGGGGCCACCACCATGGAATGCCCAAAAAAGGGCGCTCCCTTAAACTGGCCTGCGCAGTTCACTGCTACCACAAAGGTGTGGTTTTCGGCAGCTCTGGCTTGGACTAGCAAGTACCAAATATCGCCTCGGGCCGTGGGCCACTCGGCAGGACAAAAGATGATTTGCGCGCCCTGCAGCGCCAAATGACGGAACAGCTCAGGAAAACGCAAATCGTAGCAAATGGTAGAGCCGCAGCACACACCATCCAGCTCAAAGGCCTTGAAATTATTGCCCGGTGCAAAAAAACGTTCTTCGTTAAAAAGGCCAAAAAGATGCACCTTATCATAAAGATTTACGATGCTACCGGTCTTATCGATGGCCACGGAGGTGTTATAAACCCTGCCCTCACGGCGCATGGGTACGGAGCCTGCCACAATGGCACACCCGTGCTCCGCTGCAATTTTTTGCAGCTCGGCCAGCACCGGTGAGGCTTCGGTTTCGGCCTCGGCATCTAAATGACCAAGGCTATAGCCAGTGGTCCATACCTCTGGCAAAACCAGTACATCATGGCTTGGAGCGTGCTGACGCACCAGCTGCAGCCCGTGAGCCACATTGGCCTCTTTATTCTTTTCGAGAATAGCTAGCTGCAGCAGGGCAATTTTCATAATACGCGCTCCTTGGGCATCATATTGTTTTTAACTAAGCGGCCGGCGAAGAATTTTTCCAGCTTGCGAGTGCAACGGGTAATAAAATGCTCCTTGCCGCCCAGGGATTCAACCCAAACAACGGGATGACCGGCAATCTTTGCACCTAAAACGTCCGTCATCAATTGGTCGCCAATAAAGAGGATTTTGCCGCCACCCATAGCTTTGGTGATTTGCTTATAGGCCATGGGCATAGGCTTTGCTGCACGCATAATAGTCCCCAAATTGGTTTGACGGGTGATAGCCTTAATACGGTCGCCACCATTATTGCTAATCAAAGCTACATTGATGCCCAGCTGATGCATTTGGCGAATCCAGGTCATAGCACGAGGACCAACCATATTCTTATCGCGGGGCAGCAGGGTGTTGTCGATATCAACAACAATTTTCATGTAGCCATTACGCTTCAACCATTTGGGAGAAATGTCAAAAATACTTTTTACTCTGTAATCGGGACGAACATACTTTAATATCATACTACCTTATCCTTTGGAAATTTTATTTCAAATGTGGTTCCTAAGCCACATTTGCTGATTACCTCGGCGCTAGCGCCATGCACACGAATAATCTCCTTGGCAATAGCCAGGCCCAGCCCCGTTCCCGGAACGCTGCGGCAATGGGATTTTTCAACCTTGTAGAAGCGCTCCCAAATAAAGGGAATTTCTTCTTCGGGAATGCCCTTGCCCTGGTCGGAAACATACAGCAGCACACTGCCATCGTCAAGCTTTTTCGTGCCTATTGATACAGTACCATTTTCTGGCGAATATTTCAAGGCATTATCGCCTAAAATCATGATTAATTGTACCATTTGATCCCCATCGCCCAAAATTTTTATGTTTTCGTCAGCATGCACATTAAAAATAGCCTTGCGCTTTACTGCTTTCACACTCAATTTTTCGGCAACATTGCGAATGATAACTGCCAAGGGCAGCTCATCCAAATTATTGGTATCCAGGGGATCGCTGGACTCCAATCTACTAATATCTAACAACTCCCGCACCATACGCTCTAGGCGCACTGTTTCCTCGTTAATCAAGGTGCGGTAGCGCTGCAATACCTCCGGGTCGGTAACCATGCCATCACTAATGGCCTCGTTATAACCACGGATAATGGTAATGGGTGTGCGCAGCTCGTGGGATACATTGGCAACGAAGTCGCGACGAATTTTTTCCGTGCGCTCCATCTTGTCAATATACGCGCTCAAATCACTGCCCAAGGAGTTTAAGGAATAGGCCAGCTCGGCAATTTCATCCTCGCCCTGTACCAAAAGCCTGCGACTATAATCGCCTGAGGCCATGGCCATGGCGCTGTCCTTCATATCTTGGACGGGCTTGATAATCTTGCGCGACAGGGTTTTAACTAAAAGGAGACTGAGCAAAATAGCAACGATACCCACAATCGTTATGTAGATGTAAACATTACGCAAAAATTTTTCAAAGCCGCTGAGCGGTTCAATCATTAAAATGGCGCCTGTTTTTCCGTTAGGAGTTTTATAGGGCACGCCCACTAAAATAACCTGCTCCTTGTAATGAGGATGAAAAATCTGCGATTTGAAGGATTGGCCTGCGTATATATCATGCAGAATGATTTTGATGCGATAGGAAATGCTGCTTTCCTTAATATCCTTATCCAGCTTCATGGCGTTATTCTTCAGCTCGCTAGCCGAGGGCACGCCATATTTCATGTATTGCTTTAAGGAATCGGGCTCATCAGCCTTTTCCGGTCCATCATAATAGGAGGCCGCAATTAGCTCATAATTATCATCAAACAGCCAAATGCGGGCACCGACCAGCCTATCCACGGCGATAATATAGCGATAAAGCATATCCTTATCTTCCATGCGGATAAAGGCTTCAATGGTTTCACCCATCTCATGACCCTTGTCGGTTAGCTCCTGCTCCTTGATTTCAAAGAAATAGTCAGCAATCAAATAGGAAATACCGGCAGTAATTCCCACCACCACGATGACTATAATGACCATGAAGCTATACATCAGGCGGGTACTGAGGGACTTTTTCATGCTAGATTATTTATCCTTGATTTCAAACTTATAGCCCACACCCCAAATGGTGGTGATATCCCACTTGGAGTCCTCCGGGATGTTAAGCTTTTGACGAATACGCTTAATATGGGTATCCACGGTACGGGTATCACCGTAATAGGAATAGCCCCAAATGGTTTCTAAAAGCTGGTTGCGGCTAAAGGCCTTGCCCGGATTAGAGGCTAAGCACCACAGCAGCTCCATCTCTTTAGTAGTGAAGGTCATCTTATGCCCAAAGGCTGTAACCTGGTATTGGTCCATATCGATGATGAGTCCGTCATAAACAATGCGGGACGCGTCACCCTTTTTCTCCTGGGTGCCTACGCGGCGGAGCACAGCCTTGACTCTGGCCACAACCTCGCGAGAATTAAAGGGCTTGGTGATATAGTCATCAGCACCAATTTCTAAGCCCGCAATGCGGTCATCATCCTCATCCTTGGCCGTAACCATGATGATGGGCAGGTCGCTCATTTTGCGCACCTGCTTGCACACCTCGATGCCATCTAAAACGGGCATCATTATATCCAAAAGCAAAATATCAGGTTTTTCTGATTGCACCTTTAAAATGGCAGCAGCGCCATCTTCAGCCTCGATAACCTCAAAGCCTTCCTTTTCAAAATAGATTCGCAAAATCTCACGAATCTGCGCTTCATCATCAGCAATCAAAATCTTTTGCTTTGTCATAGTAATCACTCCTGACATACATGATGTTGTTATTTATTATATCACAAAATGTCTTAAAGTTTACCTATGTTCACAAAAGCTTCACTAAAAAGGAGGCATTTTCACACATTTTTAGATGTTTTCGTCACTGGTATCAATCTCAATCTTTCCCTCAGCAATAAGCTGCAAAAGCACATTCACTATTTCGCCATCAAGCTGGGTATTTTTAGCATGCTCCAGCTCGCTGATAATGCGCTCTCTAGTGAGATGTGGCCTATAAACCCTGGTGGAGTTCATGGCATCAAAGGTATCGGCAACG
Source organism: Phascolarctobacterium sp. (assembly GCA_051866495.1). Classification (GTDB taxonomy): domain Bacteria; phylum Bacillota; class Negativicutes; order Acidaminococcales; family Acidaminococcaceae; genus Phascolarctobacterium_A. Next base: position 4,406 of record JBJDXD010000050.1, on the reverse strand, counting down.
GCGATAATTCTCGCTTCCAAAGGAATATCCTTACCCGCCAGATGATGACCATAGCCACGCCCGTCATAGCGCTCGTGATGGCTTTTAGCGCCCACGGCAATCATGGGGAACTGGGAAATTTCTTCCAAAATAGCACTACCAATATCGGTGTGCTCCTTCATCTTGCTATATTCTGCATCAGTCAGGGGACCTCGTTTGTTTAAGATCTCGTCGGGGATAACCACCTTGCCCACATCGTGCAGCATCGCAACTCGATAAAGGTTGTCAACCCTTTCCTTGCTCCAGCCCAAGGCTTCGGCCAGCTGGCGTGAATACTGGGCCACGCGGGAGGAATGACCGCAGGTGTAGTGGTCCTTTAAATCAATAGCCTTAGCAAAGGAGCTGATAACCTGGTCCAGGAATTTTTCGGTTTCCTTTTGCTTTTCCTGCATTTTTTGCATGCGACGACGCATATACAGGCGATAACCGCCAAAGAGCAAGCCAATGCAAATGCCCAAGGGAATTAACACGAAGGCAGGATATTCAGACAGCTTTTTCTCTTTGATGAGGGTATAAACCTTTTCCTGGCTGAGCTTGCCCGTGCGTTGGTCATAAATACCCACATGCAGCTTGTAGGTTCCGCCCGCAAGATTGGTGTAGGTGCGCTCCTTATTATTAAAGCGGCTAACCTTTTCTATATCCTTATCAAAGCCCTCTAAATAGGTTGATAAAATAACATTATTCAGGGTATTGGTCAAAACATAAGCCTTATAGGTAATGCGCGTTGCATCACTAGCAATTTTTAGGGGCTTGTTCTCATCCAAGGGGTAGTCTACTCCGTCTATATTGACGCTAGGGATGCAAAACTTTTTGGGGCTAGTGCTTTGGTCTAGGCTTTCTAAATTAAGCTCACAGAGGCCATTTTGCAGGCACAGGTAGAGCTTTTCGTTATTCTCGATATAATTAAAGGAATTGGCAGTTAAAGCGCCACACAAGCCCTCGCGCTTGCTTAGAACATAGTCAAAGGAGCCATCCTTTAAGAGCTTGGAGGATCTTGTTACATACACTCCCTGATTACAGGTGACCAGCATTTCGCCGGTTTGCAAAAAGATAAAGTCAAAATTATTGGTACTGGGGAAATTGCGTATGGTCTTGAGCTCGTTATCCTTGAAATGAGCGATGGAATTGCCCGTGGATATCCAAATGCCTCCCATCTCAGGATCAGCAGCCATACGCAGGATTACGCCCGCTCTGAGGCCATCCTGTTGGTCCAAGGTATAGACAATGTGGTCATCCTTAATCATATTGATGCCGCCACCATCTGTACCAACGTAAATATTGCCTTCATGCTCTAAAAGGCACAGCACTTGGGGATTTGCCAAACCATTTCTGGTAGTAAAGGTCTTTTCGACCTTATCATTGCGAAGCAAGGCCAGTCCATCCCTAGTACCAACGTAGATATCGCCAGCAGAGGCTTCCATGATCACCCTAGTGCGCTCATGGGGCAGTCCATCCTTACTGCTAAAGCTTTTGAGGGTACCATCAGGACTATATTTTACTAAACCCAGCTTAGAATAGGTTGCAAACCACAAATTTTGCTTGCTATCGAGGATAATATGCCGCGTGCGAATGCGACCAAGCAATTCGCTAATGGGAGTGGAAACGCGCTTATTACCCTTTAAGGTTAAAAGACCACTATCCGTTGCCACATAGGTAATACCCTGGTGCTTAAGCACGCTGTTAACCACCCTTGGCCCAATGCCGGCCACAGCAAAAACATCTCTAAAGCTGTTATAGGTTAGCTTGGCCACACCCATGCGGGAGGAGCTAAACCACATATTATCCTCATAGTCCACCATAATATTGTCTACAGAATTATTAAACTGCATTTTATCAATAATATGGAAGGTATCCTTAATATCAAAATAGCCCACACCATTATCTGTGGCTACAAATAATATGCCATTGGGCCGCAGCAGCATATCATTGATAGTGTGTAGACTATCAGTGCTCATGAGCTTGAGCACCTGGGCTTCTTGGCCCATAACTTTTATTTTCGCAATCATGGCACCGGTGGTGCCAACCCAATATTCATCAATTTTATAAGGGTCTGCTTCGATGGCCACTACATTGCCAAAGCTAAAGTAATCAGCCTTAAAATAGCTTTCCAGCTCACGTCCTTTATAAATAAACAGAGCACCATTCTTGGTTAAACCACATACCTTATTGCCAGGCGCTGCATGTATTTCTTTTATATATTGACGAGCCAAGCGCACGTCGCTCTCACGGGTAATATAATTTTCTTTATCCTTAAAGCTTAGGCCTTCGGTGGTAGCGATGAACATGAAGCCCTCGTCATTTTCGGTGATATCGCGAATAGTATTGGAGGATAGGCCATCATTGCGCTGCCAAAAGGTGAATTTATCATCCTTGAATAAGGCTAAACCGCTATCATTAGTACCAATATACAGCTCGCCAGCTTTGGACACGTACAAGCAGGCCACACTATAGATACCGCTAGATACAGGATATTGGTAAAAGCTTGTGCCATCGTAACGTGTAAGACCATTATAGGTGCCAATCCAAATGAAGCCATCCCTAGTTTGCACTACGTCGTTGGCTGCAGAGGAATCCAGTCCATTGCTGTTATCATAAATAGTTTCTAAATAGCCAAACTCGTCCAAGGTATGACGCTCGGCAGAGCTGGCAATATTTAAAATGCCTGATGTAGCGATAAACACCATCAGCGCGACCACGCAGCTTATAAACTTTTTATATTGTTCCTGAAAAAAAGTATGCCGCCACTTTTTCATAACAAAGCCCTCTTTTACTTTCATTAAGTGCACAATCCGCTCTATATTGAGACTAATATACAGCATTATATACATCACTATTTTATCACAGAATGTGCTGTCCAACAAAGATTATTTTTAAGTTTACTTATCTTTTTAGTAAATTTACTACTGCTGTTTCTGAACATTTTGCATGAATTCTTCAAAAATTGTTCATTTTTTTACGATTTATTATTTACCTTAGTCCATACATATGGTAGAATTTACTTGCTATAGTATTTAAAAGCTTGCATACCATAGCAAATTCAAATTAGGGAGTAATATAATATGGAGAACAAATTAGTCTATGTAGGCAAAACCAAGAACGTTTATGCTCTGGATAATGGCAACTATCTGTTGGAGTTCAAGGACGATTGCACTGGCAAGGACGGTGTTTTTGATCCGGGAGAAAACTCTGTTGGCCTGACTATTGAAGGTGTGGGCGATGTTAACCTGCGCATGTCCATGTATTTCTTTGAAAAGATTAATGCTGCTGGTATCAAAACCCACTATGTATCCGCTGATTTAGCAAAAACCACCATGGAAGTTCTGCCGGCGAAGGTGTTTGGCAAGGGCTTGGAGGTTATTTGCCGTCACAAGGCTGTGGGCAGCTTCTATCGCCGTTATGGTCAATATATCGAGGAAGGTGCTGACCTGCCTGCTTATGTTGAAACCACCTTTAAGAATGATGATTTGGGCGACCCGCTGGTTACTAAGGACGCACTGGTTATTTTGGGAGTTATGACCGAACAACAATATGAGGACATCAAAGAGATGACTCAAAAAATCACTCAAATCGTAGCCGATGACCTGAAGGAAAAGGGTCTGGTGCTGTATGATATTAAATTTGAATATGGCTATGACGCTGATGGCAAGGTTATGCTGATTGACGAAATCGCTTCCGGCAATATGCGTGTTTACAAGGATGGAAAATATATCGACCCCATGACCCTGTCCAAACTCTTCTTTGCTTAAGAATTAGAAAGCACCATACCGCAAGGTGTGGTGCTTTTTTATGTACAAAAATTGGCATCTGTCCATCCTCAGTAGACTCAGCAGCAATAAAGTATAGTAGATTCGCAATTAGTAATCAGCCGCTCGCAGCGACTTTTTTATACGCTCATTTCGTGGGGTACAATAAGGCCCCTGCGGGGTACTATTTGGCTCGCAAAACAATTCACTGCTTCGAACCCTTGGGACCATTGTACCAACCACTCATTCGCTAAAAAGTCAAGCTCGCTTGCTGATTATCTAATTGCTGAATTTACTCATGCTGTTTACCTGCTCAGATAGATAGCTTCTAATCAAATAAAAAAAATACACCATATCCAAGGATATGGTGTATTTTTTTAACCGGCAGCTATCTATCCTCCCAGGCCGCTTCCAGCCAAGTACTTTCGACGTATAAGGGCTTAACTACTGTGTTCGGGATGGGAACAGGTGGATCCCCTTAGCCATCACCACCGGATTATTTATTTCTGAGAGCTTTGTACCCTCAAAACTTCCACAGAAGAATGAACCTTTTCAGGTCTTAACTTTCTATAGTCAAGCCCTCGACATATTAGTATCGGTCCGCTGAATACATTACTGTACTTA